>NZ_JBTXLT010000005.1:0-318752 GCF_054871725.1 Enterococcus sp. LJL99
TCCTCTTTCCAAGTGAGTGCAAGCACTCGATAGGAAAGAAGCGTTCGACTTGCATGTATTAGGCACGCCGCCAGCGTTCGTCCTGAGCCAGGATCAAACTCTCATAATAAAAGTTGAACACAATCTTACGATTGTTAAGCTCATTTTGTTTGCTAGCATATTGCTTCGCTTGTTTTAAAAATTGTTGTTTGTTTTTACCATTGTAAAAACAACCTACACATTTGGTTCGTCTTACTTTGTTCAGTTTTCAAAGGTCTACTTAAGTCGCCATGCGGCAACTCCTAAATTATATCATGTCTCTTTTTCGATGTCAACTGCTTTTTTAAAAAACTTTTTAGTAGTTTGTTTCGATTTGTTATCACTTTATCAGCGACAACTGTTATACCATATCAACTTATTCGTTATTTGTCAACAACTTTTTTATTGATATTTCAATGTTTTTGAATAACTTGTTTGTTATTCAATTTGTTACTGTTTGTTTCGCCAGCAACTTTTATATCTTATCAAGTTTCTCATCATTTGTCAACAACTTTTTTTAAAATTAAAAATTGTTTTTGATGACTTGATTTTTGCAATCACTTAGCTCTTTGTGTTCCCCGCCTAGCGACAAGTAATAATATATCAATAAATCAGGTATAGGTCAACTAAAAAATGAAAATTTTTTCAGTTTTTTTTATAAGCGATTGTTTTTTGATTTTATAGATTAATCGTTCGTTTTATTACTATTCAGGAGGTCTTTTGGCGTCATTTTCTTAAGTTTTGTTTATTTATTCCTAATTTTTCTCTAACGTCTTCTCTGCTCTTATCTTTTTCTGCTATTTTTTGATAGAATATATAGGAAGGAATTAAACTACTTTATTATGGAGGAAATACAAATTATGAAAATTTTAGTTGCTGATGATGATAAAGAGATTGTAGAACTACTTAGTATTTACATTCACAACGAAGGATATGAAGTTGTGAAAGCTTACGATGGAAAAGAGGCACTTTCTAAAATTAGAACCACATCAGGTATTGATTTACTGATTTTAGATATCATGATGCCTATTATGGATGGGATGCAAGTAGTCAAAGAGCTTCGAAAGGAATCTCAAATTCCGATTATTATGCTAACAGCAAAAACCACCGATATGGATAAAATCAAAGGTTTAGTTGCAGGAGCTGATGATTACGTCACAAAACCATTTAACCCTCTTGAAGTTATGGCAAGAGTTAAGTCTATCTTGAGACGTAGCCAGATTCAATTAAAAGCAGAAGAACCCGACGTTTTAGAAGTAGGTTCTCTAATAATCAATAGAGACTCACATGAAGTACGTACAGTGGAAGGAACTGAAATTCAATTAACTGCTTTAGAGTTTGGTATTTTGTATTTGTTAGCTAACCATTCAAATCGAGTTTTTAGTGCCGACGAAATATTTGAACGTGTCTGGCAGCAAGAAAGTATTGTTTCAGCTAAAACGGTTATGGTTCATGTTAGTCATCTACGAGATAAAATCGAAGAAGCTACTGGTGGCGAAAAGGTGATTCAAACCGTTTGGGGTGTTGGGTATAAGATCGATGCGCGTTAAACAAAGCAAAGCTGAAACAAAAAAGAGAATTACTCTAACCTCTAAAGAAATCAGTGAATTATTAGCTGAAGGAATTGTAACTATTATTCTTTTACTACTATTAAATGTATCAATTATGGTTTTGATTAATCAAATCCTTCATGTCAATGAATCACTGCAAGGAATCGTTTGGGCCACAAAGGATGCTGTAGCAAATGAACTAAATACCAACCTATTTTGGAGCTGGAGTAAATTTATTATCCCGATTTTTTTCATTGTTGATATTGTTGTACTGTACTGGCGTTTAATTCGTCGTTACCGCCAAATGCAATTGCGACATATTATTACTGAGCTTCATTATATCGCAGACGGAAATTATGGGCATCGTATTCCATTTCAACTAAGTGGTGATTTAGCAAAAGTTGTTTCTAGTGTCAATGGCTTAGTTGATAGTACTGTAGCTGCAATTGAAGATGAGCGGAAAATAGAAAAATCTAAGGATGAATTGATTACGAATGTCAGCCATGATATTCGTACCCCCTTAACTTCTATTATTGGTTATTTAGGATTAATTGAAGATCGACAGTTTCATAGTCAGGAAGATTTATTGAAGTACACGCATACCGCTTATGTTAAAGCTAAACAGATGAAATTATTAGTAGATGACCTTTTTGAGTACACTAAAGTACGTCAACCAAGTGTTCCACTCTATTCAACTAATTTTGATATGGTTCAACTAGTTGAACAGTTAGCTGCTGATTTTAAGCTGGAAGCTGAGAAAAAAGGGATGATTATTCAAGTTCAAGCGGACCCCCCTTCTCTAATGATGGATGGCGATACCGAAAAATTAGTGCGCGTATTTAATAATTTACTTTCAAATGCCTTAAAGTACGGGAAAGGCGGGAAGCATATTGTTATTTCGGTAGATAAAATCGGTTTAGAAGCTGTAATCTCAGTTAAAAATGATGGTCAACCAATTCCAAAAAAATCGTTAGATCAATTATTTGACCGCTTTTATCGAGTGGAAGAATCACGCTCACAAGAAACTGGCGGAACTGGTTTAGGTTTGGCCATTGCCCAAAGTATCATCGCTCTACATGGTGGTTATATTTATGCCAAGTCAGATACTAATTGGACTTCGTTTATTATCCATTTACCCCTAACTCAAAACCGCACTTCTATATAGTAGGAAAAAGTTTAGTTTTATTTTCTAAAACTAAACAAACCCTACAAAAAAATACGATAGCAATATTTTTCCAGACAGTTAACTCCATTCGATTGTTCAGAGTTAACTGTTTTTTTGTTTTATACTCAATCAATTTTCTATTTTTAATAAAACTTACGCTAAAACATCTGAGTTTTAAGAGGTTGTTTAGCTCTGATTTTCCAAGACTCTTTTGCAGAGAATACTGCAATAAGAAACTTTACTCCCTTTCACTTATTATTAAGGGATGTTTCGTACTTTTTGACTAAACTTAAGTCTAAGCTTGCTTGACATTCCATTAGAAATTTTGTATTCTAATGGAAAGCAAGAGAAAAAGTACTTGTAGTAATGATTTCAAGAGAGCTTGCGGCGGTGAAAGCAAGTAATCAACTACGATGAATTCCGTCTCTGATAAGCTGTCTAACGAAACAAGTTAGACCGGTGGCTACCGTTAATAGCTAGTATAAGAGCGGCCTATTTGGCTGAACTCGGGTGGTACCGCGAAACGATTATTCAAGTCACTTCGTCCCAAGATTTTTTCTGGGATAAAGTGACTTTTTTTGTAGTAATAATAAATAGGAGGAAAGAATATGTTAGACATTAAGATGATTCGTCAAAATTTTGAAGCAGTACAAGAAAAATTAAAAAATAGAGGTGTCAAAGAAGAGGTGCTGATAGAATTTATGCGCTTAGACGAAAATCGTCGTCAGCTACTGGTGAAGTCTGAAGAATTAAAAAAATATCGTAATGATGTTTCAACTGAAATCGCTCAACTAAAACGAGCAAAAGAAGATGCAACGGATAAAATCAATGAAATGAAAGAAGTCGGCGGCAACATCAAAGCCTTAGATATCGAAATTGAAACAATCGACGCCGCTCTAAAAGAAATTTCTACCACACTTCCTAACTTGCCACATGAATCAGTTCCTGTAGGAGCTGACGAAGAAGATAATGTAGAAGTTCGCCGCTGGAGCAAAGCACGTACTTTTGATTTTGAACCGAAACCTCATTGGGAAGTTGCTGAAAATTTAGGTATTTTAGATTTTGAACGTGGAGCAAAAGTTGCTGGTAGTCGTTTTGTCTATTATAAAGGCTTGGGTGCGCGATTAGAACGTGCTCTATATAATTTCATGTTAGATATGCATGTATATGATCATGGATATACCGAAATGATGACTCCTTATATTGTTAATAGCAACGCTATGTTCGGGACTGGTCAATTTCCAAAATTCAAAGAAGACGTTTTCCAACTTGCTGATACAGATTTTACGCTAATTCCAACAGCTGAAGTTCCTTTAACAAACTACTATAATAATGAGATTTTAGATAAAGAAAGTTTACCAATTTATTTCACTGCACTTAGCCCATCATTCCGTTCTGAAGCTGGTAGCGCAGGTCGTGATACACGCGGATTGATTCGCTTACACCAATTTAATAAGGTAGAAATGGTAAAATTCAGTGATGCAGAACATTCTTATGAAGAATTAGAAAAAATGACTGCAAATGCAGAGGAAATTCTACAAAAATTAGAATTACCATATCGTGTACTAGCTTTATGTACTGGAGACATGGGTTTTTCAGCCGCTAAAACATACGATTTAGAAGTATGGATCCCTGCTCAAAACACTTATCGTGAAATTAGCTCTTGCTCAAATTGTGAAGACTTCCAAGCGCGTCGTGCAATGATTCGATATCGTGACGAAAACGATAAGGTTCAGTACGCCCATACTTTAAACGGTTCTGGTTTAGCGGTTGGCCGAACAGTAGCAGCTATTTTAGAAAACTATCAAAATGAAGATGGTTCAGTTACAATTCCAGAAGTTCTAATTCCTTATATGGGAAATTTGAAATTGATTAAATAATTATAATTTTATTGAATAAGTAAAAAAAACATGATACAGTTGTCCTTTAGAATTAGATTTCATGAAAAGGATCGATATAGAATGACCATGAATCAAGAACCCCAGAATAGAGCCAATACTAGACGTTCTAGACAAGCAAAAAGAAAAAAATCAAAAGTAACATGGTACTATTGGTTGGTTGTTTTTGCTCTACTTGTATCTTGTGTGGGTAGCTATGCTGTGTATACACATCTAACGAACCCTGATAATACTGCGAAGAAGACAACCGAAAACAAAACAAACGATGATTTTAAACAAAAAGAAGATGACTTATTGGCTTCCATCAGAGAAAAACAAAAAACTGAAGGAATCGATAGTAATGAGTCCATACAAAAACAAGGCAAAGTCGAGATTATTACTTATTTACCTAAATCTGATGAGCTAAAATCAGAATTGGCAACAATTGAAGAAAATATGAATCAAAAAATCAACACCATCGAACAAACAAAAAAAGAAGCTGAAACGAAAATAGTTGCTCAAATAAAAAAAGGCTATTCATCTGACACAGTCACAGAGTATCAACCTGTTGTTGACACCTATGTTTGGAACAATAATGACTGGATCGAAGAAAAAGGAACCCTTGATTCTGGAATTGCCATGAATAATCAAACAAATAAGCTAGTATCATTGCATGATTTATTTGATGACAACGAAGCCAACTTATTAGCTGTTCGACAAGTAATTCAACAAAAAATATTGAGCGATCACCCAAATGATGATGCTGTTCTTGACCAAGTCCTGGCGATACCAAATTTAACATTGGACGATACGCCATTTACTTATCAATCAGATGCGATTACTCTTACACTACCTGAAACTATTGCTGATAAAAAAGAAGTGACGGTTCCTTATAACGATATTGTTGGCTTCATCAATACAGATTTTATTGATAAAAGTAAGTTAAGTACCGAAGTTCCACAAGCTCTGGATCCAAATCAAAAATATATTTCCCTTACTTTTGATGACGGACCTAATCCGGCGACAACACCAAGATTATTAGATATCCTTAAAGAAAAGGGAGTCACAGCAACATTTTTCATGCTCGGTCAAAATGTAAGCCAGAATGAAGAGTTAGCTAAAAGAGTTTATGATGAAGGACATGAAGTGGCGAGTCACTCATTTTCTCATCCAAACTTGACAACTTTAGATGCTGCAACTATTAGCGATCAAGTAAACAACACAGATAAAGCTATTTACAACGCAACCGGTACTTTACCGACAGATTTTAGACCGCCATACGGTGCTGTCAATAAAGATGTTGCTGAAATCATTGGCAAACCAATTATTCAATGGTCTGTAGATTCTCAAGATTGGCAAAGTCATAATAAGAATGCCATCGTCAAACGTGTAGATGACACAGCTTATAATGACTCAATCATCTTAATGCATGATATTTATCCTGAAACAATCGACGCCGTTCCAATCGTCATTGATCATTTGAGAGCAGCAGGTTATGAAATTATTCCATCTAAACAATTACTAATGAATAAAGCAAAACCACTGCATATGTACTATGGTTCCACAGATGAACGACCTGTACAATAAAAAACTAGCAATAATCTTCTACCTTGTCACACTGACAGATAGAAAAAATTATTGCTAGTTTTTTAATTCTATTGCTCTACAGAGTAGTTTGGCGCCTCTTTAGTGATTTGAACATCATGTGGATGAGATTCTTTCAATCCATTTCCGCTCATTTGAATAAATTGAGCTTCATCACGTAATTGTTTCAAGTTTCCAGCTCCAACATAGCCCATTCCTGATTTTAAACCACCAATCAATTGGAATACAATATCAGATACACTTCCTTTATACGCTACACGACCTTCAATTCCTTCTGGAACTAATTTATTCGCTTCATTTACGCCACCTTGGAAATAGCGATCACTTGAACCTTTTTCCATTGCACCTAACGAACCCATTCCACGATAAGTTTTAAAGCGACGTCCTTGATAAATTTCAAATTCACCTGGTGATTCATCTGTTCCAGCCAACATACTTCCTAACATTACTGCATAACCACCAGCAGCCAATGCTTTCACTATATCTCCAGAGTACTTAATTCCGCCATCAGCGATAATTGCTTTGCCATATTTACGTGCAACAGAAGCAGCATCATAAATAGCAGTCAATTGAGGAACACCAACACCTGCTACTACACGAGTTGTACAGATAGAACCTGGCCCAATTCCAACTTTTACTACATCGACACCCGCATCATATAAAGCTTTTGTTCCTTCTGCTGTAGCGACATTACCAGCGATTAAAGTTGCTTTAGGAAATGTTGCTCGAATTTCTTCGATTTTTCTTAGTACTCCAGCACTATGTCCATGAGCTGTATCAATCACAATTGCATCTGCGCCTGCATCTAACAACGCTTCAGCACGTTCAAACGTATCGCTTGTCACACCTACTGCTGCGGCAACTAACAACCTTCCATGTTCATCCTTCGCTGCATTTGGGAATTCAATTACTTTTTCAATATCCTTAATGGTGATTAAGCCACTTAAACGATTGTTTTCATCTACAATTGGCAATTTTTCGATTTTGTGTTTTTGTAAGATTTTTTCTGCATCTTTCAGAGAAGTACCAACTGGGGCTGTTACTAAGTGGTCTTTAGTCATAACTTCTTCAATCTTCATTTGATAGTCGGTCACAAAGCGCATGTCACGGTTAGTAATAATTCCTACTAGAATTCGGTTTTCCATTGTTTCAACGATTGGTACACCACTGATCCGGTATTTACTCATTAATTGTTCAGCATCTGCAACTAAATTAGTTGGTGTTAAGAAAAACGGGTCGATAATTACGCCACTTTCAGAACGTTTTACTTTCCGGACTTCATCTGCTTGCTGAGCGATACTCATATTTTTATGAATGACACCTAAGCCACCTTGACGAGCCATTGAAATTGCCATTTTACTATCAGTTACAGTATCCATACTTGCACTGATTAGAGGAATATTTAGGGTAATGTTTTTCGCTAACTCAACGCTCATATCTACTTCATTCGGTAATACATGACTTTCAGCAGGAATTAATAAAACATCATCAAATGTTAGACCTTTTTTTACAAATTTTGTTTCCCAGTTAGACATTTTTGGACCACTCCTCAGCTTAATTTTATTTAAAAAAATAACAGATAACAAAAGGGAAGTCAACCAGATTTTTATGTTTTCAATCGTTTTTTGTCTGAATTCCCTAACATTAGTGTTTTCTTATTGTTTTGCCATTGTTTTGAAAGAAAAACAGCAGTAACAAGTGATGTAAACTATAAAAAGGCTGAAAATCACAAAAACTAGAAAAATAATTTTCGTGACCTTCAGCTTCTCTCTCAGAGGGATTCATCACTGACTCAACCTCGAAAAATTCAATTTATTTCATTATTATTAAAAAAGTAAATTAACGTGATAAACTACTTTTCATATTATACTTTTTCTTTAAGAAGTAACGAGCAACTAATACCACTGCTCCAAGTATAATTGCAATCGTAGGATCTAAAATAGGATTTAGTACTGGGGGTAAAAAAGCAGAACCTGCAAAAGCAAAAACCATTAAGAGCATTGCACCCATTAACGCCGCTCCTGTTTTTAACCAACTTGGACGTTGTGATTTATCCGCTCCTGGACGATCGTATTGATAAATGTACTTATAAGATACATAAAATAAATATCCACCCGCCATAGAAGTAACAATAAATGTGACTAAGCCCAATTGTTGCGAGCGTGCATTAGAAAACATTGAGGTCACTGACAGAATAATCATCATGATTCCCATCAACAATAACGTATTGTCTAACCACATTAAGCCAGCAGGTGATTCTGGTAATTCTTCTGGTTTATTTAAAATAGCTTCCGTTCTTTCAGAAACTGTTCCAAATAACTGACGAGCTGTTTTACCGCTTTTTTGTCCTTCCACCAACTGAAGTAAGATGTCATGTAATGCTACTGTTTGTAACTCTTCAGAAAGATTTGCAGCACGCAAGGCTTTCTTCAAATCAAAAATATATTGCTCATTTTTCTTTGTTAGCTTTTGTTCTAATTCACGATTTTCTGTAACTAATTCTCGAAGTGCTTCTACTTCCATTCGTTCGCATCCTCCTTGCCCCAAAATAGAGACAGTTTTTACCTAAAAGATATTTTAACATATAGTTGTAGTGAGAAAAAATATTCTTTTAAACATTGAAACGGAAAAGCATCACATCACCATCTTGAACGATGTATTCTTTACCTTCTAACCGAACTTTTCCGGCTTCTTTCGCTGCTTGCATGTTTCCATATTTATTTAAGTCTTCATAAGAGACGGTTTCAGCTCTAATAAAGCCACGCTCAAAATCAGAATGGATAATCCCAGCTGCTTGTGGAGCTTTCATTCCTTTACGGAAAGTCCAAGCACGAACTTCTTGTTCACCAGCCGTAAAATAAGTTGCCAAGCCTAATAAATCATAAGCCGCACGAATCAATTGATCCAAGCCAGACTCATCGATTCCTAACGCTTCTAAAAACTCATCTTTGTCTGCTTCGTCCAATTCGGCAATTTCTTCTTCAGCACGAGCGCAAACAACAATAACTTCGGCATTTTCATTTGTAGCAAAGTTTCTTACTTGTTGCACATATGGATTATTATCAGAATCAGCTACTTCATCTTCTGAAACATTTGCCACATATAAAATTGGTTTTGCTGTCAATAAAAACAACGTTTTAACAATTTTTTGTTCTTCTTCTGTAAATTCTATCGTACGAGCAGATAAGCCCTCTTCTAAAACAGGTTTGATTTTATCTAAAACAGCCAATTCTGCAACAGCATCTTTATCTTTTGTTTTGGCAACTTTAGCCACTCTCGTATATCGTTTATTGATAGACTCCAAATCCGCTAATACTAATTCAAGATTGATTGTATCAATGTCAGCTAATGGATCGACACGGCCTTCAACGTGAGTAATATTATCATCATCAAAGCAACGAACAACATGACAGATTGCATCTACTTGACGTATATGACTTAAAAATTGATTTCCAAGTCCTTCACCTTTACTTGCACCTTTAACAATTCCAGCAATATCTGTAAATTCAAACGTTGTCGGAACGGTTTTTTTAGGTTTAACTAACTCCGTTAAGCGTTGTAATCTTTCATCAGGAACTTCAACCATCCCAACATTGGGATCAATCGTTGCAAAAGGATAATTTGCAGCTTCTGCTCCTGCTTTTGTAATTGCGTTAAAAAGGGTAGACTTACCCACATTTGGTAAACCTACGATTCCAGCTGTTAATGCCATTATTTATTCACTCTTCCTTTATCTCAGTCTGCTATTCATATAAAACGAATCATACTATAAAATTTACTTCACTTAAATTATACAACAAGAAAGCTATTCTGTTACTTTTCTTTCCAATACTTTTTTTAATTTTTTTTGAAAATCTCTTCTTGTCATCATCACGATATGTCCACAATTTTCACATTTTATTTTGATATCAGCACCCATTCGGATAATTTCCCAACGGTTTGCTTGGCATGCATGAGGTTTCTTCATCTCTACTATATCGCCCAAATCGTACATTACAGCCATGTCCTTTCTATTAAAAATTTTTATGAAACAAGACACAAACCTACTAGCATACAATACCATGTTTTAACCAATCAAGCAAAAGCAATTTCGATTAATCAGGTATTATTAAAGCCAGAATTAAAAGAGCGGTAACACCTAATTAGATTTGCTACTCATCAAATCACTAAGTTCCTCTTAATTCTTCACTACAACAAGACATTTCCAAAAATGCATAAGGAACACGAGGTCGGGACAAAAGTGATTAGCTCCGAGAACCGAGTAGGTATTGTGCAACATCAGCTTATTTCATTCGCTGTGTTTTACAACAATTTCGGTTTATTTCCGAGAAAACTGCTTTTGCACCACCGTTTATAAGATCATTAAACAATTGCTTAATTTACTTCAATAATAATTTAGCTTATTCCATTATCAAAGATAAGTAAAAACATTATTCAAAGTAATTTATGAATGATAAAAAGAAATTAATCATGTATTCGTATAAATTATTTTAAAAATAATCTGTTATTATTGTGTAATTTATTGTAAGATAGATGTACTTTATTTATACTAACTTTACATTATTTTTATTTCGAAAAACAAACAAATAGTAAATATAATAATTTTTTACTAATTAATAATTGTAAAAAAATGTACATTTCTCAATTGAATACAAAACTACATTAAGAGAACGATAACTTTTATTTTAGAATTATAGAGGGGCACTTTTATGAACCGGGTTGATTTATTAGAAAAAATTGAAGCGCATCAAATTATGCTATTAAAATATATGTGTGATGTTGGTGGATCTGCGAAAAAGCAAGATATTGCTGACTACTTACAAACAGGAATTTACTTTGTTACAAGATTAATTGAAAATTTAATCCATTTGTCTAGTAAATCAAATGGTAATTTTTCGCTAACGTTAGATAAGACAACTGTTCATTTCAACACAAAAACAAATTATTCTCTAAATAAATTACTACTTGAATTTATTGTTCAGGCACCAAAATATAAAATTTTAGAAGAATTATTTTTAACAGGAACCACTGATCCTTCTCGTTTATGTGAAAAAATCAATATTAGTTATTCAACATATTTTAGAAAAATCAATGAATTAAACAATTTATTGAGTGAATTTGAATTGACCATTCAAAATGGAACAATACAAGGAGATGAATTGCAGATTCGCTACTTCTTTATTTCTCTTTATTCCGAAACCCGTCCTGACTATCTAACCCAACTAAATAATCTAGATCCAAAAATCCAACTAATAATCGAAGAAATCACAGAAAAGATTGAAGCTCCATTATCAGAATTATCGAAACAAAAACTCGCTTTTTATTTTATTGTTTTAAAAAAGAGAAATGTTCAAAATAAAAATTCTAACTTTCATCAGGTACTTTCGAACAATCAATTAACGATTTATGAAGAAAATGATTTTTTTATTCAATTAAAAAAGACTCAGTTTTATCAAAATATGCAGCAATTACTGAATTCTTTTTTAAATTATTACTCTTTCAAACAATGTACAGACGAGGCCTTATTGCTAATTTTATTTTTACTCGGAGAAAATATTTCTCCCATAAATTCTTCTCTTTTAAATGATTTGAAAAAAATTGAAAATACCAGTCCTTTTTTTACACAAATATTAGTCCATGATTTTTTTACTTTTATGGAAGAAAAACACCCCGCTAGTACCTTAGAGACAACGCAAAAAGACCACCTTCAACATTATTTAAAATCGCTGGTCTATAAACAAATCATTTTTAAAGGAGCTATTACACGATTTCACTATAATAGAGAATACGCACCAATAAAATTTAACGCCACTTTACAGATGTTCATTGGTCAGTATAAACTGAAATATCCTCAATTTTTTAGTCAATCAATCAGTGATTCTTTAATCTTGCAGCAACTATCTTATGCAATCGATTATTATGAACAATGCATTCAATCTCGAATCACAGTAGGCGTTTTTATTGAAGATGACTTTTTATATAGTAAATTCTTAACTACCTGGTGGATCAGCCAAGTAAATTTAACAACTATTGGCTCAGCTGAAGAAATGGCAAGAAGTAAAAATTATGACTTAGTTATTAGTAATGTAGACTATCCATACATAAGAAATAGAGGTAGAAAGTTCTTATTTATTACTCACCAAAATGAAAAAATGGATTTAAGAGATTTAAAAGGAGTACTAACAAAAATGTATCTCAATTAATACATATATCTATATTTAACTGGATTTAAATAATCGCCATGATAAACTAAATATATTTTTCCTTATATGAATAAAAAGTCAGAATTTTCAATAGATTAGAACAGCTCTCAAACAGTATTTATTGAAAAATTAAAAGTATCTATTTTTTACTGTTTATTGCGGTTGAAGTAAAAGTAATTAGTTCCAAGAACCGAGTAGGTACAATGCATCATCGAATCCCTAGGTTCTTCGTGATTTATCGCAATAAGAAAGAATTTTCAGAAATGACAAGAAACGCATAAGACTTCCTTTTGATGTTGAATAATTCCTACCTGATATTCTTCAAATTTCCGCTTACTTTATAAGAAAGTGAGCTATTTACCCTCATTGTTGGAATTGCTCGTTGTACAACGAGCTAATTGTTTCCGAAGGGGCTACTTTTACACCACTATTTACTCAGGTCATTAAACAATCGCTTATATTCGAGCAATTAGATGAATCATCAGTTATTGCACTTTTTGCAATGAATGATGATTGGGAAATTGCCGAGAATTTGATTTTTTTATGCCGTTCGTTCGGTTTTTGAAGATAAAAAAAAGTGGTCTTTTCCTTTTTATCTCATCCATAATAACTGAAAGCTAAACTGTATAAATTTCGGGAAAAATCGATTAAAAATTATGTCTTTGTCAAAACCTCTTCAGACAAACTTCTAACTACTGAAAAACATCTACTTTATCAATTAATTGACGCTCTTCAGAAAAGAATGAATTCGTATAGCAATCCAAAGTCATCTGAGTGGAAGAGTGGCCTAACAAAGAACTAATCGCAGCAATATTGCCTCCTGCTTCTAAACATCTAGTAGCAAAACTATGTCTCAGTGAGTGAAACGAGAAACTTTCCAAACCAATTTTCTTTCGAACAATTTGAAATCGATAAGCTATTGTACGTGGCTCAAGCGGCTTATTTTTATTGGAAACAACGTATTCACTTTTTGACATTTTCTTCATGTCTATTAGATTTTTTCTTAATCCTTTTGAAATAGGAATTTTTCTTTGTGAGTTACTACTTTTAGGTTTTATTTCAATTATTTTGGTTTTACGATTTCCTTTTTCACCATACTGTATGCGTTGAATGGTTCTGTTTACATGTAAAACATTATTTTCAAAATCAATATCTTCCCATTTTAATCCACAAATTTCCCCAATTCTTAGTCCTGTTTGTAAAGCTAATATAATAGAGAAAAATTTTTGTTCTTCTTCAACTTCTTTGACTAATTTCACTTGATCTTTAACAGACAATGCTTGAACCGTTTTTCTTTTTATTTTAGGTAACTCTAAACCCACACAGGGATTGTCAAGTAACAGATTCATTGTAATTGCCTTACTTAAACAATTTTTTACAACAGAAAAAATCGCCTTAATAGAACTAGCTTTTAAGTGCGGCCTCATTTCATTCAACAATTCTTCAAAATCAGATTTTTTCAAATCTTGTAATTTAATTTTTCCAAGTTTAGCTAGCACATGAACCGTTAATTTATTTTTATAACTCGCATAAGTACTATCTTTGACTTTTGGATGTACAAAAGTTTCTAACCAATAAGACACCCAATCGGAAAATCTTCCATCATACGGCATTAAATTGGTTCTTCCAACGGTTTGTTTTTCATATTTTATAAAAATCAATTTATCTTTTACTTCTGAATATTTATAACCATAAATATAGCCGTAATAAATTTTTCCACAAGCTTTTCTACCCTTGATATACCGCCCTTCCCAACGACCATCTTTTCGCTTGTATATGTTCTCTCCTCTTCTAGCCACTTTAAGCACTCCATTCCTAGATTGGCTATTTCCCAACCATCCCAATTATTCGATTGTTTTTTTGTTTTTTATTTGCAATATAAGATTTAATTATAGTATTTATCGTTTTTTTTATCTGTTTTAATTATGCACTTCAAATTCTCATGATTTATTTCACAAATTAAAAAAAATATAGTAATTTTTGGAAGTAAAATAACTGTTGTTTTATAATTTTAAACTATTGCTTACTAATCAAAAAAGCAGAGCTACGCTCTTCACGTACTATGCTTCTCTGAGTTTTCAAGTAACTACGTATTTAGCTAACCATAAAAACAGTTTCTGTATTATCTGCAATACTAGCTAAATATTCCGCTAACACTACATAACCTTTTAACTTAATCAAAGTTGCTTGAGGACAATATATCCAATAATTAAATAACCTTGTAGATTTTGATAATTCTTCGACAGCAACTAATATTATTGGTAATTCTTTTATTAAATTTTTACAACTTAATTTTTCAGCAATAACTAACTCTGATTGTTTTTCCGATTCAAACATCTTCCACAAGTAATCAATGTATTCAATTTTAGCTTGCCATTCTAAAAATTTCTTTTTAGGGATGATTTGCTTTTTTTCTGACGTTTTTACTTCTGTAAAGTAATAAACAATCTTCTTTTCATATTCAGATAAATGAATTTTTTGTTGTATTTTCTCCACTTCACTACTAGTATTTACTTGCATCTCTTTTAAACTAGGACTAATTGCTTGCCATTGTGTCGTTACTTTTTTTACTTTTTTTCCTCTTACTAAGTGAAATTTACTCTCTTGTTTTTCATGCTTGTGCGCATTAATTTGAGTGGATAAATCAACATTTACTTGATTTTTATTTTTTTTATCAACTGCATTTTTACGTCCTGTTTCCAGCAATTCATTCTTTTTAGCTAGCTTAGTTGTAAGCATTTGATTCATCTGTTCAATTTCTTCTTGTACTTTTTTATTAGCATCTACAGCCACTGTTTCACTTTTCTTAACTCGATTCTCTAATTTATCTATCTTAGTTTCTAATTGTTCAATTTGAGTAGATAATTTTTTTAATAAATCACTTTCGAGTGCCCTTCTTTGCGACAATTCCTTAGTGTGATTTTCTATTTTATTTTTAAACCACTCTTTTAGATCTGGAAGCTTTTTGGCTTGATCTTTTTGAAAGAAACCTAATGAAATTGTTAGAAGTACGTGTTTTTCCGAGGTAAATATATGAATTTTTTTTATAAATATTTCTTGTTGCTCATTTTCCCAAGCACCTTGTATTTCAAAAATTAATTCTTCCATTTCTTTAAATGAGTGAATATCTTCTTTATAAATCAATTTACATATTAAATAGGCACTATATGGCACTGCTATGTTCTGATTAAATATTTCTATACCGAGCATTCTAGTGTTGATTTTTTGATGAATACTATATTTTTTTAGATTTTTTTTTTCTTGCATTTCATTCTCTTGTGTATTCATTTTTTACCAACTCCTAAAATATTCTCTTGTCAATCTTTAATGATTTTTTATGTACAGTAACTACTTTATTTTTTAATGATTTATGTAACTATTAAAAAATTCAATCACGCTGAGAAAAGAAGAGGGGATTTTTACATGATAAAAACCACGAAAACTTCGCAACCCTCAGCTAATTTATTAAGCTATTTTCTCCTTAATTTAACTCTCTCTACTCAGAATATCTTCTACTTTCAATTAATAATTGCTTCTTAGCCTCTTTTCTTTTGGCTTACGTACTTCTCCAGATTTAGGAGAGACATTCTCTATCAAGTAAATTAAAGAATGATAATGCGCTGTATTAATACGAAAATAGACAAACAAACCAACAGTTAGAACTAGTATGGAAAGATATTCAATAGTAAGGTTTATTTTAATTAAAGGAACATTAAACAATATGACTAAAGCAACACTTCCCAAAAGACTTATATATCCTAAAAATGTATACACCTTATGTAAAAATTTGTACCAACCTATTTTTTGATTTTTCTTCCTAATCATTTTTCACCTACTCCTCCAAAGTCCATTCCACTTTTTGATTTTTAACTAAAAAATACTCAGCTACTACTTACTTGGTTAGTTAAGACAATTTTTTCAATAAGATAATTTTCCCCTTGAATTAAATCAAAATAGGCAGCTTTTTTAAGCAAATTATCGTAATCCATTTTCATAATGCGAACATAAGGTTGACGAAACCAGGTTTTTCTTTTAATCTTCACTCTAGATTCAATCACTTTACATTCTTCTAAAATTAAATAAAGTTCGGTAGAATTAATCTCTTCTTTAAAACCTCTTATTTGTTCTCTTTCGTAGGTCAATTGATTATCTGAAATTGTCATTTTTTCATTTTTTGTAATCAACTCTTTATTCATAAACCATGTTTGTTCAAGAAATTTAGCTTTTTGCAAAATCTGAGAGTATTCACGTAAGTCAACTTTTAATATTCGATCCCACTTTTCATTTTCCTCAGGAGTCGCATGACTTAATTGATCCATCGCCTTTGTCAATCGCTGACGTTCCATCTGTTCAATAACTACCTCTAATTTTTGATTAGCTAAACGCATTCTTTCTTTTACATATTTTTCGCGAGTCAATTCTTCTTCAATTTGTAGCACATAATTTTTCTTTTCTTCTTCTGCTTCACTGTATTTATGAGCCAAACTATCTTTCTGAGCCTCTGATTCTACTTCTTCTACTATTTTTTTTTCAATATTCTTTTCTTTGATTTCAAGAGGCTTGATAAACTTTGCACTTAATTGCTCTATTGTTTCTATAAAGTACTCGATAAGAGAATCTGGATCATAGTTCTCACCTACAACTTGCTGTTCTAGCGATTGCTGCAAGTTTACCAGAAACGGAAAACCAGAATTTCTATATGCAATTGGAACAAAATCAAGATAGTAAGTCACTCGATTATCTTCTCTTTCTGTAGAACCACCAATCCAGGCAATTTGCGGAAAAGTTTGAATCAATTCATCTAAAAGTTTCGACCAATCAAGATCTACAAAGTCTAAAGTAATTTCTATATGCTTGAAAAAAGAAATTATGGTGTGGAATTCTTCAAAATATTCCTCAACTTCTTTTTGAGGATAAGTCACTCCTATATTTCTTTTTTGAAAAATTTCTTCACAAATATAATATATATCACGCAGCATATCGTCATCAAAAAGACGTTCTCCCACAGCTGGAGATGCAGCTTGATACATGTCAACTCCAATATTTTGATAAACCACTTCATAATCTCCTTTACTTACTTCAATTTAAAGTTTGTTCTGCTAGCTTACTTGATTTTTCAAGTAGTTCTTCCATTAGTAGAGCTGATTCAGTTTGTAATCGTGCGATACGGTTATGGTAATTTGCTGCTTCTTTATTGATTAACTTTAATTCATCTGCTGCATCAGTTACTGCTTTTTTCACTTGATGTTTTGCTGTTTCAACTGTTCGATCAGCTTCCATATTTGCTCTATCTTGAATTTGTTGTGCCTTACTTTTTGCTTCCATTAGAACTTCTGCGATTTGGTTTTTCATTGCCTCTTGTTTTGCTAAATCTTGCTCTAATTTCTCATTGTTTGAAAGTGTTTCAGATAATTCTTCTTCCACTTTATGTAATTGAATCTTTAATAAACGCGCTTGTTCTTTAGCTTTACCCGAAAAAGCTAATTCTTTCTCATACTCTACATTTTTATTACACGCTGAAACAATTTTCTCTTCTGCTTGCATAAGTTGAGATTCCAATGTTTGAATTCTTTCTTTCGCTTTAGAGGAAGTTGTCAATCGCACTGTTAACTGATCTATTTCTTGTTGCTTATTCTCAACTTCAGTCTTTAAACGTTCAGTCATCGTTTTTTGTCGCTGAACTTCTTTTTGCAAACGTTGATTTTCTCTATTTATTTGCTCAGAGGAATCAGTTGAATTTTCTTTATTACTTTTTTCTGAACGATCTTTTTTAGCTGTTTCTGGGCGATTTCTTTTTACTGGTTCCTTCACTTCTTCGTACTCTTCTTCATCGTACTCGTCGTCCATTTCATCCTCATAATCTTCGTAATCATCGTAGTATTCTTCATAATCTTCTTCATATTGTTTCTTTTTTCGGTTAAACATCAGTTATTATTCTCCAATCTTATTTTTTACTTCTTTAGCTATTTCCTAAAAGAAGTTCTCGTGATTCTTCATCTCTTCTATCACTTACAAGCTTAAATTCTTGATTGAGATAGTACCCAATCCCTTTTTTATTTAAAATGAACGGTTCAAATATAGACGTTTTCTCCATTATTTTTTGTTTAATGCGATTAATTAAATTACTCAATAGAGCTTGTTTATTTTTTTGTTGAGAATTATTCCATAAAGCTTCGCATAATGATTGACTTGAAAAAAATCTTTGCTCTGTTTCAATCAAATATTCGAGAACTTGATATTCTTTTTTAGTTAGTGGAATCAACCAATCATCTATAATCAATGTGCGATCCTTTAATTGGAACGAATGTTGCTTGTTTGTTTTAATTAAATTTGGAAACGATCCAGGCTGCCTTCTTTCAGCAAACGGATAAGCATTTGCTGTATGATTAAGTAACGGATCTTTTGAATAGCGCTCTGAAGCAGTTTCATCAAAAATCACTCCTAATTTACTGGCAAGCTCTGAAACAGAAATAGGATACGGCATAAAATATATTTTTTCATTTGCTGCATATTTCGTTTGATCTAATTGTTCTGATTCAAATGTCAAAATAACAATTGGTTTATCTAACAAAGCCAAATTGTCTAAAAGAGATTCTTTTAAAACACCATACATCGACTGCTGATAAATAATCAAATCAAAATTTTGTAAAAAGTAAAACTCACTTCCTTTCGGCTGAATCATCATGTCTTTTGAAATCATAATTTCATATTCTAGATTTAATAGACTGTTTTGAAGCAAACCATTTGCACTTAAAGTATCTGTTAATATGATAATCTTTTTCCCCATACCAAAATTCCTCCCACGAATTTTCTAGTCATCCATTTAAAATGAAACCTACCCATACTTCTACGACCAAACAACTTAAAATATTAAAATTATTCTCCATTTAGATAATATTTTAAGTAAAAAAATTTCTTATTCTTATATAAAATAAGAAAAAACGATAGATAAGGTTATTTATAAAGCGTTTAAAAAATTCTCTGACGGTTATCTGACGGAAAATTATAAAAAGATACATATAAAAAAAAGTTTTTTTATTAAAAATATAAAATTCAGAAATTGAATTACCTATGTATATTTAAAATGGAAAAATAAATTTGATAACAAAAAATAGCACCTAACTCGGATGGGAAATCGCTTTCTGTTTGACGGTCTATTTGACGGTCAAAAAAAATGAGAAGTAAATATCCTTAATAAATCAAATGAGAATATTATTTTAGATGAAAACTAGTTTTTTCTTAGCTTAACAGAGAAAGATATCTATTCATCTAGATATACATTCAGTTCTTTTTTCTTAATGAATTTAGATTGAATAAAAAATAAGAAAAAAATAGAATAATACAAGGTGTTCTTTTTTCATCGACTATTGACACATTTAATTTATCTATTGTATAATTAGAGAGAAATAGCGTGACTAGCCTTTGTATAGGTGAGGTTAAATTGTTTTTTATTATCTATCGTTTTTTCTTATTTTATATAAGAACAAGAAAAAATATCGTTGTTTTGTTTTTGTTGAAAATATTTCAAAATCCTAAAAAAAATAATCTGTGTTCATATAAATTTATTAACTATATTTTTAAAAAAAGAGGAAACAAAAGTCATTTAAACTTTTGTTTCCTCTTTTAAATTTTTTATTCTTATCATTTTTTACGATTCGTCAAAATTAATCTCTAGTATGTCTAAAATTCTAGCTAGATCAGATTGCGATAAATATTCTATTTCGATCTTTCCTTTACCTTCTTTTTCTTGGATTGCAACAGTCGTTCCAAATTTGTCCATTAAACGATCTTCGCTTTCTCTTATATAGTAAGGTTTTTCTTTTACTAACTTACGATTTTTCTTCTGAACTTTTTTTCCTTGATTTTCATTAAGATCAATCACAATTTGTTCTAATTGACGTACAGTTAAATTTTCATCTACTACACGTTTTGCTACAGTTAAAATTGAGTCTTTATCTTTTAATCCTAATAAAGTTCTAGCTTGACCCATTGAAAGAATTTCGCTTTGAACTAATTCTTTTACTGGCGTTGGTAAAGTCAATAAACGCAGATAATTTGCAATATAGGGACGGCTTTTACCTAATCTTTCAGCAACTTCTACTTGCGTTAATTTTAAATTTTTCATCAACATATCATAAGCTTCTGCTTCTTCAAGTGGATTTAAATCTTCTCGTTGTAAATTCTCTAAAACCGCAATTTGCATCATTGCTTCTTCATCAAATTCTCTAACGATTGCAGGAATCGTTTCTTTTCCAGCTAATTTAGATGCTCTAAAACGACGTTCACCGGCAATAATTTCATAACCTTTAACGGTTGATTTTCGTATAATGATTGGTTGAAAAACACCAGACTGTTGAATTGAGTTCGCTAATTCTTGCAAAGAAGTTTCATCAAATGTTTTTCTTGGTTGATAAGGGTTGGGGCGCAAGTCATTTAAAGGAACTTGAAGAACTTCTTCTTTTTGAACATCTACATCTTCTAAACTAGCAAAATCTTGAAATAATGCATCAATACCTCTTCCTAATCCTTTACCTTTACTCATTCTCTAACACTTCCTTTGCTAGCGCTTGATAGACTTCGGCACCACGTGAACGTGCATCATAATCGATGATTGATAGTCCATGACTTGGCGCTTCTGATAATCTTACATTTCTTGGAATAATCGTATCATAAACTTTTTCGCGGAAGTATTTACGAACTTCTTCAACAACTTCGGCACCTAAATTAGTTCTGGCATCAAACATTGTTAATAATACTCCTTCGATTCTTAAATCAGAATTAAAATGTTTTTGAACCAAACGAATCGTATTTAACAATTGACTTAGCCCTTCTAAAGCGTAGTATTCGCACTGAACAGGAATCAAAATAGAATCACTGGCCGTAAATGCATTGATCGTTAAATGTCCTAAAGAAGGTGGACAATCAATTAAAATAAAATCATATTGATCATCGACTTCTCCGATTGCCGTTTTTAAGCGAGATTCTCTAGCCATCATAGAGGTCAATTCAATTTCAGCTCCAGCCAACTGAATAGTAGCTGGAACAATATCTAGGTTTTCTCTTGTTGTATGTTGAATCACATTTTTTATCGGTTCTTCATTTACTAAAACATCATACACATCGTGTGCTACATCTGGTTTACGTACACCAATACCACTCGTTGCATTCCCTTGAGCATCAATATCAATCAAGAGTACTTTTTTTCCACTGTAAGCAAGACACGCGCCAAGATTGACTGTCGTTGTTGTTTTACCAACACCGCCCTTTTGGTTTGCTACAGAAATAATTCGTGCCATGTGCTTTCCTCCATTTTACTTAATTGGTTGCTTATTCGGTAATCCTGGTTTTCTTGGATATTTTTTAGGGGTTTCTTTTTTCTTTTGAATCACTATAATATGGCGTTCATCTTGAGTAATTGGTAGTTCAAATGAACGCTCTTCTTGAAATTTACCACCTAATAATGCAATAGCTGGTTTCGCTTCATTCAATTCTTCTTCACTTTTAGAAGCCTTTAATGCAATAAAATAGCCTTCTTTTTTTACTAGAGGAATACATAACTCACTAAGAACATTTAAACGCGCAACTGCTCTTGCTGTGACATAATCAAAAGCGCCACGAAATTCTGGCGTTTGACCAAACGTTTCTGCTCGATCATGATAAAGTGAAACAGCTTCTAATCCTAATTGATTAACTAATTCCTTTAAAAAAGTAATTCGTTTGTTTAAAGAGTCGACTATTGTTACTTCTAATGTAGGAAAAACAATTTTTAACGGGATACTTGGAAAACCTGCACCTGCTCCAATATCACAAATCGTCTTGTTTGAAGAAAAATCTTCATAAAAACCAAGCGTAATTGAATCATAAAAATGTTTTAAATAAATTTCTTTTTCTTCTGTAATTGCTGTAAGATTCATTTTTTCATTCCATTGAACGAGTAAATGCGCATAATCGGCAAATTGTTGCATCTGGTGATCAGATAACTGGATATTTTTTTGACTTAGTAATTGCTTAAATTCTTCTGGAGTCATAGCTTTCCTTCCTTGTGTGAAACAGAAAAATGTTTCACAGTAGTCTTTCTTTACTTTAACTCAAATGGACTAATCATGCAATGATTTTTAGTAATATTTAAGGGGTTATTTTAGTCTTGTATTTTTTACACCAAAGAAAATCTTTGAATACCCCTAAGCTTTTTCTTGCAATAAGATGGCTCAGAAAAAACTTACGAAAAAAATTTTTTTATGCTAGTCTTGAAGATAGTTGCTCTCACGCAACAATCGAAATTGGAATAGGAGAATTTTATGTACAAGAATACAAAAGAAAAAGTGATTTTTACTGCGGTAATGTGTGCAGCAATGATTTTTTTTATGAGTTGCTATAATCTGATTTTAAATTTAGGTTTTACGTGGCAGATTTTTATTGAAGCAATCAAAGGATTTCCCTTATTTTTTATTATTGGATTTATTTTAGATTTTTTTATCATAGGAAAAATTGCTGGGATTTTGAGCCAGCTTGTTACACACGAAAAAACAAAACCTATGATTAAAATTTTAAGTATGCAATTTTTTATGGTAACTTTCATGTGTGTGATTATGTCTTCCTTAAGTACCTTTTTACATACTGGCTCTCTCGCTTCTTTACCTATTACCATCATCAAAAACTATCTGGTCGCCTTTTTACTTCAAGTTGCAATCATCGCTCCTGTTGTACGTTTCCTAACACAATCCTTATTTCAAAGTAGCTATTTCACGGCTAGTGAAGGAAGGATAGACTAAGATTTATCAAAAAATTTAGTTGCAGATCGTTTTAGGATTAGTGCGAAAATCACAAAACGTAGCTTACCGATTACATAAGCTACGTTTTTTTGATTTTCCATTAAAATTGCTTAAAAGTCGAGTTCCTCTATTATTTTCAGCCCCAACCTAGTTTCCTTCAACAATGTTTCACGTGTAACACCACGTCTAAAATAGTTTAACACAAACAATCGAGTACTTTATTTTAATTAAAAGAGTAAATTTCTACAAAACACGAAGAGCTTTATTTTTCGCTAAATAAAATGGACGAAGATAAGCCACAGTGTTAGACAAAGGGAGAACATCTTCACTTAATTGAATACCTAACTCTGTTTGAAGATATTCTTTTCTAGTTTGGATTCGTTGCCACATATCAGGATAATTTGACGCTAGTTGCTGTTGTAATTCTTTATCTGCTAACGCCACGCACTCTTCTGCACTGGTTCCTGTATAACCTGCAACCAATGGAATAATATCAATTTGTAAAATCATCCCACTTTTCAATTTTTCACTAGAGTTTGGATAAATAGGAGAAGACATCCATTCCTCATCTGCCACTAAATGACCTGGATTCAAGTGCCAACCATAATTCTCTTTAGGAAAAACAGTTTCAATATTTTGATACATTTCTTGCCCAGACATTCCGACTTTAATCGTTTCTAACCAAGTTACTACTGCACGGTAATAGGGTTTTACCATTCGTTCTAAATAATCACTTTGATTTTCTGGTAATTGAGCTTCATTTTCTACAACAAAACCAGTCCGACTAGATAAACCACCTTTATACCCTGTCGTTAAAGATAGTGGATCACTTAATTTCACTGCCTTATGAGTTGGATAGACGTTAGCAAATTCAAATCGTTGACCAGTTGCTGCAATCGTAACAACTGAATTTGTCTGACCTTCAGCAGTTAATAAATTTCCTAATTCAGCTTCAGTAACGCCCACATCTACTGCATTCATTGCTGTTAAAATACAAGTTGAAGCTAAATTAGCGCCATATTCATAATGCGCTAATTCATTCGCATTATGAACGGTACGAACACCATCTAACCCTCCAATCAGTAAATGGGTAGCATTTTGAATCACCACCTGTTCCTGGCAACACTCGATTAAAGCTTGCATCATAAAATAAGGTAAATCAAAATGCTCTTTAGGATCCGAATGCACTGTTGTAAACATTTTCCAACCAACTACACCGATTTTATTTTTCCCTGCTAAGCCTAACTCTTTAAAAATATCACTTAGTGCTCGTTCATTTTCCATCGGTTGATTAGGTAATGAAAATAGTGGGGTATGGACTAGCTCATTCGCTAAACGGGATACCTTAGCCATTTTTAAATTTTCATTCCCTAAAATCAGTGTCGCTTCTCCATTTTTTTCTAATACTAAAAGTGCTTCTTCAAAACGTGGAATAAACCCTGTTAAGTATTCAAAATTCCCTCCGTGCTCTTTATCGGCATAAATGATTAATGTATCAAAGTTTTCAGTATTCATTGCCTGCAACAGCTTATTTTTTCGCTCTGCCATCGTTTCATCTGATAAAAATGCTGGGGCAATTCCTTTAAAAATCATTGGTTCTTTTACTTCTTCTAAAACAATTTTTTTATTCATTACAAATCTCCGTCCTGATTTTTATTTTGAGAGTTGAAACAAAAGTAAAACTCTGAAAAAAGTGCCTTTCTGTCTTAACTAGTTATATACTCTTGGTTTGGATAAAAAAACTTGAATTAAACAGAGTCATTAGCTGAAATTTCTTTCACTAAATTGTACCATCGCTGCCCTCCATGAGTAGAAGCAGACAGTCCTAGATTTTCATAACCATTTTTCTTATAAAATGGAATTAATTCTTCTTTACAAGTGAGTGTGACTGTTTTACGCTGGTTTACACAAGCAGATTGATAGAGCGTATCTAACAATTGACTCGCAATCTGCTGATGTTGATATTCTTTAGAAACAGCTAAGCCCAAAACACTTTGATAGCCTCCAGAAACGGGATTTTTTTGGATTGTTTCAAAAAGATCATCTGTGATAAACTCAGCATCAATTACTGGTCCATTGATATATCCTAGAATCTTCCCATCTTCTTCTGCAACAAAAAAACTATCACTAATTATTGATAAACGTTCGATAAATGCATCTTTACTTGCTGCTTCCTCTTCTAGAAAGCATTCTTGCTCTATTTTAATTATTTGGTTTAAATCTTCTTCAACCGCATGACGAATAATCATTATTAACTTTCCCTTCTTCCTACTTTTCTATTCACAATAAAAGTATAACAAAAAAAGAAGAAAACACTCAATTTCTTGAAAAAACTCCTATCAATATGGGCTGAATTCCCAATTACAAAAAAAATACCCATCCTATGGGGGTAGGACGGGAAAGGAGTTAAAAATGAAAAAGTGTTTTGTTAGGGTTGTTTGTTGGTATACATATATATTAAAAGATAAATATGAAGAATTTATGTCGAAAAATCATCTAATTTCGGATGATTTTATTAAAGCATTGTAAAGATTGTCAAAACTAATCTACTCATCTTTCCAGACAGAAGATATAGAGCTAAGCAATTCACTAAACTATTCGTAATTGATTACAATAAATTTAAAAAATAAAAATAAGATTTGGAAAAAGTTTTTTTGCTTTTACATCACTTTCATCTTTTGAAATATACAAAAAATTTTTGATATATTTTAAGCCCCTAGTTATTCTTTGGATGTCATTCATTTGATACTATATTTATCTACAAAAAAACACCCGTCCTATGGGGTAGGACGGGAAAGGAGTTAAAAATGAAAAAGTGTTTTGTTAGGGTTGTTTGTTGGTATACATACATATTAAAAGATAAATATGAAGAATTTATGTCGAAAAATCATTTAATTTCAGAGGATTTTCTTAAGACATCATAAAATATCAATCTATTTCTTTACTAGCCCAAGCATCAATTTCAAGTTTAATCGTCGGAGCGGCTAATGCTTTGACATATAATAATGTCATACAGACTTCTGTTCCAGCTAAGAAATCAGTCAAAATTTTGGTTCTTACTTCTAAATCAATTGGATCAACAAAGTATAACACCATTTTAGTTAAATTTTTTACGCTCATTCCCGCTGCTTCTAAATTCAAAGCAAGATTGTGTAGCGCTAGTTTAAATTGCTCAGCTACATTTTCTGGTATGTGCTTATCGATATCCATTCCTACTTGACCAGATAAATTTAACCAGCGATTATTTCCAGTTACCTCAATTTGATGGACATACGCACCTAAAGGTGGATGGACTGTTTTAGGATTTCTACTTGTTTTCATTCGCTTGACCTCCATTTCTATTTCTCACTATAACATAGTCTCAAATAATTTTTAAAAAAAGAATCTTAGCTATTTTTTTCTAGTAACATGAACTGTTATTTTAAATAAAAAAATACCCGTCCTATAGGGGTAGGACGGGAAAGGAGTTAAAAATGAAAAAGTGTTTTGTTAGGGTTGTTTGTTGGTATGTATATATAATAACCAGAAAATATGAATTTTTTATGTAAAAAAAATGGATTCTTTCGTACTAATATTTGTTTTAATACAGAAGTTATTTTATTTTTTATAAAATAATTTTAAAATAGATAGAGTTTCATTGTTTTGAGTTGATTTTGTTTTTATTAATAAATGTTAGTGAAAGAAGACAAACAGTGGGAGTAGAAGTAACGCTTACCGAAATAAGCACTTCAATTCCACCCACAGTTTAGTTAAGTAGCTTATGAAAAAAGGTAGCTATATTGATTTGTTTTCAATCGCTACTTTACTTTATTTCTAGCTTGTAACTATTTTTACTCCGGCAAGCTCCGAAATCCAAGTAATGCTCTACCTACAGCATTGACTCAGTTTCCCCAAGTATAATCGAAACAAGACGCCACTCTCTCAAACCTATTCGTTTGCCAACTATATTTTACTTCATTGTTAATTAAAAAAGCCTCTGCCCCAAGTAGTTGCTGTATTTCCATCATCTGGACCAACTGCAATATAACGTCGATGACCATTATAGCTAATATAACTAATCCAAACATATCCATTGCTTGAGATATAGGAATCGTAATTAATCGCCATTCCTGGTAAATAATAATCCAAAGCAGGACTAGTTTTATCATCGGGGTTAGTATCCGCACTAACTGGCAACTTCTGGTTAGGGTAAAAGGTACCTCGCATGGTAATTAAGGTTGAAGCTGGTTTATTTTCTACTTTGTTTGCTGGACTTTTACTTGCTGGTGCTGTCGTATTTTGTGAAGTTTTCGGCGAATAACGATAAATAGTTACGGCTGGACAACCATTTAAAGACCAAATAGCATCATGATCATTCACTGAAATTCCGTTATGCCCATAATTACAATGGATAATTGTGTCGTTGTCATCAACAAAAATACCTGTATGTCCTGCTGCGCCTCCAGAAGCACCACGCTGTCCCCAAATAAAAATATCGCCTTTTTTAGCTGGATAACTGCCAGTCGCATCTAATTGAATTTTTTTCCAATTCGCTTGTTCAAGATGCGTAAAAAGTGAATCCGTGTTTCCGATTGTCTTCGCAGATAAAAAACCACCCGCAATTAATGCAAAATAAACGGCACTTGAACAGTCATAACTAGTTGGACCTAATCGCGCATTCATCGAATACGTTACTTTCCCTTTTCGCTCCGTCATCCAGTGAATCATTTTGTTTAAATCACTCATTTTTCTTTTCCTCCTTCAAAAAAGTATCTGCCTTGATGGCCGCTTGTGTAAAACTGTTGTTTTTCCACCAATTCAATAAGGTAGAAAAAACTGTAAATAATAAAGACACCACTTGATAAATAGTCTCATCGACAATATCAAGGGTGCCTTTTCCTGCGATAGCCAAAATTTGATTGATCAATGCTAAAACTAAAATAATTGTTCTAGCAATCGTTTCAGATGATATTTTTTCCATATTCTCACTTCTTTCTAAATAATGTTTTGATTCGTTCATCATGTTTTATGACGCTATCTTCAATATCGCCAATTTTTTCTTCGTGATCCTCTAATTTATCTACGACTTCAGAATACCGTTCATGCAATAATCTTGTTTCTTTCGCTACGTTTTCTGATAAATAGGTAATGGCTTCAGATAACCCATCAAGATTTTTCTTAATGGGATCTGAAATGTTGTTCTTAATTGCTTCATACGCTTTTTTTCCAATCCAAATCAACCAAGCTCCTAATGAGCCTAAAATAGCGATTAGCGCCGCAACTTCTGCAATTGTAAAACCTAAAAACTTCATCATTTCTCCCCTTTCCTACATTTAACCGCTTTTACTAACAAACAGTTTCTAATACCCTTTTTGATATGCGATCGCCATATCGTGATCTATATAAACGTAGATAGATTTTTAAACAATTTAATCAGGGTGTTCGAATCGATTAAAAATCATCTGCCGGAATTTTCTAATGAAACATACTGAAATAGTTACTATTCTCAACAATCAAGAGAGACGAATGTTTACTGTTTGGCACATTTGACTGGAAGATAATCGATTTTCATTTTTGCGCTTCCATCAGTCTGTGCTTTATTAGAAACTTTCGATGATATCATTTTAGCTTGAAAAATTAAGTTAAAAATTCGGTTATCATCCGAATTTTTAAATGTACTTTTAGTTTCATTAATGAAAACTAGTTAGAAAGGAATAATCAGTAGTTCAAGAAAAGAACTCCTTAGCTTTCGAATTGTTAACTCTTTTCTTGATAGAACAATCATATATCGAAATCGAACCTCTAAAATCCGCATATCGTTCACAATTAGTTGTAATTTATATACTATGGAAAATTGGTAATTTAAACAGTAATTTTTTTATTCTGAGTGAACTTACGAATTATTTTCTTAACTCTACATCAAATCGTTAAATTTAAATCTTTTGCTACCATTAAAAAAAATTGATCACGTAACTCAAACGCCTTTGTTCTACCAACAAAAATCAAACCATTAGTAATTAATCCTTGAATATTATATTTAGGCATTCTTCGCATGTATAATTCTTGGATAATCACTTTGGTGTCTTCACAACATTCTTCTAAAACCATAGAAACCACTCGTTTATTACGCTCCAAAGCAGCTAAGCGTTGATCCTGTTCAATAGTAATCATTAAATAGTCCTGTACATCATAGTTACCATGTTTCGCTTTAATTCCCGCATTTAAATCATTTTCTCGATAAGGATATCTCAGTTCTTCTTGTCGTTGTTTAATATACTCATCAACTCTTGGGTAATCAGCTACAATTTCCTTGACATAATTAAATGTTGCTTTTTTCATTTTATTTTCCTCTCTCATTCGCTTCTCTCTTTTTCTAATAGTCAAAATAAAAAAATTCTCTTTTAAACGTTTTCTATAGATACTATTCTTATTAGATGATTGTTTTAGCTAGATTTTGGACCTTTTCAACTATTTCTTCGTTTCTCATCCAGTTTTCGGTGCAAATCCATTGATAAATTTGATTCATTTTTTCTGATGTAGCTGGATCTCTCTGAATTAGTTCATTTAAAAGAACTTCGTCACGGTCAACATTCTTAATAAGGGTGACATCTAATTTCTTTTGAATACTAAAAATATTTTCTAGAGAAAGATTCCACGTTTTTCTTACCGCTAGTTTTGTATTTCCACTAGTCAATTCGCGCCAACTCATTCCTTTTTTCGCTCGTAATTCATCAACAACTGTCCAAAATTCTTCCATCGTTACTATACGCACACTTCATCACTCCACTTTTTTCATTTCAAAAACAGTCAACTTTAAATAACTTTTTGATCACTTAAAACTAACGTAGTCTAATTTTATTACATTTTTGTTCAAAAAAACTGCCATTTTTCTATCAACAGACTCCCAAAAAACTCCCACTATATTTTCAACTTTTACTTTCATTACTTGATAAAATAAGGTACAGAAAAATTCAGTTGTTACGAGACAGTAAAATCATGTACTTGATGGAATTTAAACAATTGTAAAATTGTCATTTTTTAAAGTGTTTCACATGAAACAACTCGTTAATGAAACTTGGATAAAACAAAAAAGAGTATGAAACAAAAGTAACACTCACTTTTGTCTCATACTCTAAAATTGACTATTAGATGGCAATAAACGAAAAACCACAAAAATTTCTGTGGTTTTCCGTTTATTCTTGTAACTTAGACTTAATGCTTCTACTAAACTTATCTATACTTCAAATACTTACCTGTTCATTCAGCCTAATTTAGAATGATTAATCTACCTATGAGATTTATCGCTCTTCAATCAATTAGCTCTAAAAAATCAACGGTGTTAACTCAATGGTATAAACACCTTTTTTCCATAAAACCTGTAATTCATTTTGATTAAGTGGTCTTGTATAATTCATGCTTTTTTCTATTGCCTTAGAACTCCCTATTAATGGGGCTTTTTTTAAGACAAAAGTTTCTACTACTTGATCATTTAATACATAAGTAACGGTTGTATCATTGATCTTATCTGTATTTTTAAAACTTACCTTAGCAAATTGTTGCTCTTCATCAATCGATTTGATACTAGCCGAAATAGCTTCTGAGTTTTTTGCTAAAACTCCGATATTTTGATTAATCATTGTTTCAGCAGCTTTACTATCAATATAATAACTACCAACTATTTTTTTATCCTGTAACTGAACAGGTAATGTGGCCTTTTCAACCATTGGATAATAAGGTTTATCTGTTTCAATAGCTAAGAATAGTGGTGTATCATATGGTAATTTTTGTAAATTATACCCTTGCGCGATTGTTGTCGTTTTTGTACTAGCTAGCTCTTCGCCAGCTTCATTATAAACAATGACACGACTATTTGAACCCGCTAAATCTAGTTTTCCTTTTTTTCCTTCTCCAGTATTGTCTGCGAAAACAGACCCTTTAATAGATCCGTATTCTTTGATTCCAAAAAATAAATCATTCGTCTTCTTAACCTTTAATCCTGTAAAATCATACGCATTTCCATAATAATCCACAACTGCCAATCGAAAAACTGGCATGTTTTCAGCTAATAGCGTATTGGTTTTATTTAAATAGCCCAATGTATCTGTTACAGTTTTAGCATGATCTTCTCCAAGCACTTTTTCATAATTGATTTTATTTGCTTCATCATATATTTTCGGGAAAATTGTAAATAAAGATTGTAAATACGTATTATCATTATTTGTATTAATATCTCCACTATTAAGTAAAGTGGCATTATTTAACACAGACTGAATATCTCCTCCACTAAGCATTTCAATGATTGCTTTGATTCGATCCGTGTTTTCCAAAGAATCTTTTAATGTTAAATTAAATGGTGAACGAATTACTACATAAACACCATTGTCAACGTTAGGCATAATAATTCCTTGTTGATTTGCTGACGTACGTAAGTAGATTCCATCTGTTAAATCTACATTCCCATCTTTTAAGGCACTTGAAATCACACGATTGACATCAATCGTTTCTAATGAATTACTTTGAAGTGCCTTCTTGAATTTTTTCAACTCTAAAATAATCATAGTTTTACCATCAATCAATTCTTCGCCTTCATCTTTTATGCCGTTTTGATTATGATCCGAAAAAGGGAAAACATTGATATTCGTTTGTTTATTTAATGGTAAATCTTGTGTGAAAACCATCTCTTTATCCGTTAATCGTACAGTAATAATACCACTTCCATCAAAAATGCTCTTTTCTATGGCACTTACTTTATAATCTTCCCTAAGACTTTGATAACGAATATAGTACGTTCCTTTTTTTAATTTGGTAAACGTATAGCTGCCTAATGATGTAGTTGTTTGAACCGCTACTGGTTTGGATTCATTTTGTGCCTCATTTAAAGTTTTATAAAGAGAAACCTTCACCTCTTTTAGTGGTATTTCCATCTGCAAACGATCATACACACCATTATTATTTAAATCTTGAAAGCTTGTCCCTGTAATCGTTCGTACAGGTAAATCAATTGCGGCTTCCGCTGTTTGCCCACTATACAAAACCAAACTAACCAACAAAATAGAAACTAACAACAATAACTTTTTCATTTTTCTCCACCCCTAGTATCATAAATATAAACCCGAAATAAAATACTCTAAAACAACTAAATAAAAATAAATATTTCCCCCATCATTCACTTAAATTCTAAGAGTAATTGCTAAAAAATATTCCGAATCCACTTAGATAATATCATTTATTTAATCATAAAAAAACATTTTCCATATTCTTTTAATTAAATTTTAACACAAAACAATAAATCATTTTTGTAAAGTGAAAAAATAAAGATTATTAGATAAAATATATCCTCATTTTGAAATAAAATATTAATATATAACAGAAAAAATGTTTGTTTTTTATATAAAAACCTTAAAAAAAACTTATACAAATAAACGATACGTCGTAAAAAGCAATAACTCACAAAATTAACAAGAAACACGAACGGTTTCGATTCAATGTCGAATCATTCTTACCTGGTGTTTTTCAAATTTTTGTGAGTTGTCGCTTATTCCGTAGGAGTTGCTTCTGCTCCTACCGTTTATCAAGGTCATAAAACAATCGTATAGAATTGATCAATTGGACGAACGAACCATCAGTTATTGCGCTCTTTGCAATGAATGATGGAGAGGAAAATATCGAGAGTCTGATTATTTTATGATATTTATTTAGTTTTAGGGCATAGAACAAAAGTGATTACTATTTTTTCATTATTAACGGATTTGATAAACTATCTATAGAAAATTTATACTGTTCTCTTTCTGTATTTCTTTTAAAAAATTCTTTATTATACATATCTATTTCGTCTAATTTTCTCACCATATTAGTTTATTATTTTTAAACTTTGTTCTATCTAGCAAATAATCAACACTTACATCGAAGTAATCAGCTATCTTAATTAATGTACTAGCCGTCCAATCAATTTTTCCAGTTTCATATTGAGAATAAGTATTTTGAGAAACATTTAATAGCTCTGCCATTTGTTGCTGTGTCATATCATTATCTTCTCTGATTGAACGAATATTTTTATATGTCATCTTCATCACCTGTTTTTATTATGAATAACTTTATGTAAAAATTAAATTATATTAGTTGAAGACATATGAAAAAAGAGAATCAATCATCAGTTGATAACCATATTTATTTTTATAGAAAGAGATTCAAAATATCACAACAAGAATTAGCTAGTAAAGTGGGGGTCTCTAGGCAAACTATCACCCAATTAGAAAAAAATCGTTACAATCCTTCTCTATTGATTGCATACAATATAGCAAAAATTTTTCAGATGAGAATTGAGGAGGTTTTCAGCTTTATTAATGACGATTGAAAAAAGTATCAATAAAAAAAGTCAACAGCGACGTTAGGAACGTAATGGCTGTTGACTTCTTTTTTATTGGGCTATTTTTTACTTTTCAAATCAATCATAATAACTCTTAATTAGATAGCTTTCGTTCAATACGAAGCTTTGAAAAAATGGTATTCTTTTCTAGTTCAAAGAAGGTAAATCTCTTGCTAAGCTTCATTTTTAGAAGTGGTTTTTGCAATTTTCCCTTGTTCGATATAAACCATTAAAATACTCAAATCAGCTGGATTAACACCACTGATTCGACTTGCTTGAGCAATTGTTTCGGGTTGGATTTTTTGTAGTTTTTGTTTCGCTTCTGTTGCTAATCCATTGATGGCTTCATAATCAATGTTTTCAGGAATGCGTTTGGCTTCCATGCGTTTTAGTTTCTCCACTTTATCCAAGGCTTTTTTGATGTATCCCTCGTACTTAATTTGGATTTCGACTTGTTCAATCACTTTATCATCCAATTCATCTTCTGGTTTCAGGATAAATTGCAGGACTTCATGATAGGTCATTTCAGGTCGTTTTAAGAAGTCACTCGCAAGAACACCATCTTTTAATGGAACTGATCCTTTCGCTGCTAAAAAGTCTTGTACTTCCTGCGTAGGCTTGACTCTAACTGAAGCTAGACGAGCAATTTCTTTTTCAACCGCTGCTTTTTTTGTTTGATAAGCTTGATATTGGTCTTCTTTTACCAAACCAATTTCATGTCCTTGTTCAGTTAAACGTAAGTCAGCATTATCATGACGTAAAATCAATCGATATTCTGCGCGTGAAGTTAATAATCGATACGGTTCATTAGTTCCTTTTGTTACTAAATCATCAATCATAACACCAATATATCCATCACTGCGTTTCATAACAAAGGGTTCTTTACCTTGAACTTTAAGCGCAGCATTAATTCCAGCGATTAATCCTTGTCCAGCAGCTTCTTCATAACCACTTGTACCATTTGTTTGTCCTGCCGTAAATAAATTTTCGATTACTTTTGTTTCTAAAGTCGGACGTAGTTGATGAGGAACGACTACATCGTATTCAATCGCATAACCTGTACGCATCATTTCAGCTTTTTCTAAACCTGCAATCGAGTGAAGAACTTCTGATTGAACATCTTCTGGTAATGAAGTCGATAACCCTTGAACATAAACTTCTTCGGTATTTAAACCTTCTGGCTCTAAAAATAATTGATGACGCGGTTTATCCGAAAAACGAACGATTTTATCTTCGATTGATGGACAATAACGTGCGCCAACCCCTTCAACAATTCCAGTAAACATAGGGGCACGATGTAAATTGTTTTGAATAATTTCGTGTGTTCCTTCATTTGTATAAGTTAACCAGCAAGGTTGTTGGTTCAAATTATACGCGCTATCAGGTGTTGCGAAACTAAAATGATTTGGTTTTTCATCCCCAGGCTGTTCTTCAGTCACTGAATAATTGATGGAACTTGATTTTACCCTTGGTGGCGTCCCTGTTTTAAAACGATCCATTTCAAGTCCTAATTCTTTTAAATGATCCGCTAAACCGATTGATGGTAATGAGTTATTTGGACCGGAAGAATATTTTAATTCACCAATAATAATTTCTCCGCGAAGAGCTGTCCCAGCAGTAATAATCACAGCATTACTATAGTATTGAGCACCTGTTGTAGTGACCACACCTTTACAAATACCGTCTTCTACGATCAACCGTTCTACGATTCCTTGACGAAGCGTTAGATGCTCCGTTTTTTCGATGGTGTGTTTCATTTCAGAAGCATACGCGTGTTTGTCCGCTTGGGCGCGCAACGCGCGGACTGCGGGGCCTTTTCCTGTATTGAGCATCCGCATTTGGATGTATGTTTTATCTATATTGTGTCCCATTTCGCCGCCTAGAGCATCAATTTCTCGAACAACGACTCCTTTGGCTGGTCCACCAACCGATGGGTTACACGGCATAAAGGCAACCATATCTAGATTGATTGTTAAAAGTAAAGTTTTACTGCCCATCCGAGCAGAAGCTAACGCAGCTTCTGATCCAGCATGCCCAGCACCGACCACGATTACATCATAAGTATCTGCTTTAAATTGGTTCATCGACTCTTCCTCTCTATTTTCCTAAGCAAAATTGGCTAAATAATTGCGTGATTAATTCATCTTGAACACTATCTCCTACGATTTCACCTAAATAATCCCAGCAGCGTGTCATATCCATTTGTACTAAATCGACAGGCATCCCTAATTCAATACCATTTATTACTTCATCCAAAGCTAAAACTGCTTGGTCCAATAATGCGATATGACGAGTATTGGAAACATAGGTCGCATCTTTGTCTTCCGTTTCTCCACCAAAGAATAAATCTGCAATTTTTACTTCTAACGCATCCATTCCTGTATTCGAAAGAACAGAAACCGGTAAAATTTCTTCGGCTTTGATCCAGGGAGCTAATTCAGATTCTCTTAATTTTTTTGGTAAATCCGTTTTATTTAACAAAATAATCCGTTTTAAGCCTTCTGTTGCTTCAAGTAATTGTTTATCTTCTTTTGTTAACGGTTCGCTTTGATTCAATACAAGTAAAATCAGCTCTGATTCTGCTAATGCTTTGCGACTCCGTTCAACGCCGATTCGTTCAACGATATCTTCCGTTTCACGAATTCCCGCTGTATCAATCAATTTTAATGGGACACCACGAACATTGACATATTCTTCAATCACATCTCGTGTTGTACCAGCAATGTCTGTAACGATTGCTTTTTCTTCTTGTAGTAAATGGTTCAATAAACTTGATTTTCCAACATTCGGTCGTCCAATGATTGCTGTTGTTAAGCCTTCACGCAAGATTTTTCCTTGTTTTGCCGTTGTTAACAAGCCTTCGATTTGAGCTTTGACAAATCCTGCTTTTTCTAAAAGTAACTTGGTCGTCAATTCTTCCACATCGTCATACTCAGGATAGTCAATATTGACTTCAACCTGTGCTAACGTTTCTAAAATTTCTTGCCGTAATGAGCGAATCAACGTAGAAAGATTGCCATCTAATTGATGTAACGCAACGCTCATCGCCTTATCTGTTTTTGCACGAATCAAATCCATGACCGCCTCAGCTTGTGAAAGATCCATACGTCCATTTAAAAAAGCACGTTTGGTAAATTCACCTGGTTCAGCTAAACGTGCACCTTCTCTTAAAAGTAGTTGTAATAATTGATTCACAACTACGATTCCGCCATGACAATTAATTTCAACAACATCTTCTCGAGTGAATGTCTTTGGCGCGCGCATCAATGACACCATCACTTCATCTACTACTTCATCCGTTTTTGGATCAACAATATGCCCATAATGAATGGTATGTGTCTGCATATCATTTAATTTCTTTTGACCACACGTATAAACTCGATCGACAATTTTAACCGCTTGATCGCCACTTAAACGAACTATACTGATTGCCCCTTCTCCGGGTGGGGTGGAAATTGCTGCAATCGTATCAAATTCTAAAGTTACTTGTTGCACAGATCTCTTCCTTTCATTATTAACAGTCTAAACACTTCTGTTTTTAGGTTAAAGATTTTTTATTTAATGACGTATAAACTACAAAAAAAGCGCCCACTCCACCCCTATTTTTTCAGGTTGGATTTAGCCCTTTCACTGCGTAAATTCCTATTAAATTCTTGGATTAGGATAGCACATTTTTATTGATTTAGCAACTTCTTTCAAAAATTTTGAGACAAAATGTTTCGGCTAAACTGACTCAAAACTAAGATTTTTCAATCGATACACGTTCATTTAGTCGAATAGCATGAACGAACTTATTTAAAAACATGTAAAAAAAATGTTTGTATGATACACAAGAAATTTTTTTGACGTCCCTTAATATATAACAAACAAAAATATTATCTATCACTTCTTTTAATAATTTAGTATAATTAAAATAACATAAGGAAAGAGAGGTGAAAAAAATGCGACAATCTTTTTTTGATGGTGGACTTGCTAGTTATGTCGTTACCGCAATTATTGCTTGGCTTATAACTGTTGTAACATTCGGTATTTGTGCGCCATGGGGAATTTGCATCATGTATCGTTGGAAAATAGAGCATACGGTTATTGATGGGCGCCGTTGTCAATTTACAGGTACAGCAATGGGACTATTTGGAAATTGGATCAAGTGGTTATTATTAACAATCATTACGTTAGGTATTTACAGTTTTTGGCTACATATCAAACTTGAGCAATGGAAAGTTAGCCACACAAGACTTATGTAACCTAAGATAAAAGCAACCTAACTTTCTTATTTTATTTCATATCTATCTGTTCTAAGCAAACAACTTTTTTACTATTATTTATTTTATCATTCAAATTATTAGTTTCAGCATTAATTTTGCAATTATCTCTTTATATGCGTAAAATAAAAAGTAAGAAAAGACTTTTTTAGGAGGGATTTTATATGAAAAAATCACAAACAAATGAACTGACTGAGGTAGATTTAGAAAATCGTTTAAATGGAATCACTTTATCTACTGGAAATGTAAATAAAAAATATATCGTTCGAGATATTATTTTTGCAACAGATCGAATCGAAACAGACTTATTCTCTTCTAAAGTCAACCCGAATGAAGTCTTTAGTGGTGTTTATCGTCAATTAAAAGAGATTGCTTTTGAATATGAAGCCGATGCAGTGATTAACTGTCATTTTGAAGAAAAATACGTAGAATATCAAGGTAAATGGGTCGTAGAAATCTTTGCTTATGGGACAGTCGTTCAATTTACTCAAACAACTATTGGGTAAGGATAGTCCTAGCTAGTTACTAATTCACGAAACTAAGCCAAAATTTCCTAAAATCAGCTTTTGATTTTGGACAGATTTTGGTTTTTTAGTTACCGTAAAAATGACCATAAAAAAACCTGATTCATATGAACCAGGCTGGAAGAAGCAAATTGCTTCAACTACTTTATCATCGTATTTTACACGTTGATAAGAATGATTTCGTAATAAAATATACTTTGTTTTTTTTCATTTGTCAATGTATTTTTAGAGTTAAAAACAAACCTCTTTTTCAAGTAAATGGATTTCAACTGAAAAAATAACTTTAATATCTCTAAAAATTCCATCAATTAACATGGTTGAGATAAGAAGCTTTTTTACTCTTGCACAACCGCACTACTTATTTTTAAAGAAAAAAATTAGGGAGTATCTGAAAAATGTGAATTCCACAATCGTTCTCAGATACTCCCTTGTTGATTAAAAGTTCTTTTTAGCAGGTTCCACTACTAGATAGCGATAAGGTTCATCCCCTTCAGAATGCGTTTGAATCGCCTCATCTTTGCTTAACGTAAAATGAATTTGTTTGCGTTCAAAAGCTGGCATTGGTTCCAGAAAAACAGGTCTGCCTGTCTTCTTCACCTTATCAGCTGTTTTTTCAGCTAGTCGTTGTAAAATCGCTTGACGTTTTTCACGATAGTCTCCCACATTTACCACTACTGATAATTTATTTGCCGCTGTACGATGAATAAATACTTGTGCAAGATATTGAAGTGCATTTAAGACTTTCCCGTGTTTTCCAATCAAAATTCCTTGTTTGTTTGTTTCTAAATGGAAAACGATCAACCCTTCTTCTCTGGCTACTCGAACCATCGCTGGCGCATTCAATTCTTTAGAAATATTCGTTAAATAAACCGCCAATTCTTTTACTGCTTCTTCATCGCTTAAATTTTCTAAAACTTTGTTGCCTGTTATTGATGGCTGTTCTTCTTTATCAATTGCCTCAAGTGCTGCTTCTAATTTTTCTTCTCGATCTTCAATTATTACTTCTTCTACTGTCTCTTCAACAGCTTCTGTTATTTGTTCCGCCACTGTTGGTTCAATCGATACTTGTGCTTGTTTTTTACCAAAGCCCAAGAAGCCCTTTTTAGCATCGATTACTACGCTAATTTCCGCATTTTCTTTAGTCAAATTCAATTCTTTTAGACCAATCGCTATTGCTTCTTCAACCGTATTCCCCTCATAAACTGGCATTTTAGAACCTCCTTTTACCTCTTTTTATTTTTTTTCTTAGGATTTTGCGCTTTTTTCAGTGCTCTTTCTCGTTCTTTCACCAAGCGCTCAGCTTCCTCACGTTCTTTAATTATTTTAAATGGATTATTTAACAACATCGTTTGACCAACTTGGAAGGCATTTGAAACCACCCAATAAAGAGATAACCCACTTGCCAAGTTCATCCCCATAAAGAAAATCATCGCAGGCATCACGAAATTCATTACTTTCAATGAAGCATTGGATTCCACTTGACTCATACTCGTTAAATAAGTACTTGCAAAGGTAAAGACCGCCGCTAAAATCGGTAAAATGAAGTATGGATCTGGTTTTCCTAAGTTTAGCCATAAAAAACTACCTTGTTTTAATTCTGGTACACGTGAAATTGATTGATACAGCGCCATCATAATTGGCATCTGTACAAGTAATGGTAAACAACCAGCATATGGGTTTACATTATTTTCAGCATATAATTTTTGTTGCTCTTCACGGAACCGACGTTGTGTCTCTGGATCTTTAGATGAATATTGTTTTTGTAACGCCTTCAGTTTAGGCTGTATTTCTTGCGTTTTACGCATACTTTTTGTTTGAAATTGCATTAACGGTAATAAAATCACACGAATAATCAATGTGAATAAAATGATCCCAATCCCTGTATTTCCTGAAACAGATAAAAACTTGATTGCTTCAGCAAAATAGAAAACAATGTAACGATCCCAAATTCCAGTACTATCTTTACTGATTGGAGCTGTGCCACAAGCAGACAAAACAAAAACAAGCGTTACCAAGCCTGCCATTAATAATAAACGTTTATGTTGTTTCTTCACAAAATGATTCCCCTCTTAATTTAAAATTTTTGCAAGTTTCAATACATGTATTAAATTTGATTGAAGCTCTTCTGATGTTAGTTTTTCCACTCCTGGTCTAGCAATCACAATGAAGTCACAAGCTGGTTCAATGCCTTCTTGTATTTGATAGATTGATGCGCGGATTTTTCGTTTCACAGCGTTACGTGTTACTGCATTTCCAATCTTTTTACCGACAGAAATACCTACTCGAAAATGAAGTTGATCTGGCTTACTGAGCAGATAAACAACAAATTTTCGATTTGCATACGATTGTTTATTAAAAAAAACGGTTTGAAATTCTTTTTCTTTCTTTACTCTATAGGATTTTTTCATAGGTATCCCTTTGATTCTTTCTTTTTACTTACTCTTACAATAATAGCATATTTAACTTATTTTTTTTATATTTTAATAGAAAATATCCGGAGATTTCTTTTAGTCTGACATCTTTAAATCAAAAAAAAATGAAATAAGAGCTTTTAACTAGAAAAAAAGCGAGTCGAACAGCTTCATCTAACCATAAAACTGCTTAGTCATTTAGGCTTTTTCAAACACAATAACTAAATCCTAATCAAGGAGTAATTCTCTATACCTATTATAGAAAAAGAACCCTTTACTATCATCACAGCTGTTTGCGAAGATAATAAAGGGTTCTTAAGCCTGTCTTGGTTATCTAAAATCAGCATATTAAGCTGAAATAACTTTTCTGCCTTTACGACGTCTGCTTGCTAAAACACGACGACCATTTTTTGTACTCATACGTTTACGGAATCCGTGAACTTTTTGACGTTTACGTTTATTTGGTTGATAAGTTCTTTTCATCTTTGTTCCACCTCCTGAAATTATAACTATCCATCAATATATATAGACATACTTTGATAGTATAACGAGTAAACTAGTCATTTGTCAATCTAATTTCATAAATTTGTTAGGAAGAATTGGAAAAAAACTTATCCACAATTTGTTATTTTTCATTTTTAACTGTGGATAGTTTTTTTCTCATCTAAAACTTATTTTTTATTTAATCCACAGTTATACACATAAAAACACCTTGTTCAAAACTTATGCACATAGCAAGTAAAAATTGTGGAAAACTATTATAAATACCTTTATACTAGGTTTTTTTTGCCACAAAAGTTATGTGGATAAGTTTCTTAAATACGATTAATCCACAATTTGAAATTGGGCTGTGGATATCTTTCAACACATCTGTGTATTTTTTTTCCACAATTCACAATTTACCTGTGGAAAAAGTTGAAAAAAAATGCTAAAATTCTATGTGCTTATCTTTTTGTGGATTATACTAGGTCCTAGCTGATATGTTTTAATATGTAGTATTTTCAGATATTTTTACAGAAAACCTGAAAAGTAATGGAATTAATTAATGAGAATTCTCGAATTTTTCAGCAATTTTATTAGAAATCAAGCTTATATGGTGCATAAGTAGCGCTTTCTGACGATGACTTCTAAGAAAATTGTGCAACTATTCGTTATTATTGTTTTTTGCGTTCTCTAAATACAAAATACTAGAACTAAATTCAAGCGTTTGTTTACTGTTTACTCCATTCATATACTTTTTTTCAATGACTTAAAACAACGCTATTTTACAGCAGATAGCTACCTAGGTTTCTTTATAAATAAAAAATTCTTTTAAGGAGGACACTATATGACCGATATGGAAAGTTTCTGGAAAAGCCTAGAAGAAGCTTACCAGTCTGTTTTATCTGCACCTAGTTTTGATGCTTGGATAAGAACTACTCAGCCATTAAAATTAGAAAATAATCAATTGTGGCTAGAAGTTCCTTCTGCCGTTCATAAAAATTATTGGGAAAAGAATTTATCAGCAAAAATCGTAGAAACAGGATTTAAATTGACTGGCGCAGAAGTAATGCCTCATTTTATTGTGACAGATGAAAAAGAGACGATGTCTATTATTGAAGAACAACAAGAACTTGTGGAAGAATTGACGACTGTACCAGATTTAGGGAAAAAAGCCCAATTAAATCCTAAATATACTTTTGATACATTCGTTATCGGTAAAGGAAACCAAATGGCCCATGCTGCGGCTCTCGTTGTCGCTGAAGATCCTGGCTCTATTTACAACCCGCTATTCTTTTATGGGGGAGTTGGATTAGGAAAAACGCATTTGATGCATGCAATTGGTCATCAAATGTTACAAAATCAACCAAATGCTAAAGTAAAATATGTTAGTAGTGAAACATTCACGAATGAATTTATTAATTCTATTCAGAAAAAAAGCTCAGAAGAGTTTCGAGAAGAATATCGAAATGTTGATTTACTTTTGGTCGATGATATTCAGTTTCTAGCAGAAAAAGAAGCGACACTAGAAGAATTTTTCCATACCTTCAATGATTTATATAATGAAAATAAACAAATCGTGCTCACAAGTGATCGACCGCCGAATGATATTCCAAAATTACCAGAACGATTAGTTTCTCGTTTTGCTTGGGGACTTTCAGTCGATATAACTCCACCCGATTTAGAAACTAGAATTGCTATTTTGCGTAAAAAAGCTGATGCTGAGCGTCTTGAAATTCCTGATGATACACTCAGTTATATTGCAGGCCAAATCGATTCCAATATTCGTGAATTAGAAGGCGCCTTAGTACGCGTTCAAGCCTATGCAACCATCAATGGTGAAGATATTACAACGAGTTTAGCTGCTGATGCGCTAAAATCATTGAAATCAATCGGTGTTAAACACCATCTGTCTATTTTAGAGATTCAAGAGGAAGTCGCAAAATACTACCATATCCAGTTAAAAGATTTAAAAGGCAAAAAACGTGTAAAATCAATTGTTGTTCCTAGACAAATCTCAATGTACCTTTCAAGGGAAATGACGGATAATTCTCTGCCAAAAATTGGTGCAGAATTTGGCGGCAAAGATCATACAACAGTTATCCATGCTCATGAAAAAATTCAACAATTACTGGAAAAAGATGTGACAATGCAAAAAGAAATTCATGAAATTAAAAATCTGTTAAATTCTTGAATTGTGGACAAATAGAAAAAAAACGAAAAGTTTTCCACAAGTTATGCACAAGTGGAAAACTTAGAACTTTCTTTGGTTTCACTACTTTTCCACAGAATTAACAGGCCCTACTACTTTTATTATATTTATATATATAAATACAAAAGTCTTTCGCGATTTTTTATCTGCATAAATTTATTCAAAAAGGAGTTCTATTTATTATGAAAGTTACGTTAAAACGTACGGTATTTTTACAGGAGTTACAAACTGTGCAACGAGCAATTTCTTCCAAAACAACGATCCCTATTTTGACAGGGGTAAAAATTGTTTTAAATGATGAAGGATTGACTCTAACAGGTAGTAATACCGATATCTCTATTGAAAGTTTTTTAAGTAAAGATGATGAAAAAGCACAAATGACGATTGAATCGACAGGAAGTATTGTCTTACTTGCTCGTTTCTTTGGTGAAATCATCCGTAAATTACCTGAAGATTTATTTACATTAGAAGTACTTGAAAACAATCAAGTAGCTATCACTTCAGGAAAAGCTGATTTTACCGTTAATGGGTTGGATTCAGATAATTATCCACACCTTCCAGTAATCGATGTAACAAATCAGATTAAATTGCCTGTTCATTTGTTGACTAAAATCATCAATGAGACTAGTTTTGCGGTTTCTCCTCATGAAAGTCGTCCAATTTTAACAGGTGTTCATTTTATCTTAGAGAATCAGCAACTTTTAGCTGTTGCTACAGACTCACATCGTTTAAGTCAACGAATTATTCCCATAGAGCAGTCAACAGAGAATTTTAATATTGTAATTCCTGGTAAAAGTCTCTTAGAGCTTTCTCGTTCATTAACAAATGAGGAAGAAATGGTTGAAATCAGTATTATGGAAAATCAAGTTTTATTCAAAACAAAGAATATGTACTTCTATTCTCGTTTGCTAGAAGGAAATTATCCTGATACGAACCGATTAATTCCAACTAGTTTTAATACTGAAATTGAATTTTATGTTCCTGAGCTACTTTCAGCAATTGAACGAGCTTCTTTATTGTCACATGAAGCGAGAAATAATATCGTTCGTCTATCCATCACTTCTGATTCTGTGGTTCTTTACGGAAATTCACCAGAAGTCGGTAAAGTAGAGGAACCATTAAATTACAGCAATGTCACAGGGGATCCTTTAGAAATCTCTTTCAACCCAGACTATATGAAAGATGCGTTACGTGCGTTTGGAGATATGAGTATTGTCATTAAATTGATTTCAGCTGTTCGTCCTTTCACGTTACAACCTACAGAAAATGATTTGAACTTTGTTCAATTGATTACTCCAGTTCGAACAAATTAAAGTATTTCTGAAATTTTGAAGGAAAGCGATAATTCATAAACATGTGAGTTATCGTTTTTTTTATGATTTATTCCTTCAAAGTTTTCTTTTTTATGAAGTGTATTTTTTCCGTCAAAATGAAAATAAATGAAAAACTTTCAGTTATTCATTCGGTAAAATTTCTTATTAAAATGCTTTTTAAGAGTTTTTTAGTCTTAGGAATAATTTTTATCGTTTATAATCAAAACTGCTTAGAAAGAAAATTAGAAGGATAAATTTGTTTTCTCCTATAAAAAAGAGTATAATGTTAGATAAGAACGTGAAAACTAAAAAGAGGGATGCAATTTGAAAAAAACACTTGTTTTAGAAACTGATTTCATGACATTAGGTCAATTCTTGAAAGAAATCAATGTAATCAGTAGTGGTGGACAAGCTAAATGGTATTTGGCAGAAAATACGGTGTTTGTCGATGGAGAATTAGAAAATCGCCGTGGAAGAAAGTTGTATGCCGGTATGATGATCGAAATACCTGATGAAGGTACTTTTTTTATGGAGAAAAAAGAAGACGGGTCAATCGATGAGGCTGAATGAACTTTCAGTAACAAATTATCGCAACTACGAGTCTTTGACCTTGGAATTTCCTAAAACGTTAACCGTTTTTTTAGGAGAAAATGCGCAAGGTAAGACCAATCTTTTAGAGAGTATCTATGTTTTAGCAATGACCCGCAGCCACCGAACGAGTAATGAAAAAGAATTGATTCGTTGGGATGCTGAATCGGCAAAAATTAGCGGGATTATCGAAAAACGAACAGGTACGATTCCATTAGAGATATTGATTTCAAATAAAGGGCGTAAAACAAAGGTTAATCACATCGAGCAAAAGCGGCTCAGCTCGTATATTGGTCAACTGAATGTTATTTTATTTGCCCCTGAAGATTTAACCTTAGTTAAAGGATCGCCACAATTTCGGCGAAAATTTATCGATATGGAATTAGGACAAGTAAATCCAATTTATTTGTATGATCTTGTTCAATACCAAGCGGTTCTAAAACAACGAAATCAGTATTTAAAACAATTGGCTGAAAAAAAACAGACCGATTTGCTTTATTTAGATATTTTAAGCGAGCAGTTAGCGGAATTTGGTAGTAAAGTCTTAGTTTCGCGCTTAGAATTTGTCAAAAAACTAGAACACTGGGCTAATTGTCTACATAAAAAAATCAGTCATGAAAAAGAGCAATTGACGATTGAGTATTTTTCAAGTATCCCAATAGATAAAGAAAATTTTTCACAAGAAGGTATTAAAGAACAATTATTACAAAGTTTTGCAGATAATCGGAAGCGTGAGCTATTTAAAGCGAATACTTTTTTAGGACCACATCGTGATGATTTGATTTTTATTGTAAATGGTCAGAATGTTCAAACGTATGGTTCACAAGGCCAGCAACGAACGACGGCTTTAAGTGTAAAGTTGGCTGAAATTGATTTAATGTACGCTGAAACTGGCGAATATCCTGTTTTATTACTGGATGATGTAATGAGTGAGCTAGATAACGAGCGACAAATTCATTTATTAGAAACAATCGAAGGAAAGGTTCAAACCTTTTTAACGACAACTAGTTTAACGCATTTGAATGATAAACTAACTGTTGAGCCAGATATTTTTACTGTTCATCAGGGAGAGATAGAGAGGGAATTGAAACTATGACAGATGAAAAAAAGAACATGAAAGAACGTGCGAAGGAATATGATGCCAGTCAGATCCAAGTACTGGAAGGTCTAGAGGCTGTCCGCAAACGTCCTGGGATGTATATTGGCTCAACGAGTTCAGAAGGGTTACACCATTTAGTTTGGGAAATCGTTGACAACTCTATCGATGAAGCATTAGCTGGTTTTGCAACAACCATTCAAGTAGTGATTGAACCAGATGATAGTATTACCGTAATTGATGATGGTCGTGGAATCCCAATTGATATTCAAGCAAAAACGGGACGTCCTGCAGTAGAAACGGTCTTTACTGTTTTGCATGCGGGTGGGAAATTTGGCGGCGGCGGTTATAAAGTTTCTGGTGGATTACATGGGGTAGGTTCTTCAGTCGTAAATGCGTTGTCTACGACACTGGATGTAAAAGTCTATAAAGAAGGCAAAGTTTATTACCAAGAATTCAATCGTGGAGCAGTGGTTGCCGATTTAAAAGTAATCGATGAAACAGATCGTCATGGAACAACAGTTCATTTTATTCCCGATCCAGAAATTTTTACTGAAACAACGGTTTTCAATTTTGATAAATTAGCAACTCGTGTTAGAGAACTGGCCTTTTTAAATCGTGGTTTAAGAATCTCAATTGAAGATAAACGTGCAGAAGAATCCGTGCTTAAAGAATACCATTACGAAGGCGGAATCAAGAGCTATGTAGAGCATTTAAATGCTAATAAAGATGTCTTGTTCCCAGAACCAATTTTTATCGAAGGAGAACAACAAGAAATTACGGTTGAAGTATCCATGCAATATACAGATGGGTATCACTCCAATTTATTAAGTTTCGCAAATAATATTCACACGTATGAAGGCGGAACACATGAATCAGGATTTAAAACATCGCTAACTCGTGTGATTAATGACTATGCTCGTAAGCAAAAAATCATGAAAGAAAATGATGAAAATCTGACAGGTGAAGATGTTCGTGAAGGACTAACCGCTGTTATTTCAATTAAACATCCTGAGCCTCAATTTGAAGGTCAAACAAAAACTAAATTAGGAAATTCAGAAGTTCGTACGGTTACAGATCGTTTGTTTTCTGAGTATTTCAATAAATTTTTAATGGAAAATCCAACGGTTGGGAAACAAATCGTTGAAAAAGGTTTGCTAGCATCAAAAGCACGCTTAGCTGCGAAAAGAGCGCGTGAAGTAACTCGTCGTAAAGGCGCTTTGGAAATCAGTAATTTACCTGGTAAATTAGCGGATTGTTCAAGTAAAGTACCAGAAAAATGTGAGTTATTTATCGTCGAAGGAGATTCTGCCGGCGGTTCTGCTAAACAAGGACGTAGTCGTGAATTTCAAGCGATTTTACCAATTCGTGGGAAAATTTTGAACGTTGAAAAAGCGAGTATGGATAAAATTTTGGCAAATGAAGAAATTCGTTCGTTATTTACTGCTATGGGAACTGGTTTTGGCGCTGATTTTGATGTATCAAAAGCGCGTTACCATAAATTAGTGATTATGACCGATGCTGATGTCGATGGCGCACATATTCGTACGCTATTGTTGACACTATTTTATCGTTTTATGCGTCCAATTGTTGAAGCGGGTTATGTATATATTGCGCAACCACCATTGTATGGAGTAAAACAAGGAAAAAATATCACGTATGTTCAACCAGGTAAAAATGCTGAAGAAGAATTAGCTCGTGTGATCGAAAGTTTGCCTAAATCACCTAAACCAAGTGTTCAACGATATAAAGGTCTTGGAGAGATGGATGATCATCAGTTATGGGAAACTACAATGGATCCAAGCAATCGTTTAATGTCACGTGTGAGTGTAGACGATGCAATTGAAGCGGATCAAATATTTGAAATGCTAATGGGTGACCGAGTAGAACCTCGTCGTGCTTTTATTGAAGAGAATGCTCACTATGTTAAAAACCTAGACATTTAGGTAACCATGCTTTTTCTATAATGGTACAAGAGAATGAGTTGTAGACTTACAAAGTTAGAGGAGAAAAATTCATGAGTGAAGAAATGAAAGAAAATATCCAAGATGTCAATTTAACCAGTGAGATGAAAGAATCCTTCATTGATTATGCGATGAGTGTTATTGTTGCCAGAGCCTTACCTGATGTTCGTGATGGATTAAAACCGGTTCACCGTCGTATTTTATATGGAATGAATGAATTAGGTGTAACACCAGATAAACCGCATAAAAAATCAGCCCGTGTTGTTGGAGATGTAATGGGTAAGTATCATCCACACGGGGATTCATCGATTTATGAGGCAATGGTTCGAATGGCGCAACCGTTTAGTTACCGTAGCATGCTTGTAGATGGCCATGGAAACTTTGGTTCTGTCGATGGTGATGGCGCCGCTGCGATGCGTTATACCGAAGCTAGAATGAGTAAAATTGCGTTAGAGATGTTACGCGATATCAATAAAGATACTGTGGATTTCCATGGAAACTATGATGATTCAGAACAAGAACCAGATGTATTACCGGCTCGTTTCCCAAACTTATTAGTGAACGGAACAACTGGGATTGCTGTTGGGATGGCGACTAATATTCCACCGCATAATTTAGCGGAAGTGATTGAAGCCGTTGGTTTATTGATGGAAAATCCTGATGTAACAACCAACGAATTAATGGAAGTTTTACCTGGACCAGATTTTCCAACTGGTGGTTTAGTTATGGGGAAATCAGGGATTCGTCGTGCGTATGAAACGGGTAGGGGTTCGATTACTGTTCGAGCAAAAGTCGATATTACTGAAATGGCAAATGGCAAAGAACGTATTTTGGTTACTGAATTACCTTACATGGTTAACAAAGCCCGTTTGATTGAGCGTATTTCTGAATTGCATCGTGAAAAACGAATCGAAGGTATTACTGATTTACGTGACGAATCTTCTCGTGAAGGAATGCGGATTGTGATTGATGTACGTCGTGATGTGAGTGCTTCCGTTATTTTAAATAATTTATATAAAATGACTGCCTTGCAATCTTCTTTTGGGTTTAATATGTTAGCAATCGAAAAGGGTGTTCCAAAGATTTTAAGTTTGAAACAAATCCTTGAAAACTATGTTGAACATCAAAAAGTTGTTATTACTCGTCGTACAGTCTTTGATAAACGAAAAGCTGAAGCACGTGCGCATATTTTAGAAGGTTTACGAATTGCCTTAGATCATATTGATGAAATTATTCGCATTATCCGTAACGGTACTGTGGATGCTGAGATTCAAAAAGAATTGATGGAACGTTTCGACCTTTCTGAAAGACAAGCACAAGCGATTTTAGATATGCGTCTCCGTCGTTTAAGTGGTTTGGAACGCGATAAAATCGAAAATGAATACCAAGAATTACTAAAATTAATTGCTGACTTAGATGATATTTTGGCTCGTCCTGAACGTGTCGTTGAAATTATTAAAACGGAGTTAGGCGAAGTTCGCGATAAATTTGGCGACGCTCGTCGAACAGAATTACTTGTTGGTGAAGTCTTAAGTTTAGAAGATGAAGACTTGATCGAAGAGGAAGAAGTCGTAATTACATTAACGAACAATGGCTATATCAAACGTTTAGCAAACAGTGAGTTCCGTGCACAACGTCGAGGTGGACGTGGCGTACAAGGTATGGGCGTTCACGATGATGACTTTGTGAAAAACTTAGTGTCATGTTCAACTCATGATACATTACTATTCTTTACTAATAATGGAAAAGTTTATCGTGCTAAAGGCTATGAAATTCCTGAGTATGGTCGAACAGCTAAGGGAATTCCAGTGATCAATTTATTAGGAATTGATTCAAGTGAAAAAATCCAAGCAATTATTGCGGTCGAAGGACAAGCTGAAGAAGGACATTATCTGTTCTTTACGACGAAAAAAGGAACGGTTAAACGGACTGCAGTCCAAGCCTTTTCTAATATTCGAAGCAATGGTTTAATCGCTATTGGTTTGAAAGAAGAGGATGAATTAGTGAATGTAGTTATGACCAATGGCGAACAAAATATGATTATTGGTACGCACAACGGTTATTCAGTGACTTTTGCTGAAGGTGCCGTACGAGATATGGGACGAACAGCTTCTGGTGTTCGTGGAATTCGTTTGCGCGAAGATGACTATGTCGTAGGAGCCTCTTTGTTGGACGCTGACAGAGAAGTTCTAGTCTTGACGGAAAATGGCTATGGAAAACGCACAAAAGCTTCTGAGTACCCTGTGAAGGGCCGTGGCGGTAAAGGAATCAAGACGGCTAATATTACGGCTAAAAATGGCCCGTTAGCTGGTTTAACGACTGTTCGTGGAGATGAAGATATCCTAGTAATCACAAATAAAGGTGTTATCATCCGTTTCAATGTTGATTCAGTTTCGCAAACGGGGCGTGCAACGCTTGGTGTCCGTTTGATGAGAATGGAAGAAGAAGCAAAAGTTGTGACGATGGCTGTGGTCGAACCAGAAGAGATTGAAGAAACAATTACTGAAGTGGATGTTGAAGTCGTTGAAACCATTGAAGTTACTGAAACTGAGACAGATGGTTCGGAAGATTCTGCCGAGTAATCGAAAGATTGATTAAAATCGTAGTAAAAATAAATTTATTAATCAAAAAGATTGCATGATAAAATAAAGTTTGCTATGCTAGTTCTACACTAATTAAATCAAATCCCTTTTAGGGGAGTAACCAGCAACAGTTTTGTTGCGACGGTGTCAACAGTAAGTCGATCGTGAAAATGATCTTCTGGTGCCGTATGAAATGGTGAGACCTAAAACAAGAAATTTCTTGTTTTAGGTCTCACTTTTTTTGTTACTTTATAGTCAATAATTTATCTGGAGGAGAATGAAGTTGAAAAAGATAGAAGAGGTATACAAACAATCAATGGAACAAATTTTTACTGAAACAAATAGTACCAAAGAAGGATTGTCGAATGAGTCAGCTCAAAAACGATTAGCTGAAGATGGGCCTAATCAATTAAAAGAGGCGCCAAAAAAATCAAGTATGCAATTATTTTTAGAAACGTTTAAAGATGCGATGGTGATTGTTTTACTAATCGTTGCTGTCGTTCAAATGGTGATGGGGGCATGGGTAGAATCAATCGTGATTTTTGCTGTTTTGTTATTAAATGCTGTTGTTAGTGTGATTCAAACGAAAAAAGCAGAAGGATCTTTAGAAGCGTTGAAAAATTTATCAGCACCTAATGCAAAAGTAATTCGAGCTGGTAAAGAGCAAGTAGTTGCAGCGAAAGACTTAGTGGTTGGAGATATCGTGATTCTTGAAGCGGGTGATTATGTACCAGCTGATGGGCGATTGATTGAAGAAGTTTCACTTAAAGTTGATGAAGGAATGCTGACAGGTGAATCTGTACCAGCCGAAAAAGAATTAGCAGAAATTAAGCAAACTGTCCCAATTGGTGATCGCATAAATATGGTATTTAGTGGTACCGTAGCTACTTATGGGCGAGGAAAATTTTTAGTAACTGCTATCGGAAGTCAAACAGAAATAGGGCAAGTTGCAGGAATGTTGGAAAGTACAACATCACAAAAAACGCCATTGCAAAAAGGCTTGGATCGTTTTAGTAAAAAATTAAGTTTAGCAATTTTAGTATTGTCACTTATCATTTTAGGAGTTCAGTTGGCGCGTATCTTTTTGGGCGATAATTCAGGTAATTTGACGGAAGATATCGTTAATGCCTTCATGTTTGCTGTAGCAGTTGCGGTGGCAGCTATACCTGAAGCGTTGCAATCGATTGTTACAATTGTCTTATCGATTGGCACGAAAAAAATGGCGAAACGTCATGCGATTATTCGAAAATTACCAGCAGTAGAAACACTAGGATCGACCAGTATCATTTGTACCGATAAAACAGGAACATTGACTCAAAATAAAATGACAGTCGTTGATGCTTATTTACCAACACGATCAGAAAATTATGAACAAGAAGCAACAAATTGGTCTAAAGAAGAAAAACGTTTGATGGAAATTAGTTTGTTAGCCAATGATGCCGTTATTGCCGAAGATGGGACAAAATTAGGCGATCCAACAGAAATCGCTTTTGTTGATTTTAGTGAAAAACATCAATTTTCAGCAAAGTCACTTCGTCAAAATTTCCCAAGAATCAGTGAGTTACCGTTTGATTCTGATCGAAAGTTGATGTCTACTTTACATCAATTAGAGGATGAATTAGTGATGATGACGAAAGGTGGTCCAGATATTGTTTTTGCTAGAAGTAATCGTGTTTTAGTGGATGGAGAAATCATTCCATTAACAGACGATTTACGTCAGACTCTACAAGAAAAAAATGAAGCATTCTCGACTCGTGCGTTACGTGTATTGGCATTTGCTTATAAACCTTTGGAAGAGCGTAAAGAGTTGACATTGGAAGATGAGCAAGAGTTAGTTTTAGTAGGTTTATTAGCAATGATTGATCCACCTCGTGAAGAAGTTTTCCAAGCGGTTAAAGATGGAAAATCAGCGGGCATCAAAACGGTCATGATTACTGGAGATCATAAAACAACAGCAGTTGCTATCGCGAAAGAGATCGGGATTTTCGAAGCAGGAGATAAAGCTTTAACCGGTGTTGAACTGGATCAATTATCTGAAGATGAATTAACAGAAATATTAGAAAAAGTAACGGTTTATGCGCGTGTTTCACCTGAAAATAAAATTAGGATTGTCCGTTCTTGGCAACAAAAAGGAAAAATTTCAGCGATGACAGGAGATGGCGTGAACGATGCGCCAGCGTTGAAACAAGCGGATATTGGAATTGCAATGGGAACAGGAACTGATGTTGCCAAAGATGCAGCAGCGATGGTTTTGACTGATGACAATTTTGCTTCGATTATTCGAGCGGTTGAAGTGGGTCGAAATGTTTTTGATAATATTAAAAAAGCTGTTTCTTATTTATTTGCTGGGAATTTAGGCGCGATCATTGCGATTATTTTTGCTTTAGTGATGGGGTGGGAAAATCCGTTTACAGCATTACAATTATTGTTTATCAATCTAGTGAATGATTCTTTACCTGCAATTGCTTTAGGAACTGAAAAAGCAGAACCAACGATTATGCAACGTCCGCCAAGAGATCCTAATAGCGGTATTTTTACAGGATCAACGTTAAAAGCTGTTACTTATCGCGGCATCTTAATTGCTATTGTTGTAATTATTGCTCAATGGTTAGGGATGCAAACTTCTGCTGAAATGGGTGTTGCGATGGCGTTCTCTACGTTGATTTTAAGTCGTACCTTACAAACATTGCCTGCTCGTTCCACTATAGAAACAGCATGGCAAGCTGGTTTATTTTCAAATCGTTTAGTTTTATTGGCTGTTGTTGTTTGTGGCGGTCTATATAGTGTGACATTACTTCCTGGTTTAAGAAGTATTTTTTCTATCCCAGCTAATTTTAGTTTTGAACAAGTAGGGCTTTGCTTAGGATTAGCCTTTGTAGCAATGTTGTTGATGGAAGCGACAAAATTAGTTTTTGTTCATTTTCAAAAACCAACGAAATAAAATGAGTAGACAGTAAGATTAAAAAAATGAAAACCAACCAGAGTAAAGTTGATGAGATAAACGTGAGTGGTAGACAAAAGTGTTTAACTTCAAAAGAGTCGCTTTTGTCTGTCTCACACTTCTTCAACTTTTTCGGTTGGTTTTATTTTTTCGTTTATTTATGATTTTTATTCATTAAAGTGCAGCGACCAATACTGGTCAATTCATGTTGATCATTATAGATTTTACCTTCCCAAATTTGTAGTGAGTTACCAATATGATCAGGCGTTGCAATAATGGTCAGATTTCCATCGGCAACACTTTTTAAATGATTTACTTGCAGATCAATTCCAACCGCAAAATTCTTCTTAGTATCAAAATGTTCGTTAGCTCCTATACTACAGGCCGTTTCAATCAATACGCCATTCATTCCACCGTGTAAAAGACCAAAAGGCTGTTTATGACAGTCTGTGACTTGTAGGGATAAAATCACTCTATCTTTAGAGATTTCTTTTGTTTGAATTTGTAAAAATTCTAGTAAATTCATCTCGTTATCATCCTTCCTAAACTTAGCTACGATTCAGTATAGCACAGAAAAAAAGCCGGTTGAAAAGAATTACTAACAAAAAATAATGAGCCAATCAAAAATTTTGCTGAACTCTTTTTTTATTGTGATATACTACCTAGTGAGGTGAATGTGAATGGTGAATATGAATGACGTTGCTAAAAAAGCCAATGTCTCAAGAGGAACAGTATCCAATTATATTAATCATGTAAAAATCAATCCGGAATTAGCGGATCGAGTAAAAAAAGCGATCGAAGAGTTGAATTATATTCCGAATCAAGCGGCTCGATCGTTGAAAAAACAGGAAAGTGACATTATAGCCTTTATTTTGCCAACCATTTGGACGCCGTTTTTTTCTGAGTTAGCTTATTATATTCAGTTAGAATTACAAAGCCATAATTTGAAAATGTTATTATGTAATTCTCAAAATGACTATAATTTAGAATTAGACTATATAAAAATGGCGCAAGAGCAAAAAGTAAAAGGGATTTTGACCATTTCTTATAGTGATATCGCGCCATATTTGATTTCAGAATTACCAATCGTTTCGATCGAACGATATTTTAATAGCTGTATTCCTTTTATAACGAGTGATAATTTTGGCGGAGCGCGTTTGGCGGCAGAACAATTGCATCAACGTGGTTCGAAGCGCTTATTATTGATTTTACGCGATATCCCTAATAATCTTGGTATTTTTGAACGGATGAATGGTTTTATCGATTATTGTAAACATCATGGTCTTGAATATGAAGTTCTTTTAGATAAAGGCGATTCATTGAATTTTCCCAAACGTTTAGATGCTTTTTTTAAAGAGCGTTATGCTGATTCGTGTCCATTTGATGGCATTTTTGCAGTGACTGATCGCTATGCAGAATTTGTGTTCAACGCTTTTACACAATTGCCTTGGTCAATCCCAGAAGATGTCCAATTGATTGGTTTTGATGGGGCTAGAAGTTTTTCAAATCAATCATTAGTGATTTCGACAATGACACAAAATGTTCATGAGATTGCGCGTTTAAGTGTGGATGAACTTGTTCATTTTGATGCTACAGCTAAAAAACAAAACAAACATATTTTACCGGTTGAATTTACCGCATTTAATACAACTAGAAAATTGGATGAGGAATAAATCCAATTTTTTTTGTGAAAGCTCTTGCTTTTTTGGAACGTTCCAAATATAATGATAAGCATAGATGGAACGTTCCATAAGTTCGTGATATTTTGATAAATTAATCAAGGAGATGAAAAGATTGGATTACAAAAAAATTGCCGAAGAAGTATTAGCAGCTATTGGGGGAAAAGAAAATGTGGCAAATGCTGCCCATTGTGTAACCCGTTTACGCTTAGTATTACATGATAGTGATAACTATAATAAAGAAACTTTGGAAGGAATCGAAGGTGTCAAGGGAGTCTTTTTTAATAGTGGACAATTACAGATTATTTTTGGAACAGGAACAGTAGAAAAAGTATTTGCGGCTTTCCAAGAAGTTTCAGGAATCAAAGAAGCCTCATTGCAAGATGTTAAAGCATCTGGTACGAAACAACAAAATAAACTACAACAAGCATTCAAAGTATTTTCTGATATTTTTATTCCAATTATTCCAGCTTTTGTAGGAGCAGCAATGATTTTAGGACTAAAATCATTATTGACCACCTATTTTGGCTTTCTAGGCGGTTCAATGGCCGAAGAGTGGCTATGGGCAAATGATTTAGCTAGTTTCTTAGGTGTTATTGCGACAACGTTTGCTTATTTACCTGTATTGGTGATGTACTCTGCGACGAAACGTTTTGGTGGAAATCCGATTTTAGGTTTGGTCTTAGGCTTTGTAATGATTACACCTGATTTACTGGATCGAAATGCCTTTATTTTGGGAAATTATAAAACAGTTGAATATTGGCATGTCTTTAATTGGTCAATCCCTCAAGTTGGGTTCCAAGGTGGTGTTTTTCCTGCGATTTTAACTGCTTGGTTCTTATCAAAAACAGAAGCGTTTGCTAAGAAAAAAACACCTCAGGCATTGAGTTTTATTTTAGTTCCAACGGTTACGATTTTATTTTCTGCGTTAGCATTATTCCTAGTGTTTGGTCCAATTGGGAATGCGATTGGAGCTGGTTTAGGTTGGATTATTGATATTTTATATAATAAAACAGGTTTTATTGGTGCCTTTGTTTTTGCTGCATTATTGCAACCACTTGTTGTAACTGGGACCCAACATGCGATTCAAGCCATCGAAGCTCAATTAGTTGTTACAACTGGATACAATTATATTCAACCCCTATGGTCCGTTTCAATTATTGCTCAAGGTGGCGCTGCATTAGGCATGTTCTTTTTAGCAAAGAAAAATTCAAAACGTCGTGAAGTTGCCATGTCCAGTTTTGTACCGACACTATTTGGGATTTCAGAACCAGCTATCTTTGCAGTAAACTTACGTGATTCAATTGTACCATTTTTAGCTGCGTCATTTTCAGCTGGGATTGGCGGTGCCTTTATGAAGATATTTGATGTGAAAGCAACTAGTTTTGCTTTGACTGGATTACCAGGTTTGACGATTGTTTATCCACCTAGATTGGTTCTTTATATTATTGGGAATTTGTTGGCATTTGTGTTACCAATTATTATTCTGTTTTTATGGAACCAAACAAAAGGCGTTAAAGGTGCAGAAATCGGTAAAGGTAGTACCTTATAAAAAAGGAGCGTCTAGAAAAGAGCTTATGAGAAAAAAAATTGAGAAATATACCTATTATACAACGGAATGGCAAGAACATTTAAAAGAATTAGAAGAAGATATTCAAAAGAGTTCTTACCTTCCTAAATTTCATTTATATCCTAAAACAGGTTTAATGAATGATCCGAATGGACTTAGTTATTTTAACGGTAACTATCATGTGTTTTACCAATGGTTTCCTTTTGACTCCTTTCATGGAATGAAGCACTGGGGGCATTCAACTTCTAAAGATTTAGTGACATTTGAAGATCAAGGTTTTGCACTTATCCCAGATGAAGAATATGAAAAAAATGGTGCTTATTCCGGTAATGCGTTTGAACATGATGGGAAATTATATCTTTTTTACACAGCGAATTACAAAACTGAAACCGATAAAATTGCGAAACAAGCTTTGGCAATTATGGATAAAGATGGAAATATCACTAAAACAGCTCAGAATCCAATCATTAATGGGGCACCTAAAGGTTTTAGCCAAGAATTAAGAGATCCTTTTGTTTTTGAACGAAATGGCTATTTTTACCTGTTGCTTGGTGGTGGACGTTTTCTTAAAGAAGAGCGAACAGGCTTTGGCGACGTGGGTGAATTGCTGTTATATAAGAGCACGAATTTACTAGATTGGGTCTATCAAGGAACAATTGATTTACCGATTGAAAGAGGCTATATGCTAGAATGTCCTAGTTTGGTAACGATTGATGGCAAAGACGTGCTATTTTTATCACCAATGGGTTATGAGAAAGAAACGTACCGCTATCATAATCGATTTGCTTCCATTTATTTGGTGGGTCATTTAGATGTTGAAAAACGGACATTTGAAATGGAATACAGTGATGAATTGGATGCAGGATTTGATTATTATGCACCACAATCTTTTTATGGCAAAGATCATATTCCACTAACATTTGGTTGGTTTGGTTGCGGTGAGCAAGTTTATCCGATTGATGAAGAAGGTTGGAAACATGGCTTGACGACAGCGCAAGAGATGACGCTAGTCTATGGAAAACTCCGTCGTTTTCCAACAAAAGAATTGGCTAATTATTTTACCGAAAAACAAACAATTAAAGTAGAAAATTTTAAGTTAAATCAGCCATTCTATCATTTACGTTTTAAATTAGCTAAACAGGAAGATGCCAAGATTTGTTTTGGTAATAAAGATGATTTTTGGGCATTAATCGTAGATGAAAAGAGTCAAACGATGACAGTTGATCGCGGTCAATTAGCGCAAGCCATTGATGTAGAAATGGGAACAAAACGAACATGTGAGATTTGTGAATTATCTGATGAAATCACAGTAGATGTATTTGTCGATAATAGTTTTATCGAATTATATTTTAATCATGGCGAACGTGTTTTTAGTTTTAGAGTGTTTTTAGAATCAGATCAAACGACTGTGTCGTTTGATAAACTGACTGAAGTTACATGGGCGTATTTTAAAAATAAAGAATAGCGTTTAAATCTTTTATACGAATCTGAGAGAGTTTTTCAAGATTCGTATAAAAGATTTTTTATTGGTATAATTACCGGAATCTATGAGGAGTAGTAGTTTCTATTTTTTCCATAAAGCAATTTCCTCTCGTTTAGATTTTTGTATGCTTAATTAATCATTTTTGATATTCAATATCGGTTAAAATTTTGTTCATAGGTCACGTTGTATTAAGTTATAATAGAGTGTCGCCTATGCGACACTCTTGCGATTGAAAAGATGTTCCTCATATGTTCTTTTCTGCACCCTTAGTATATCATATGGTTCAAAGTTTATAACTAATGAGTTATTTTTTTACTGATGGATTAAAACAGATAATTATTGCTATTCGTATAAAAGATTAAGAAGCTGCTAGTTGTGCATGAGTAATTCTTGATTTATTTAGACTTGACAAAGTTTAATTTCCTTGGTATATTTTCGTGTGGTTAAAACGTAATTATTACGATTTGAACCAGAGAAATCGGAAAGGATTTAAAAATATTCATTTTTAGAGCATAACAGGACTCTAAAATACAAGCCACAAAAATCATAGTAAGGGGATCGAGATGAAGAAGAATAAATCAACTATAGTTGCTATTTTATTATTATTAGTCGTTGTTTTGGCAGCATGTACAGATTCAAAATCAAAAAAAGAAACGGAAGAAAAGAAGGAACAGTTGTCTATTGTGACGTCTTTTTATCCAATGTATGAATTTACTAAAAATATCGTTGGTGATGCGGGTGACGTAACGCTAATGATTCCAGCAGGTACAGAAGCTCATGATTACGAGCCTTCTGCGAAAGATATTGCAAAGTTACAAGATGCAGATGCTTTTGTTTACGATAGTGAGTATATGGAGACATGGGTTCCGAAAACAGAAAAATCGTTAAAAGATGTCAATATGATCAAGGCCACACAAGATATGATTCTTTTGCCAGGAACAGAAGAAGATGATCATGATCACACGGAAGGTCATGAAGGGCATTCTCATGAATACGATCCTCATCTTTGGTTGAGTCCTTATCGTGCAATTAAGCAAGTAGAGACGATTCGCGATGCATTGATTAAAGATTTTCCAGAAAAAGAAGCTGATTTTACCAAAAATGCAGCTGATTATATTGAACAGTTAACAGAACTTGATGCGGCTTATAATGCTAAGCTAAAAGATGCCAAACAAAAAAACTTTATTACACAGCACACAGCATTTTCTTATTTGGCATTGGATTACGGGCTAAAACAAATCCCGATTTCAGGCATTTCACCTGACCAAGAACCAAAACCTTCACGAATTGCAGAACTAAAAGAGTTAGTGAATGAAACAGGAATCAACTATATCTTTTTTGAAGAAAATGCTAGTGATAAAGTAGCCAAAACATTAGCAACTGAATCTGACGTTGAATTACTTGTGTTAAATCCGTTAGAAGGACTTACGCAAAAGCAAATAGATGCTGGAGAAACTTATATTAGTGTGATGGAGGACAATTTAAACGCATTAGTCAAAGCAACAAGTGTTGAACCGAAAAAAGAAATACAAGAAGAAACGAAGAGTAAAACAGTCTACAATGGCTATTTTGAAGATAAAGAAGTAAAGGATCGCAAATTGTCTGATTATAAAGGAGATTGGCAATCAGTCTATCCTTATCTAGAAGAAGGAACGTTTGACCAAGTTTTTGATTATAAGGCAAAATTAACGAAAAAAATGACTGCGGAAGAGTATAAAGCTTATTATGAAAAAGGGTATCAAACCGATGTGGATCGAATTGAAATTTCAGATGATACAATGACCTTTTTCGTAGGAGATCAAAAATATGCATCGAAGTATAAATACAGCGGGAAAGAAATTTTGAATTATGAAGCTGGTAATCGCGGTGTTCGTTACTTATTTGAAGCAACGGAAGATACGCCATACAAATATGTTCAATTCTCGGATCATGGGATCGCTCCGACAAAAGCCTATCATTTCCATATTTATTTTGGGAATGAAAGTCAAGCGAAGCTGTTGGAGGAAATGGATAACTGGCCGACATATTATCCTGTTGAAATGACTGGATTAGAAATTGGACAAGAAATGATGGCTCATTGATAGTGGGTGTTTGTCTCACCCACATGATTATTTGTTTTTAAGGCTAAAACTTTTTTATAATCCTCTCAATAAAAATTTAAGAATACACGTTAGACTGCTGGTATCAAAGCCAATAGATAACGTGTATTTTATTTTTGCTTTTTACAAAACGTTTAAAGACCTAAAAGTGTCGGTTTTGTGTATAATAGTACCATTGAAAAAAGTACATCAATGACTTGTTTTGATTTATTTACATTCGACAGTTATTGATGAATTTAGTGAGCAAGCTTGCTTTCCATTTTAGGAGGATTTTTATGAGAAACTGGACAACAGTTAAAGAATATGAAGAAATTTTATTTGAACAAGAAGGAAAAATAGCTAAAATTACCATCAATAGACCAGAAGTACACAATGCGTTTACACCTAAAACAGTTTTTGAAATGATTGATGCGTTTTCGATTTGTCGTGATGAAGAGTCGATTGGTGTGATTATTTTAACAGGTGCAGGTGACAAAGCGTTTTGTTCTGGCGGGGATCAAAAAGTTCGTGGTCATGGTGGTTATGTTGGAGAAGACAGCGTGCCACGTTTAAATGTTTTGGATTTACAACGTTTGATTCGCGTGATTCCTAAACCGATTATTGCGATGGTCAAAGGCTATTCAATTGGTGGAGGAAATGTGCTACAACTTGTGTGTGATTTAACGATTGCAGCTGATAATGCAAAATTTGGTCAAACAGGACCGAATGTAGGTAGTTTTGATGGTGGTTATGGCTCAGGTTATTTAGCTCGTGTCATCGGTCACAAAAAAGCGAAAGAAGTTTGGTTTTTATGTAAGCAGTATTCTGCTGAGGAAGCATTGGATATGGGGTGGATCAATACAGTCGTTCCATTAGATCAAGTGGAAGACGTAACGATTGAATGGGCTGAAGAAATGTTGAAGAAAAGTCCATTGGCTTTGCGTATGATTAAAGCTTCTTTAAATGCCGATACAGATGGGTTAGCAGGGATTCAGCAATTAGCTGGCGATGCAACATTGCTATATTACACAATGGATGAAGCCAAAGAAGGCAGAGATTCATTTAAGGAAAAACGGACACCTGATTTCGATCAATTCCCTAAGTTTCCGTAAGGGTGAATAACATGGACAGTTGGCTCCAGCAGCAAGTAAATAAAAGACCTAATCAACCAGCCTTTTACTGGCAAGAGGAGGTATGGACTTTTTCAGAAATAAACAATGAAGTAAAAAAATGGCAAGTAAAATTTTCGTTGGAAATTTCTAAAGATGAACCGAGAGTTGCGCTTTTTAGCCGAAATTCAAAAGAATGCTATTTTTCGATTTTAGCTTTATGGGAATTAGGAAAAGAAATTGTATTTTTGAATACCCATTTAAGTTTAAAAGAAATCGACTATCAATTAATGGATGCTAGCGTCAATACGGTTATTGTTGCCACTGAATATCAATCACAGTTGGCTGATTTATCAATGTATCAGAAAATCGAACTGTGCTTGACGTCAAATAACCAACAGGCGATTCAGACCACTAATCGCTTGCAATCGAACATAGCATCGATTATGTATACGTCTGGGACGACTGGAAAACCTAAAGGTGTTAGCCAATGTTTTGATAATCATTTTGCTAGTGCTTTAGCGACACAAGAAAATATGGCCATTACGGATCAAGATTGTTGGCTCTGTTCAGTTCCATTGTTTCATATTAGTGGGTTATCGATTATTGTTAGACAGCTTGTTTTAGGTTGTAGTATTCGTTTGTATCCAATGTTCGATGCTAAAAAAGTGACGGAAGACTTAGTTCAAGGCAAAGGAACCGTGATTTCGGTTGTCGCCACCATGTTACAAGAGTTGTTAGCTATTTATCCTGAAAAAGGGTATAGTACTAAATTTAAAGGTTGCTTATTAGGTGGCGGCCCCATATCAACGAAAGCATTAGAGCAATGTGAAACCTTCGGAATTCCTGTGATTCAATCGTATGGCATGACAGAAACCTGTTCGCAAATCGTGGCGCTCCAGTTCGCAGATGCTAGTAAACATAGAGGCTCTGCTGGGAAACCATTAAAAGGTATCTCGCTTAAGATCATTGATAAAGAAGGACATACTTTAGCTGATAATCAAATAGGTGAAATTTTAGTAAAAGGTAAAAATGTCGTCAAAAATTATTTGAATGGACGCTCATGGCAAACAGAGAAATGGTCAAGCGATGGTTGGTTTAAAACCGGTGATATGGGTTATTTAGATGAAGCAGGTTACTTATACTTAGTCAGTCGGTTAAGTGAGTTGATTATTTCAGGTGGCGAAAATATTTATCCAACAGAAGTTGAACATCTTTTATTAGAAATGCCAGAAATTAGCGAGATAGCGGTTGTGGGAGAAGAAGATCTGAAATGGGGAGCAGTTCCTGTCGCTTATATTGTGGGAGATTCTTCCTTGACCGTGGAAAAAATACATGCGTTTACGAAACATTCACTAGCAAAATTTAAACAACCAAAGAAGCTTTATTTTTGCGAACAGTTACCCAAAACAGCTAGTGGAAAAGTAGCAAAACATCGATTAACTACTAAATGAAAGGGCGGCTTTTTTAACTAATGAGCATTCCTGAAGAATTAATAGCAGCATTTGATCTTGGCTATCGTCAATTTAGCTGGATTGAATCAATAAATGAAAATAGAGAAATAATGCGTAACTATTTTTTTAAGGCACAAAATGAATTTCAAGGGACTCGTTTCTACTGGCAAACACCTGAAAAAGATATTACTTTAGTAGGATTTGGTCAAGAAATTGTGTTGAAAGAAAAACAAGCTCATTTTTCTAAGGTAGCTACTGTTATAGCTAGGGAAAAACAAGCGCGTTTTCAAAATAAACTGATTGAAGGAACGGGGGCATTATTATTTGGCGCATTTGCATTCGATGAATCAACGGAGACACAGACTGAATGGGGAGAATTAGGTCAGGGCTTCTTTTCTTTGCCTTCGTTTTTAATCACTGAAAAAAATAATGAGCAATTTCTAAGTATTAATTTTAAAGCAGAAACAAAAGAAGCTTTGGTCGATGAATGGACGAAACGTAAACAGTTTTTTTATCAACTAAAATGTGAGTCTGTTCCATCTTTTCAAAAGCCAATGATTGTGGAAACCAATGAAATTGAGGTTTCAAAGTGGATGTCATTGGTTGAAGAAACAGTTGCAATGTTGAAAAAGGAAAATCCTTTAGAAAAAGTTGTGCTGGCTAGAAGAATGAAGATTAAAAGTGATTCTGCCATTCAAGCTGACTTTATTTTGAAAAACTTGCAAGAACAGCAAAATAATACGTATTTTTTCGTTTTAGAGGGAGAAGGACATCTATTTATCGGTGCGACACCCGAACGACTCTTAAAAGCCTCAAAAACTAATTTTTCAACGGTCAGTGTGGCTGGTTCCACGCCTAGAGGTAAGACGCAAGCTGAGGATCAACAACTTGGAACAGCATTATTAGGTGATACTAAAAATAGATATGAGCATCAAATTGTGGTGGAACGAATCATGAAAGAAATGACGATGATGACCGAGACGCGAATTCAAGCAACTCTTCCACGATTACTAAAGAATGCTGATATTCAACATTTGTTCGTTTCAATCGAAGCTAGACGTGATAAAGAATTATTGTTTTTGAACGCTATTCGGCAACTACACCCAACACCTGCTTTAGGTGGTGAACCAAAAGCTGAGGCGTTAAAATGGATTAAAGAGCGAGAATCGTTTACTAGGGGGTTATATGGCGGTCCTGTTGGTTGGTTAGGCATAAAAGAAGATGTTGGTGAATTTGCAGTGGGGATTCGTTCAGCTGTTTTTTCAAAAAAAGAAGGGTATCTTTTTGCAGGTTGTGGCATCGTACAAGAATCTATTGCTGAATCAGAAAGAATTGAAACACAAGTCAAATTTCAGCCAATGTTAAAAGGAATAGGTGAAACAATCAATGAACAATCAAAATGATATGACCCAGTATTTAGGCTCATTTATTGAAGGAATGCTAGCTAGTGGCGTACAGCAAGTAGTCATTAGTCCTGGATCGCGTTCGACGCCATTGGCTTTATTACTTCATCGGCATGAAAAAGTGACAACGTTTATTGAAGTTGATGAACGCTCGGCTGCTTTTTTTGCTTTGGGCTTAAGTAAAGCGAGTCAACGACCAGTAGCTCTGTTATGTACTTCAGGAACAGCCGCAGCTAATTACTATCCAGCGATTTGTGAAGCGAATGCCAGTGCAATCCCACTGGTTATTTTAACCACGGATCGTCCTCATGAATTGAGACAAGTGGGTGCACCACAAGCAATGGATCAATTAAAATTATTTCAAGATCATGTTAAGGCTTTTGTCGAAATGGCGCTCCCAGAAGCAACGCAATCAATGCTGGACTATGCTTATTGGCAAGGGGAACGAATGACGGATTTAGCTAAACAATCGCCTAAAGGACCCGTCCATTTAAATTTTCCATTACGAGAACCCTTGCTGCCTAATCTAGAAATGACCTTTGAACATAAAAAAGTGACGAAAATCATGGCTGGCAAACAGCTATTATCAGAAAAACAGATTAAAGAAATTGTTCTAAAATGGCAAGGAAAAAGAGGCGTATTCGTTGCAGGTGGTGCACATACATCAGCAGAAGGAGCACGTCTTGTTGCTTTGGCTAATCAGCTAAACTGGCCGATTATTGGTGATCCACTAACTAATTTGACTGGTTCTAAGACAGAATGCCAAGTGATCATGAGTCATGCTGATTTCTTTATTAATGAAGTCGAAATGGCAGTCTCACCCGAAGTTATTGTTCGATTAGGTTCATTACCCATTTCTAAAAATACGATGTTGTGGCTACAAAAATACACTGATACGGATACTGCAATTTATTTTGTAGATGAAACGGGACAATGGCAAGATTCATTGAAACAAGGACAATACTTGATTCAAGCAGATCAATTGGCTTTTATTGAGGCTATAATGAGAAATGTGACAGAAAAAATGGATGCCTTATGGCTCAAACAATGGATTGATTGGCAAGAAGACGTAGAAGATATTCTGCTTCATGTAGAAGAGATGGATTGCTTGAATGAAACGACTGCCAGTCTCCTTGTACATAAAAATATGATTGATGAAGGTCAGCTCTTTGTATCGAATAGTAATGCGATTCGTTTTTTAGATCGCTTTGCTGATAAGAATCACGCTAAATATCAGTTATTTGGCAATCGAGGAATCAATGGGATAGACGGTATCGTTTCTACCGCTTTAGGAATGACAGCCAGCCAACCTGATAAACAAAATATTTTATTGATCGGTGATTTGGCGTTGTATCATGATATGAATGGCTTATTGTTGGCAAAACAGTATCAGCTCCCATTAACGATTGTGCTATTAAATAATAATGGTGGTGGTATTTTTTCTTATTTAGCTCAAAATCAATTAGCAGAAAGTGATTTTGAACCCTTATTTGGCACGCCAATTGATTTAGATTTTAAATTAGTGGCCCAATTATATGGAGCAATGTATACAAAAGCTGAGAGTTTGGAGCAACTGAATGAACGACTAGAAAAAACGCAACAACAGCCTATTTTTCAACTGATCGAAGTTACAGGAGAGCGACAAGAAAATGTCTTACTTCACGAAAAAATTGTGAAAGAAATAAAAAAAAGGCTAGGAGAAAAATGAATTATTCAGTGAACGGCGTAGATTATTATTGTGAGTGGCTTTTACCTTACCATAAAGAATATCCAACTCTAGTTTGTTTGCATGGCTTTACAGGATCGAGTCAAACCTTTCACTCACTATTTACGACAAGGAATCACTGGAACATTTTAGGGATTGATTTGCTGGGCCATGGAAAAACAGCAAGTTTCGTGCATCCATACCGTTATCGTTTAGAATCATTATGTCAAGATTTAGCTGAAGTGACTGCACGATTAGGTCTTTCGAAATTCGCATTATTAGGCTACTCGATGGGTGCTAGAGTGGCATTAGGCTTTACAGTGTTTTTTCCTGAAAAAGTAACTCACTTGATTTTAGAAAGTGGTTCACCTGGATTGAAAGGTAGTAAGGAGCGTGAATTGAGAAAGAGATCAGATCAACAAATTGCTCAATCTATTGTTACACAGCCTATTGAGCAATTTGTTGATTATTGGGAAAATTTAGCATTGTTCGAAACTCAAAAAAGCTTATCAAAATCTACACAGCTACGTGTTCGTCAGGAACGTTTACAACAAGATCAGTGGGGACTTGCATGTAGCTTACTATTTATGGGGACAGGAACCCAACCCAGTTTTTGGGAGGAGTTAGAGTGTTTGAACAAGATTCCAATCCTATTGATTGTAGGAACACTTGATTACAAATTTCAACAGATTGCTTGTCAGATGAAGAAAGTTCAAACGAACATTTCTATCAGTAGTATTCAAGGAGCAGGACATTGTGTACATTTAGAGCAGCCAAAAATTTTTCAAAACGAAGTGCTTCACTTTTTACAAGGAGACGATTAGAGGATGAAAATTTGTCACATTGAAACGTATCGTGTTCGCTTGCCATTGCGTACACCGTTTGAAACAAGTTATGGCTATTTAACGGAAAAAGCATTCGATCTGATTATTGTCAGCGATGAACTTGATAATCAAGGTGTAGGGGAATTGGTTCCATTTGAACAACCAGATTACCTTGAGGAAACAATCGAGACTGCAAGAATCATCGTAAGCAAGCATTTATGTCCTTTGTTGAAGAATCAAATAATTAATCATCCTAAAGAAGTTGCCCCACTTTTTGCAGTTGTTCGTGGAAATCAGATGGCAAAAGCAAGTCTTGAAACGGCAATTTGGGATTTGTATGCGAAACGCAATAACAAAAGTTTAAAGGATTATTTTAAAGAGACGAGAGCAGAAATTCCTGTTGGGGTTAGTTTAGGTATCCAAACTGATTTATCAATGCTTAGACAGCAAATTTCGGCCTTTTTAGAGCAAGGGTATCAACGAGTGAAACTAAAAATTCGTCCAGGTGCTGATATCGAGCCATTGGAAATGATTAGAACTTATTTTCCAGACTTAATTTTGATGGTCGATGCGAATTCAGCCTATACTTTAGCTGATTTAGACCATTTACGCCGATTTGATCAGTATCGTTTGGCAATGATTGAACAACCCTTCGCTATCAATGATTTTATCGATCATGCAATCTTGCAAAAAGAACTCCAAACAGCAATTTGTCTAGATGAAAACATTCGTTCTGTAAAAGATTGTGAACTAGCTTTTGCTTTAGGAAGTTGCCGTAGTATCAATTTGAAAATACCAAGAGTTGGCGGGATTTCAGAAGCGCTTAAAATTGTACGCTTTTGTGAAGAGAACGATTTGCTGGTTTGGTTAGGTGGAATGTTTGAATCTGGTGTTGGTCGAGCGCTGAATCTGCAGTTTGCTTCACAGAAAATTTTTAATTTCCCTGGGGATCTTTCTGCGTCTGATCGCTATTATTATGAGGATGTGATTTCTACGCCTTTTGAATTGGAAAAGGGTAGAATTACCGTCCCAAATAGCTTAGGAATTGGTGTAACACTTTCAAAAGAAATGTTGGCAAAATACGGAAAGTATGAACTGTTATATAAATATGAATAATTATTAACTTTTAGTTTCAAATATTTTTTTATTAGCTTAAAAAAGCCTTGAGAAAAAATTTCTCAAGACTTGTTTTTTAAAAGCTATATATCTAGATTAACTTTCTTTTAGCTGTTTTTCAATTTGAAGTCGTTGAACTTTCATTGTTGCTGTTCGAGGAATTTCATCAAATGCCATAATAATTGGATGGTTCAAGTGAGGTAAATCAGCTACTTGTTTCCACCAAGCATCCCAATCCATTTTAGTTTCAGGAGAGACGGCTAAAATTGGTTGTGGCGAATTTTCTTTGCCGCGAACAATGACTACTTCTTCTAGAAAATCAAGAGCGTCTAGTAAGTAATCTTCGATTGCCAAACTACTATCAATTGTTTCAATCAAATCAACTTGACGATCTTTTAAAAAGAGCTGCCCGTTTTCATCAATAAAGCCATAATCACCGCTATCCCACCAAAGATCATGAACCGTTGATTGAAAACGATCATCTTCTTTATAGTAAGTCAATGCTCGACCTTTAGATAAGAAATGAATGTGTCCATCGGTATTTTCAGGTAAAGTATTTCCGTCTTTGTCAGCAATTCTGGCTGCAGTCAAATCAGTTAAACCGATCCCCATATTTCTTGCATCAGATGTTTTTAATGATTCAAGTGTATGTGCTTTTAGAATCATTGGACCGCATTCACTTTGACCATATACTTGGAGAAAAATAGGATCATTTTCATTGGAGGCAGTCAAGAAAGCTTTCATTGTTGCATTATTGATTGCATCGAAAGTTGAATGATAGTAATGAACACTTGAAAAAGCAGTAGGATCATTTTTGGCTAATGCTGCCCATTGAACAAAATTATTTGGATGGGTTTCAAGCGCGATTGGTTGGTAAGCTTTTAACATTTTTGAGACTGTTTCACTTTTAGCACTGGATAAAGGCATCATAGGAAAACCCATTGCCATTAAAGAAGAAATACCTATATTGAATCGTGAATGAACAGGAGAAATATGAAAACCGACCATTTTTTTCTCAGCAATTTTAGCAAAAATTGTTCTTTGCCACTTGGTTCTCCAACCCATTGAATTAGCTGAATGACAAATCAATTTAGGAATCCCTGTTGTTCCAGAGGTATGTGTCATATAGGCGATTTCATCGGCCAGTAATTCCACTTGTGGAACTTCTGTATCTGATGCATTCAACAATGTTTCGATATCTATTTGTTTTTCTGAAGAACTGTTAGCTATTTTTTTTACTCGGTCACTAGTTTCGCTGTCAAACAGAATAAATGGATCCTCTAAACGATCCACAAACACTTCCATGATTTCAGTTGGAAAATGATAAGAAATCATGACAGGAACTGCAGCAAGATATGAGGCCGCAACAGCTAGTAAATAAGTATCGAATTTAGAACTTTTGAATATAATGATCTTATCACCAGCTTTTACACCGCAGCTCGCTAATTGGTAAGCGCGTTTTAAAATTGCTTTGTGGCTTGATTCATAAGTATATTCAACACCTAATTCTGGAAAAAATGGTAAGACTTCATCTTGTACGATAGCTACATCCGGATTGTTTTCAGCAGCTTTTCGAAAATTTGAGTACAAGTTCAAAGGTTCGTATTCTAGAATATCTGACAATATATTTCTTCCTTTCATAAACAGTTAAAAAACTAGAAAATATTTAAAATCGAAATCAGTATAACACGAAAAATTTTAATTGGATAATGAAAGCATAATTGATGTATTTGATGAATCGAAATCGACGTTTATTTCGCAAAAAAATAAAAAACTATAATATAAAATAAATGCTGAAAACACTTGATTTGATAAGGTTTAGCATGTATAATGAAATATTGTGAGTAGTCTATTTTAATAGATGCTCTCCTTGCTCTTAGCAAACTAAGAGCCTTAAAGTCCATAGGGAGGTGAAAGTCAATGAGTCAAGATACGAATTATGAAATTATGTACATTATTCGTCCGAACATTGATGAAGAAGCAAAAACTGCTTTAGTAGAACGTTTCGACACAATCTTAAAAGATAACGGTGCGCAAGTCATCGAATCAAAAGATTGGGAAAAACGTCGCTTAGCATATGAAATGAACGGATTCCGTGAAGGCATCTATCATATCGTTAAAGTGTCTTCTCCATCAACAGCAGGAGCTATCAATGAATTTGATCGTCTTGCTAAAATCAATGATGATATTATTCGTCACATGATTATTAAAGAAGAAGCTTAAGAATGTTTCACGTGAAACATTTGATAGACGAAAGGAGATGTTCAAATGATTAATAATGTTGTATTAGTCGGAAGATTAACAAAAGATCCTGATTTACGATATACATCTAGTGGCTCGGCTGTAGCTTCATTTACTTTAGCAGTAAATAGAAACTTTACGAATCAAAATGGAAATCGTGAAGCTGATTTTATTAATTGTGTAATTTGGCGTAAACCTGCTGAAACAATGGCGAATTATGCTCGTAAAGGTACTTTGTTAGGTGTGGTTGGTCGTATTCAAACACGGTCATATGAAAACCAACAAGGTCAACGTGTATATGTTACTGAAGTTGTATGTGAGAATTTCCAATTATTAGAGTCTCGTTCTGTTTCAGAACAAAGACAAACTCATGAGGGTTCTTCATATAATACAGGTGGGTTTAATGGTGGAAATGACAATAGTTTCCAACAACCATCATCACAAGGTAATAATTTTGGCGGTGGACAAAACAATTTTAATCAGTCGTCATCCCCAACGTCTAGTAACAACGATATGCCTAGTTTTGATAGAGATTCTGATCCATTTGGTGGTTCAGGTTCTACTATTGACATTTCAGATGATGATTTACCATTCTAAACGAATTTGATAGGAGGGAATAAGAATGGCACAACAAAGAAGAGGCGGACGTAAACGCCGTAAAGTTGATTATATTGCTGCAAATCATATTGAATATATTGATTATAAAGATATTGAATTATTAAAAAAATTCATTTCTGAACGTGGAAAAATTTTACCACGTCGTGTAACAGGTACTGGTGCTAAAAACCAACGTAAATTAACTATTGCAATCAAACGTGCTCGTATTATGGGCTTGTTACCATTTGTTGCTGAGGAGCAATAATATAGCAAATAGATAAGTTTAAAAAAGTTAAAAGAGAATTTCTCTTTTAACTTTTTTTTATAAAAGAGATTACTAGCTAAAACTTGAATAAAAATAGTATAGAAGACAATGTTTTATACAAGTATCAATATATAGGCTTGTGAAACTTTGTAGGTATTAAATTATAGATTGAGAAAAAAGTTAGTTAAATCTAAGAATCAGTAGATTTTATAGGATTTGTTCGATGTAAAAGATAGAACAAAAGAGGTTTTTGCTTTTAGCCAATTAATAGTATCTATTCGTTTTTTTGACTATATAATACAAGTTGTTACTTAAATCTAATACATATAAATTATGAAATTATAGCTTTTACATAGGATTTTGACTTTGAATATAAAACATTAGCTTACCAACAAGACCAAATGTTTCACGTGAAACATTTGGTCTTGTTAGCAGAATTACTGGTTTTATGCTAAAATATTCTTATGTGTGTTTATCAAATTGGAGGAAAAATGAATGAAAACAAATAGAAGGAAGCGAGTCTTCATTTCTATAGTTATTCTCTTTTTGTTAGAAGTGATTTTGCTTTTCTTTGTATCGAATAGATATTTTGTTGCGATAGGATTGATATTGATTAACCTCTACTTATTAAATCGAACATTAGATTTAATAAAAAAGATTGAAATCACAAATACTCAAAAGATAAAAGAAGCCAGTACTATTGCAGAAAAATCACTAGATTATGCTGTGAATGATGTTTCTGTTGGATTAATCAATTATGATCCTAAAAATTTAACTATTAAATGGTTGAATCCCTTTGCAGAAAATGTCTTTATGAATAATGAGAAATTAGTTATAGGTGCTGAAGAAATAAGAACATATCTCTTATTAGCAGAAAAAGGGAAAGATGTTTTTAAAGTACAAAACCACGTGTATCGTTTTGAAGTGAATAGCGAGCAGCATGTAATTACTTTTAAGGATATTACCAAAGAAAGTAATTTGTATCAAGAAAAAATAGAAATGCAAACCGCAATTGGAATTGTTTCTGTTGATAATTATGATGATATTACTGATACCATGGATGAAAAAGAGATTTCATATTTAAATAGTTTTATTACTACTATGATTTCTGATTGGATGAGTGAATACCATGTTTTTTATAAACGATTAAATGCGGAAAGATACTTTTTTATAGCTCAATTAGAAGATGTAAAAAAAATGATGGCTGATAAGTTTACCATCATTGATCGAATTCGAAAAGAATCAAATGAAAATTCTAGAAATTTTGCAATTACTTTAAGTATGGGAATTTCTTATGGCGGCGAAACAATTAGTCAGACGGGTGATGCTGCACAAACAAATCTAGATACTGCATTAGTCAGAGGCGGTGATCAAGTAGTAGTCAGAGAAGCAAAGGATGATGCAAAACCTTCTTTTTTTGGTGGACGAACAGCGTCAACGCCAAAGAGAACACGCGTTCGTTCTAGAGCGATGAGTACAGCGATTAGAGGAATCTTTGCTGAATCTTCTGATGTTTACATAATGGGGCATAAATATCCTGATATGGATGCTATTGGTTCTGCTTTTGGAATGGCAAAATTAGCAAAATTTAATAATAAAAAAGCCTGGATTGTTTTAGACTCTAATGAATCTATTCCAGATGTCAAACGAGTGATGGAGAAAGTAAATGAGTATCCAGAATTAAAAGAGCAAATCATTTCACCCGAAAAAGCAATCAAGCAAAAAACGGATAGTAGTCTTTTAGTAATGGTCGATTATCATAAGCCTTCATTATCGATTTCGCAAGAGCTTTACGAACAATTTGCTAAAGTGATTATCATCGATCATCATCGACGTGGGGATGAGTTTCCTGCGAAACCGTTATTATCCTATATTGAATCATCTGCTTCATCTGCTTCAGAATTAATTACAGAATTGATTGAGTATCAAAGTACCAATGAAAAGCGTATAGATAGTTTTGAAGCAACATTGTTACTAGCAGGAATTGTGGTAGATACGGAAAGCTTTAAAGTAAGGACGAGTGCTAGAACATTTGATGTTGCAAGTTATTTAAGAGCTTGTAGTGCGGATTCTTCTTTAGTACAATATTTATTAAGCTCCGATTTAAATACTTACTTAGAAATGAATGAACTGATTTCCAAAAGTGAGTATATAACTAAAGATACTGTAGTAGTAATTGGGAGTGAGGAAAAAGAATACGATAGTGTAACTGCAGCGAAAGCAGCGGATACATTACTATCGATGGCAGGAATCAATGCTGCTTTTGTTATCACAAAACGGAAAGATAAATTGATTGGTATCAGCGCGCGTAGTGACGGGACGATAAACGTCCAGTTGATTATGGAAAGTTTAGGCGGTGGTGGTCATTTTACCAATGCTGCGGTACAATTAGCAGATATAACGATAACAATGGCGAAAGAACAGTTATTAGAAAAAATCCATCAAAATATTGATGCAATGTATGAAGAGGAGTGAATGCAATGAAAGTTATATTTTTACAAGATGTAAAAGGTAAAGGGAAAAAAGGCGATGTGAAAGAAGTTCCAACTGGATATGCTCAAAATTTCCTGATCAAAAATGGTTATGCTCAAGAGGCAAATAAAGGAAGTATCAGTGCTTTGGCTGGTCAAAAAAAAGCGCAAGCAAAACATGATGCTGAAATTTTAGAAGAAGCTAAAAAAATGCAAGAGTTCCTAGAAAAAGAAGAGACTGTTGTAGAGCTTAAAGCGAAGGCTGGTGAGGATGGCCGTTTATTTGGGTCTATTCCTTCAAAACAAATTGCGGAAGCCTTAAACAAGCAATATAGCGTGAAATTAGATAAACGTAAGTTAGAGTTAGCACAACCAATCAGAACATTAGGCTATATGGATGTTCCTGTAAAGTTACATCATGAAGTAACAGCAAAAATCAAAGTACATGTTGTTGAAGAAAATTAATCAATAGTGAATAAAAATAGGCTGGAATCCATGAGAAGTTACAAGTAAATTTCATGAATTTCAGCTTTTCTTTTTACCCGTAAATTGTTGTAGGAATGAAATGTACATTTCTATAAATTCTTGTTAAAATGAGAAGACTGAAAATTAGAATTAACTTCTGAACAAAGTGTTGATAGGCTCTGATTTTAGAGGCTTAAAAACAATGCTAGCTATTTAGTTGTTGAAACAGTTTGTACTAAACTCATAGGAGAGAAAACGATGAATGAAGTATGGCAAGATCGTGTACCACCACAAAATATCGAAGCTGAACAAGCGGTACTTGGCTCCGTTTTTTTAGATGCAGAGGTCATTATCGATGCCCTTGAATATATTGAACCAAAAGATTTTTATAGAAGAAGCCATCAAATAATTTTTCAAACGATGCTTACGTTAAACGATCGAAATGAAGCAATTGATATTGTGACAGTCAAGGATCGATTAGAACAAGAAAATTTAATAGAAGATGTCGGTGGACTTAGTTATTTATCTGATTTGGCATTGGCAGTTCCAACTGCAGCTAATATTGTTTATTATGCAAAAATCGTCGAACAAAAATCATTGTTGCGAAATTTGATTCAAACAGCGACGGATATTGTAACTAAAGGATTTGAACAAGACGAAGATGTTGAAACGATTTTAGATGATGCCGAACGAACCATTTTAGAGGTTTCAGAAAAACGAAATCGTAGTGGTTTTTTATCGATTGCGGATGTATTAAATACAGCAATCGCCAATATTGACCAACTTTATCAAAACGATGAAGAAATCACAGGGTTACCAACAGGATATCCCGCGTTAGATAAAATGACTGCAGGGCTTCAAGCAGAAGAACTAATTATTTTAGCCGCTCGTCCCGCTGTTGGTAAAACAGCATTTGCTTTGAATATTGCTCAAAATATTGGAACGAAAACAGATCGCTCTGTTGCTATTTTTAGTTTGGAAATGGGGGCAGAATCATTAGTTAACCGGATGTTGTGTGCAGAAGGATCGATTGAGGCTGGGCATTTACGAACAGGTCAATTATCAGAAGAAGAGTGGCAAAACTTGATTATCGCGATGGGTAGTTTATCACGGGCCAATATCTATATCGACGATACACCAGGGATTAAGATTACAGAAATTCGTGCAAAATGTCGAAAACTTGCGCAAGAAAAAGGGAATTTAGGCTTGATTTTGATTGACTATTTACAGCTGATTGAAGGAACTGGCCGAGAAAATCGTCAACAAGAAGTTTCTGAAATTTCACGAATGCTCAAAAAATTAGCCAAAGAATTAAAAGTTCCCGTTATTGCGCTATCCCAATTATCTCGTGGCGTGGAACAACGTCAGGATAAGCGTCCCGTTCTAAGTGATATCCGTGAATCTGGTTCGATTGAGCAAGATGCAGATATTGTAGCATTTCTGTATCGTGATGATTATTATGAGCGTGGAGAAGGTGGAGAAGATGGCGACCATGAACCACCTGAAGTAGATAACGTTATTGAAGTAATTATTGAAAAAAACAGAAGTGGTGCCCGCGGAACAGTTGAATTATTATTTATCAAGGAATACAATAAGTTTTCTTCGCTATCTCTTCGAGAAGAATTCTAGCCAACATGTATTTTAAAATCGGAAAAAGTGAGTCTCTATTGTTGTTATTCTAGACAATAATAGAGACTATTTTTTTCTAGAATTTTCCCTACAACATTCGTCTTTTTTATCTATTTTCATTTCATTGAAAAATAATGTTCGTTTTTTAGTTCGTTTTTTTATTTTCCAGTAGCTATTATTCGATTTTTGCTTGAAAGGCAGTTGTTTTATTGGTACAATGAATCAGGACAAAATAATTTAGAACGAGGTGTTCGAATGTCATCAGTTGTAGTAGTTGGAACGCAGTGGGGCGATGAAGGAAAAGGAAAAATCACAGATTTCTTAAGTGAAAACGCGGAAGTCATTGCACGTTATCAAGGCGGAGACAACGCTGGACATACAATTAAATTCGATGGAGTTACATACAAGTTACACTTGATTCCTTCTGGTATTTTCTACAAAGAAAAAATCAGTGTGATTGGAAATGGTGTGGTCGTAAATCCTAAATCACTTGTAAAAGAATTAGCTTATTTAAAAGACAATAATGTCACTACTGATAATTTACGTATTTCTGATCGTGCACATGTTATTTTACCTTACCATATCAAATTGGATCAATTACAAGAAGATGCTAAAGGTGAAAATAAAATCGGGACAACCATTAAAGGGATTGGTCCTGCATACATGGATAAGGCTGCTCGTGTTGGGATTCGCGTTGCTGATTTACTAGATAAAGAAATCTTTGAAGAACGATTAAAAATTAATTTGGAAGAAAAAAATCGTCAATTTACTAAAATGTTTGATAGTGAGCCGATTGCTTTTGAAGATATTTTTGAAGAGTATTATGAATATGGACAACAAATCAAACAATATGTAACAGACACTTCTGTTATTTTAAATGATGCGTTAGATGAAGGAAAACGTGTTTTATTTGAAGGTGCGCAAGGCGTTATGTTGGATATTGATCAAGGAACATATCCTTTTGTTACTTCATCAAACCCTGTAGCGGGTGGCGTGACGATTGGGAGTGGCGTTGGACCGTCTAAAATCAATCGAGTGGTAGGCGTTTGTAAAGCGTATACGTCTCGTGTTGGTGATGGGCCTTTCCCAACAGAATTATTCGATGAAACAGGTGAAACAATCCGTACAGTCGGAAAAGAGTTTGGAACAACTACTGGTCGTCCAAGACGTGTAGGTTGGTTTGATACAGTCGTGATGCGTCATTCAAAACGTGTTTCTGGAATCACGAATCTATCATTGAATTCAATTGATGTTTTAAGTGGTTTAGAAACAGTTAAAATCTGTACAGCTTATGAATTAGATGGAGAATTGATTTATCACTATCCAGCTAGCTTGAAAGAATTGAGCCGTTGTAAACCAGTCTATGAAGAATTACCGGGTTGGTCCGAAGACATTACAGGCTGTAAGACGCTAGCTGATTTACCTGCAAATGCTAGAAACTATGTCCACCGTATTTCTGAATTAGTGGGTGTACGCATTTCTACTTTCTCAGTTGGACCAGATCGTAATCAAACGAATGTTTTAGAGAGTGTTTGGGCACAAGTATAAACGTAATACTAAACAAACATTATCCTGAAAAAGTTGGGATAGAAGCAGAAAATATTTATTTGTGCTGTAAGAAATATAGTAACGTTAAAATATAAGCTGGAATCCACAGAAATGTTATTTTTTGTTTTTGTGGAGTTCAGCTTTTTTTGTTAAAAGACTATTTTTTCCCAATTGCTGCATGAGAAAGGAAGTATCTTTTTTTCTATGTTAAAATAAAAAATAGGAGGTCAAACAAATGACATTTAAAATAGTAACTGATTCATGTTGTGATTTACCATATACTTATTTAGAAGCAAATGAAGTTGAGTTTATTAATATGACGATTCAATTAAATGGACAAGAATTAGCGGATGATTTAGGTAAGACTTTTGACTATGATGGTTTTTTAGCAAAAATAAAAGCAGGTGGGATGCCAACAACATCTCAAGTTAACATTGGTCGCTACATAGAATTTTTCCGTTCGTTTATTGAGCAAAAGATCCCTGTTGTGTATTTATGTTTTTCTTCGGGAATGAGTGGTTCTTACCAAGGAGCGTTGCAAGCTGTTGAGATCTTGAAAGAAGAATATGAAGAGGTGAATATCCATATTGTGGATACAAAAGCTGCTAGTTTAGGCGAAGGGTTACTAGTGATCGAAACGATCCGTTTAAAAAATGAAGGCTATTCTTTGGATGAAACATTAAATTGGCTTGCTGAAAATAAAATGAGGGTGCAGTCATGGGTCACAGTCGATGACTTGAAGCATTTAGAACGTGGTGGAAGGATTTCCAAAGCTGCAGCGACTTTAGGAACTCTAATTAGTGTTAAACCAATCATCAATGTCGATGTAAATGGGAAATTGCAAAATCGCGAAAAAGTACGCGGTCGTGGTAAAGCTTTGAAAAAAGTGGTTGATGAAACCGTCAAAGGAATGGAGCACCCAGAACAACAAACGATACTGATTGCTTATGCAGGTGATCTTGAAAGTGCAGAAAAAGTAAAACAGTTACTTGAAGCAGCAGTTCAGGTTAAAGCCATTGAATTATATCCTTTAGGACCAACCATCACTAGCCATACGGGAAATGGTTGTATTGCTGTCTTTTCTTTTGGACAAGAGAGGAAAAATTAAAGTATAGTAAAAAATTTAGCAGTAAAAAATGGTGGAGGTGACTAGCTTGAATTTTTATGGCATTGACTATTTAGAATCACAGTCGAGTTTGAATGATTATATTAAATATTTTTTTATTTTTAGTGCACTTATTGTATTAATCATTGCTTTTAGCTTATATATGCGCCATCGACTCCAGACAAAATATCGAGATTTAAGTATTATCACGTTTTTACTACTTGTGTTTTTACTCGGAGTGCAATATTCAGATTATACTCAAAACCAAAATAGATCGACACAATCTTCTCAAATGGTTAGTTTTGTAAAGCAAATCGCCAAAGACAAGCAAGTCGATGCGGCTGATGTTTTAGTAAACGCGACTCAATTAATCGATGGAACCATAGTGAAAATTAACGACCACTATTATAAAGCAACGCTTAGTGCAGATCAAAGCTCGTATACACTACAAACAGCGTATTTGATGGATCCTAAAATTTCCGTAATTAAATAGTCGTTGGTACTAGAAAGGAAACGATATGCAAATTTATAGTCCAATTATTTTAAAACTTGGTTTAGGTATTATATGTTTGATTATTCAAATCAACTTGATGGGAAAAGGGAATTTAGCGCCTTCTTCTGCCATGGATCAAGTTCAAAATTATGTGCTTGGTGGAATTATTGGCGGTGTTATCTATAATGACTCTATTACAATCTTGCAATTTGTTTTAGTTTTAATCATTTGGACACTTCTTGTTTTAACAATCAAATTTGCGAAAGAGCATAATCGTTATATCAAATACATAGTGGATGGACGTCCAATCACTTTAATCAAAAATGGCCAGGTTGATGTGGCGGAATGTTTGAAACGTGGGATTTCTGCCAATGAGCTAATGTTTAAGTTAAGAGCAAATGCGATTTATGAAGTTGAAAATGTGAAACGAGCAGTTTTAGAACAGAATGGGCAATTGACGATTATTGAGTTTGGAGATGAAAACATTCGTTATCCATTGATTGCTGACGGTCAAGCCAATTATGATACATTAGAATTGATTGATAAAGAGATTGATTGGCTAGTGGAACAGGTGCAGCAACAGTCTTTTAATGGAATTAATGAAATTTATTTAGGTGAATATGTTTCAGGCGAAGTTCGCTTATATGGTTATGAACAGAAGAACTAGCGAGACTAAAAGAAGCATTATGTAGGACTCGATTAATATTAAGAGGAACCTACACAATGTTTCTTTTTATTTATATGGTTTATGGTCTGTTTCATAGGACGGTCTGATTTTTGATGCTAATGAATTTTATTTTTTAAGTCATATAAGGAATCATCTGCGATCAAATGTTCAATGATTTGATTTTTATCCATGATAGCGATTTGTTTTCGATTAAGAAAAGCAATGAATTGAGGCAAAAATGGCTTAGTAGGTACATTTAAATCCAATTTAACTTTTTTGTTCTTGTAGGAGAGCAATAAATAAAAATTGTCACAACTAAAATCAAATGGAGACACACGTATCTTCTTTATATAAATAATTTCCATTTGAGAAACCGTTGTGTAGAAAATTTCTTTTGTTTGTGGTCGATTTGTAACGATTTGCCAAAGTTTAGTGAGATTCTTCTTAGAGTAAGAGTTTATTATGATAGATTTTGAATCAATGATCCAATAATCTTCTGCAAGCATCGGTAGAATGATAAAAATTCCTAGCAGGTACAGAAGTGCAAATAGCCAAATAGGTTGGTAGCCAAAGCCAGTAAAAAGAAGACTGATAAATAGCCAGAATATGAGAAAGCAGAATCCCTTTTTAAATGTATATTTTTTCCCTACAATGTAAGGTTTTTTGAAAAAAGGGCTTCCTTGTACCAGTTCATCCAGTGATAGGCTATACAAATCTGAAAGTAACAATAAATTATCAATAGATGGAATAGACTGACCTGTTTCCCATTTTGATACCGCTTGTGTAGAGAGGTATAGTTTCTTTGCTAATTGTTCTTGTGTAAATCCTTGCTCTTGTCTGTGGGTTTTCAAAATCGTTTTTAGTAACATTGCTATCACTCCTCCAATTAAGCATAACTTTTTTACTGAAATTAGACAATCAACTGACGGTTGATTAGCTAATTTCAGTAAAATTTATAGGTTTAAAGTATAAAAAATACCAAGTCGAAATTCATTCAAAATTGAAGGAATCTGACTTGGTATTTTTTATATACTTAGTTTATCACTTATTTTTGCAAGCAAACGAATGTCATCGAAATAATTAATATTCTCCAATAAAGAGCTGATCTAATTGTTTTTGAACATCTTTGTTTTCTAAGAATTCATCGTACGTAGTATCTGCACGGTCAACCATTCCTTTATCAGAAACAGCAATAATTCTATTTGCTAATGTTTGAATAAATTGATGGTCATGAGAAGCAAATAGGATTGCACCGGTAAAGGCCATTAAGCCATCATTTAAAGCTGTGATTGATTCTAAGTCTAAATGATTTGTTGGATCATCTAATACAAGTACGTTGGCTTTAGACAACATCAATTTAGACAGCATGACACGCACTTTTTCGCCCCCAGAAAGAACGTTAACAGATTTCAGTACATCTTCACCAGAAAAGAGCATTCTACCTAAAAAGCCACGTAAGAATGTATTATCGTCTTCTTCTTTACTGGCAAATTGACGCAACCAATCTAAAATCGTTAAATCAGTGTCGAAATCTTTACTATTATCTTTCGGTAAATAAGCTTGAGAAGTTGTTACTCCCCAACGAACGCTACCTGTATCAGGCGTGATCTCACCCATGATAACTTTGAATAGCGTTGTGGTAACAATATCATTGTCTGCAATGAATGCCACTTTATCTGTGCTATTCAATGAGAAGGAAATATTGTCTAATACTTTTTTGCCATCAATAGTAACAGAAACATTTTCGACATGTAATAAATCATTTCCGATTTCACGTTCAGGTGTAAAACCAACGAATGGATAACGGCGAGATGATGGTTGAATATCATCTAAAGTTATTTTATCAAGCATTTTTTTACGAGAAGTTGCTTGTTTAGATTTTGAAGCGTTGGCACTGAAACGTGCAATAAAGTCTTGTAATTCTTTGATTTGTTCTTCTTTTTTTGCATTGGCATTCGCTTGTAATTTAGTTGCTAGTTGGCTAGATTCTAACCAGAAATCATAATTTCCTACATAGAGTTTAATTTTACCAAAGTCTAAGTCAGCCATATTAGTACAAACTTTATTTAAAAAATGGCGGTCATGAGATACAACGATAACAGTATTATCAAAGTTAATTAAAAATTCCTCTAACCAGTTGATTGAACGTGTATCTAATCCGTTTGTCGGCTCGTCTAGTAGTAGAACATCAGGTTTACCAAAAAGAGATTGTGCTAGTAAAACTTTTACTTTTTGACCTGCAGTTAATTCACTCATTTTTTGGTCATGCAATGATTCAGGGATATTCAATCCTTGTAATAAAACAGCAGCTTCAGGCTCTGCTTCCCAACCATCTAATTCAGCAAACTCACCTTCTAGCTCGGCTGCTTTGATGCCATCTTCATCTGAAAAATCTTCTTTCATATAGATGGCATCTTTTTCTTTCATCACTTCATACAAACGTTTATGTCCCATAATAACTGTTTCTAGAACGGTATTATCTTCATAGTCAAAATGATTTTGTTTTAGTGTTGCCATACGCTCATCTGGACCTAAGGTAACTGAACCTGTAGTTGGTTGGATTTCTCCAGACAAGATTTTAAGAAACGTCGACTTACCAGCACCATTAGCACCGATTAAGCCATAACAGTTGCCAGGTGTGAATTTAATATTTACATCATCAAAAAGTTTGCGGTCTGAAAAAAGCAAACTTACGTCATTTACAGTAATCAATTGTTTTCCTCACTTTTATTTATAATAGTTGAACCTCTCTGAATTATAGCGAGTAAATCTTACATTTTCAAGGAAATCAACGATATTTGTTTGGAATGAATGAAAACCAGCAATGATTTTCTTTTCAATTTCACTTTTTTTGTCAAAAATGTGTTTCACATGAAACAATTTCAATATAAAAAGGCTATTAGTGTACTTCTTAAGGAATACACTGTATGATACACATAAGTTAGTGTATCGTTTTGAAGGAGTCGTTTAAAATGAAGCGGATGAAAAAGATTTACTTATATGTAAAAGAACAGACTGAGCATTTTGCACCGCAAGACGTTTCGTTTGGCAAAGGTATTACAACCAAAGAAGTTGCTGAAGCGTTGGCTATCCAGCGGACAAATGCCAGTAAAGACTTAAATTTATTAGTAAAAGATGGTTTGTTAGAAAAAATTGAAGGACGTCCTGTTAAGTATGTAGATAAGGCTATTTTCCGTCATCAACCGTTACAAAAGCCAGTAAAAAGTTATATGCAACAAGAAAATTATTACGAGCAACCAAGACAATCGCCATACGCTAAAAGGAAAGCTGAAAAAATTGTAGCAGAAGATATTTTCAAACAGATTATTGGCTCTGTCGGGAGTATGAAAACACCAGTTGAACAAGCCAAAGCAGCTATTTTATATCCACCAAAAGGGTTAAACTGTATTATTACAGGACCGACAGGATCAGGAAAAACATATTTTGCTCATGCTATGTTTCAATTTGCCAAACTAAATCAAATCATGGATGAAGACAAAGAGTTTATTGTTTTTAATTGTGCTGATTATGCTCATAATCCAGAGTTATTGATGTCTCATCTTTTTGGTTATGCAGAGGGCGCATTTACAGGAGCTAATAAAGCTAAAGAAGGAATCATTCATGAGGCGGATGGAAGTATTTTATTTTTAGATGAAGTTCATCGACTGCCACCAGAGGGACAAGAAATGATTTTCTATTTTATGGATCACGGAACGTATTCTAGATTAGGGGAGACGGCTAAAACACGTCATGCAGATGTTCGGATTATTTGTGCCACAACGGAAAATCCTACCTCTTCTTTGTTAAGTACTTTTGTTCGTAGAATCCCGATTGTCATTCAATTACCAACGTTTATCAATCGTCCAGCGAAAGAAAAAATCGATTTGGTTCGCTTGATGATTTCAATGGAAGCTTCTCGGATTCAAAGAAGAATCATTTTGACTGAAGATGTGGTCAAAGCCTTGATTGGCAGTGTGACTTATGGAAATGTAGGGCAGTTAAAATCAAACGTCCAGCTTGTCACAGCTCGAGGATTTTTAAATCATATGGATCAAGATGAATTAGTAATCACAATCGATGAGCTGACTGAAAGTGTTAAAGAAGGCATGTTGCAATTAGCGAGTGATCGTGAGATGTTAGCGGAGCTTTCTAAATATTTAGAACCACAAATGATTGTTTCACCCAATGAATCCCCAGTGATGATTCAATCGGATTCGTATGAATTGCCGTATAATTTATATGAAATCATTGGTGATAAAGCGGCACTACTAAAGGCTGATGGATTGGATCAAGAATCAATCAACAATTTTATTACGACTGATATTAATGTTCATTTAAAATCTTTTTATAAAGGACATGGATTCACGTTTGACTCAGAAAATAAATTAGCAGAAATCGTGGATCAACGAATTATTGATGTCACTAAAGAAATTTATGCATTTGCTACAAGTCGCCTAAATTATGGGTTTCAATCGAATTTTACGTATGCAATGAGTTTACATTTAAGCTCCTTTTTGAAACGAATTCAAGTGGGAGAAAATCGAGATCATCAATTAAACGAAAATATTCGTAATATGGTTTTGGACTATCCCTTAGAATTTGAAACCGCTCAGGGAATTAAACAAATTATAGAAGCCAACTATCAAATGGCGATTCCAGAATCAGAAACTTACTATTTAGCTGTATTGTTGATTTCGTTAAGAGAAAATCAAGAAGCAGGGAAAATCGGGGTCGTTGTTGCTGCACACGGAAAAAGTACGGCAACCAGTATGGTACAAGTCGTTTCCCAATTGTTAAAAGCCGATAATCTGAGAGCGGTTGATATGCCGTTAGAGATGCAGCCACAAGAAGCCTTAGTCTTGATTGTCAATGCGGTAAAAGAAGTGAATCAAGATAGTGGAGTCATTTTGTTGGTTGATATGGGTTCATTAAGTACTTTTACTGATGAAATCGTACGGCAAACAGGAATTCCGGTAAGAACAGTTGACATGGTTACGACGCCGATTGTTTTAGAAACGGCTAGAAAAACAACGTTAATTGATACAAGATTAGAAGATATTTATGAATCGTTAAAAAACTTTCATGGGTACGCGGGAGCGGAACAAAAGATGGATGTAGAGAAAGTAGTTGACGAGTCATTAAAAAATCGAGCAATTATTGCTATTTGTGCCTCTGGCGAAGGAACCGCAAAGCGAATGAAGGATATGATTGAAGAGCAATTACTTTCTCAAATGGCATCAGATGTTGAAGTTTTACCTATTTCTGTTGTAAATATGCAGGAACAAATCGAAAGAATTCAGGAAGAGTATCGGGTGATTGCTGTAACGGGTATAGCTGATCCCAAAATTGCAGCTCCCTTTATTTCAATCGAAACGTTCTTTTCGGGTGAGGCGAAAAAATTAGTTGAGCAGTTATTAACAGAGAGTACGACCGCTGTCAAACAAATGGAATTAAACGAATCAACCGCAAAAAAAATCTGTAAGGAGTATATGGAACAAAGTTTTACCTTTATTAATGCAACAAAACTATTAGAGCCTTTATGGCAGTTTACTGATCAAGTCAAAAATGAGTTGCAGCTAGAAGTGACATATACCTTTTATATCAATTTTATTTTGCATTTGGCAGGAGCGTTAGAACGTATATTATATCAAGATGAGTTGTCGATCGAAGCGGAAGCACTTAAAGAACTGGAACAAGATCCTATTTACCCAATCGTTCTAGCACAAGCGGTGTATTTCAAAGATTACTTCAACTTGTTGTTGCCAGTTGGTGAACTTTACTATATTGTTCAACTATTACACAATACACAAGGTCGTCAAGAAGAGCTCTTAGAAGATACACTAGAATAAATACACTTAAAGATACACTAATACAGTGTGTCTTTTTTATGTATTTATTTAATAAAAGCTTAATTTAATGGACTTTTAAGCTAATACACTAAAGTTGGCACGCTAATTGCTTAGTAATAAGATGTAAAGAAAAAGCAATTCTATTTTACTTGTTTTGAAAACAAAAGGGAACCTAGATACAGGAGGAAAAAGCAATGGATATTCGGTTAGCTAGAATTGATGATCGTTTAATTCATGGGCAAGTTGCAACGGTATGGACCAAGACAACAAATGTCAATCGTATTTTAGTCGTAAGCGATACAGTTGCTAAAGACACTTTGCGTAAAGCGCTGTTAGTTCAAGCAGCACCTCCAGGAGTAAAAGTAAATGTTGTTACTGTAGCTAAGATGATTGAAGTCTATCCAGATGATCGTTTCAATAGTTTTAAAGCAATGCTTCTTTTTACAAATCCTGAAGATGTGAAACGCGTTGTTATAGGTGGCGTGAAACTAACATCAATCAATGTCGGTGGATTAAGTTTTACTAATGGGAAAAAGATGATCACGAATGCTGTTGCGGTTGATAAGCAGGATATAGATGCTTTTGCTTTTCTAAATGATCAAGGGATTAAATTAGAAATTAGAAAAGTAGCTGCGGATAGTGAAGTTAACTTAATGGAATTACTGAAAAAAGAACAATTGCTATAACTGATTTATTAAAAAAGTAAGAAAGTTCTTTCTTTCAGATTGTAGGAAGTATTCGAAAAATAGCAGTAATATTTTCGGTATATTCTAATAGAGATAGGCGCTAAAGGAATACACAGGGAAAGGATGTGGTTATTAACGATAGCCTAAAAGAGAGTGTCTTTACTGATCTACTATAGAAAGTCAGCGATGACTTGTGAAAATCAACAATCAAAACGAATTTAAGCATTTTTTCTTTTTATTATTAAGCAACGAAACGATTTTTGATTTAAGTCAGTAGCCAAGTTGGACAAGTGAAAGACCAATCGATACCGTAGAAAATCAAAAAAACTAAAATTTTTAGGAGGTATAAACATGGTAGGAATTATTCTTGCAAGTCATGGAGAATTTGCTGAAGGCATCTTACAATCTGGTTCTATGATTTTTGGCGAACAAGAGAATGTCAAAGCAGTCATCTTAAAACCTAGTGAAGGTCCAGATGATTTAAAAGCAAAATTAGAAGAGGCGATTGCTTCTTTTGATGATCAAGACGAAGTATTGTTCTTAGTTGATTTATGGGGTGGTACACCATTCAACCAAGCAAATAGTTTGTTAGAAGCACATAAAGATAAATGGGCGATCGTTAGTGGGTTGAATTTACCGATGTTAATCGAAGCATATTCTTCTCGTTTTTCAATGGATTCAGCACAACAAATTGCGGCACACGTATTAGGTGTTGCTAAAGAAGGCGTACGAATCAAACCTGAAGAATTAGAACCCAAAGAAGCAACTAAAGCAGAAGCAGTAGCGGATGGACAACCTAAAGGCTCATTGCCTGAAGGAACAGTTGTTGGTGATGGGAAAATTAAATTCGTTTTAACTCGTGTGGATTCTCGTTTGCTGCATGGTCAAGTGGCCACTGCATGGACAAAATCAGTTTTACCAAATCGAATCATCGTTGTATCAGATGCGGTATCAAAAGATGATCTTCGTAAAAAATTGATTGAACAAGCTGCACCTCCAGGGGTAAAAGCAAATGTTATTCCGATTGCTAAAATGATCGAAATTGCAAAAGATCCTCGTTTTGGGAATACAAAAGCGTTATTGCTTTTTGAAAATCCAGAAGATGTTTTAACCGTAATTGAAGCAGGCGTTGACATCAAAGAAGTAAATGTTGGCTCAATGGCTCATTCAGTTGGAAAAGTAGTAGTAAGTAAAGTGTTATCAATGGGACCAGCAGATGTAGAGGCTTTTGAAAAGATGGAAAATCTGGGCATTAAGTTTGATGTCCGTAAAGTACCAAATGATTCGAAAGCAAATATGGATGAAATTCTTAAAAAAGCAAAAACTGAGTTAGCTCACGAAAAATAAAATAAATTAAATAGGAGGCTTATTATGTCAGTCATATCAATAGTTTTAGTAATATTTGTTGCCTTTCTAGCGGGTATGGAAGGAATATTAGATGAATTCCAATTCCATCAACCCCTAGTTGCTTGTACTTTGATTGGTTTGGTAACAGGTAATTTAGAAGCAGGGATTATTCTTGGAGGAACGCTTCAAATGATCGCACTTGGTTGGGCGAATATTGGTGCTGCTGTGGCTCCTGATGCGGCGTTAGCATCTGTAGCATCTGCAATTATTTTAGTTAAAGCTCTAGGAGCAGAAAGTATTTCTATAAAAGATGCGGTAGCGTCTTCTATCGCTATTGCAGTACCTTTGGCTGTTGCCGGTTTGTTCTTAACGATGGTTGTTCGTACATTGGCTGTACCAATCGTTCATATGATGGATGCAGCAGCAGAAAAAGGCGATATTAAAAAAATTGAAATTTTACACATTTTAGCAGTTTGTATGCAAGGAATCCGTATTGCGATTCCAGCAGCAGCTTTACTATTTATACCAGCAGAAGTGGTTCAATCAGCACTAGAATCAATGCCAGCATGGTTAACTGATGGTATGGCTATCGGTGGTGGTATGGTTGTAGCCGTAGGTTATGCTTTGGTTATCAATATGATGGCAACAAAAGAAGTTTGGCCATTCTTTATTATTGGATTTGTAGTCGCTGCGATTTCTCAACTTACGTTAATCGCTTTAGGAGCATTAGGTGTTGCGTTAGCACTTATCTACTTAAACCTATCTAAGATTGGTGGTTCTTCAAATGGCGGTGGCGGTAATACTGGTGATCCGCTTGATGACATCTTAAATGACTATTAATCCTGAAGGAGGAAAACAGAAATGGCAGAAAAAATTGAATTAACTAAAAAAGATCGTTTGTCTGTTGCATGGCGTTCGACATTCATTCAGGGTTCTTGGAACTACGAACGTATGCAAAATGGTGGTTGGGCATTTTCAATGATTCCAGCAATCAAAAAATTATATACTTCAAAAGAAGAACGCTCAGATGCGTTAAAACGTCACTTGGAATTTTTCAACACACATCCATATATTGCCTCACCAATTCTTGGTGTAACATTAGCGTTGGAAGAAGAACGTGCCAATGGTGCACCTGTTGATGATGTAGCCATCCAAGGGGTTAAAGTCGGAATGATGGGACCTTTGGCTGGTGTTGGTGATCCAGTATTTTGGTTTACTATTCGTCCAATGTTAGGAGCACTGGGTGCTTCACTAGCAATGGGAGGAAGTATCTTAGGTCCAATAATATTCTTTGTTGCTTGGAATGTTATTCGTTGGTCATTTATGTGGTATACACAAGAATTTGGTTATAAAGCAGGTTCTAAAATTACTGATGATTTATCTGGTGGGTTATTACAAGATGTTACTAAAGGGGCTTCAATTTTAGGGATGTTTGTGTTAGCCGCTCTGGTGCAGAGATGGGTATCAATCAAGTTCTTACCAATTGTTTCAACGGTAAAATTGGATAAAGGTGCATATATTGATTGGGATAAGCTTCCAATGAATGGAGAAGGTTTACAAAAAGCATTTATTGATGCAAGAAATGGTCTATCTCTAACTTCGGATAAAGTAACTACATTACAAGATAACTTGGATCAATTGATTCCTGGTTTAGCAGCCTTATTGTTAACATTCTTCTGTATGTGGTTATTGAAGAAAAAAGTGTCTCCGATTATCATTATCTTAGGACTATTTTTAGTCGGTATTGTTGGACACTTGATTGGTCTTTTATAAAAAAATAGCAAACAAACAGGAGTAGAAAAACAAGCTTTTAGAAGTAACAGCTGTTGTCTTTCTTATGTTTGACTCAAATTTTTATTAAAGACAAGGTATGATAAAAGAATTTAATTAGTGAAGGTGGGAAAACGATGGTACAATCACTTAACACAACAGTAGATTTGGTCACAGATGCCACTGCTTTTACAGGATTGACTGACTATGGGAAAATCATGATCGGTGATAAAGGGTTTGAATTTTATAATGCTCGTGATGCTCGGAAATTTGTCCAAATTCCCTGGGAAGAAGTAGACCTTGTGATTGCGTCTGTTATGTTTAAAGGAAAGTGGATTCCTCGTTATGCCATCCAAACCAAAAAAAATGGCACGTTTACATTTTCTTCTAAAAATCCGAAAAAGGTTCTACGAGCAATCAGAACATATCTTGATTCGAGCCAGATGGTTCAGTCACTTGGATTTTTCGATGTTATCAAACGTGGTGTTTTATCGATTGGAAAGAAAAAATCGTAGTATTTTAAGATGTATTATTCTTCCCCAAGAGTTAACTAAAAAGAGGTTGAATTAGCTGTTAAAAAGCTAATTCAACCTCTTTTTCATGTTTTGTTCGAAGAAAGGACCAATCGAAATGATTAAAAGTAAGAGTAGCGAAACCATTGTTTTACTTGTGGTAGGTAAATAAATTGGCTGAATTGTTCCAATAAAAACAAACACATCGAAAACCATAAAAAAAATAGTGATTCCAATTAATGTGTAACTAATTTTTTGCTGAATTTGAACGAATAAACAAATACTTGAAAAAATAAATAGAAATAGAGCCAAGGTTTGATGAGACAAAATACCATTCACATTAAAACCGTTGATTTTAGTATCAATCAGAGGAATCAATACGAAACCTAACCAACAAAGTCCTGTTAAGAGTGGGAAAAGTAACTGTTTACCATGAATCTTCTTAAAGGATAACCCTGTTTTAAATGTTTTGAATAAAAAGAAAGTTGCTAAAATAAGTAATATAATCGGCACACCGGTTTTAAATAAACTAATCGTAATGACTGGCTCTATTAAGGTATTAAATAATCCATATTGGACAAATGAAATAAATAGTAGAAAAAGGAAGCGAGTGATTGTTGCCTTTTTCTTTTGTCGCATCAAAAATCCATTTAGAAGATGTTCAGCAGATATTCTCGGCTCATCGTCGAAGCTATTTTTAATCGTACTGCCTTCATTTTGCAACTGAATCATTTCTTGTAAAATCTCCAATAAAAGTTGCTTCTTTTGAGTTGAATCTAGTTTACTTTGACTAATGATAGATTCTGCTAGTTCTTCATAGTAATGTGTGTTTTCTGGATTTAATTCCTTTGTCAATAAAGCGATTTTTTGGGTATTAGTTAAGGACATTGTTCTCCTGCTTTCTCTTAGCTTATGAGTGTTTGAGTATGTATAAAATCTACTATAAAGGCAAGCGCGTGTAAAGAGTTCTACCCCATTTTGATTGAACTTTGTCAAAATAATAAAGGCAAGTGCTTTTCTTTGAAAAATAAAATTTTTAGGAGTACCATAAAATTGTAGAAGATAAGTAATAATTAAAAAGGAGGAAATGGATATGAATGAAGTAAAAAAACATGGAATTGACTGGGGAGCTTTGATTCTGGGTATCTTATTTGTAGTAACATCATTGATATCTTTTCAAGATCCCGCAGGTAATTTAGTTGCAATTGTGTTATTCTTCGCGATAATTGCAATTATGAAAGGTATCTTTGAAATTTTTGTACGTAATCGAATGAAAGAGTTAACGGGATATAAATCCTATGCACCGATTATTCTAGGAGTTATTGATATTTTGATTGGTGTTTACTTTTTATTCAATCTAAATATCGGTGTTGCAGCGTTGCCTTTTGTCTTTGCAATCTGGTTTATAATCGACTCTATATTTGGATTATTTACCTTAGATTTAGCTAAATCAGTTAGTACTGGTTATTTTTGGTTCACTTTAATTGTGGATATTTTAGGGGTTATTTTAGGATTTGTTTTATTAGCTAATCCTCTATCTGCAGCTCTTACATTAAGTTTCTTAGTTGGGTTCTATTTTATGATGTTTGGAATTACAAATATCATATATGCATTTAGATAAAAAATTAGGAGGAATGAGTTATGACAAATTATGAAGAAAAAGAAGCAAAATTGTTAGAAAAAATTGGTAAAGAAATGGATAAGTTAGATGAAACGCTTGGAAAAATGGAAGATACTGATAGTAAAGTGAAACATTTCTTTGAACAAGAAAAAGCGTTGCATGAAGTGAAATCAATTATCCGTAAAGAACATAAGATTGAAAAAAATGAAGCTAAAGCAGAAGAAAAGGCGGTCAATGACGTTGAAGATTGGGTAGACGGTCAAGCGTCACTTGTTGAACAAATCGGTAAAGAAATCGATAAATTAGATGGTACTTTAGGTAAAATTGACGGAGACGAAAACAAGGTCAAAAGCTATTTAGAACAAAAAAAGGCGATTCATGAAATTAAAAAAATCGTTAAAAAAACTGATAAATTAGGCGAATAATTCATAAAAAAGCTAGGCAGAAGTTAGAACTCTTTGAGTCAGTGTAACTTCTGTCTTTTTATTTTGATCAAAAAATTTATTAATCTAGAGGGAAATTGTGTATAAATAATCCACTAACTGTTCTTGCCCACAGAATGTATCAACTAGCTTATATTCTGTATGTTCTTCGGGATCTAGTTTGATGGGTTGCTCTGTGATAACAGATCTTGTATAAACTAATCGAGTGAAAACCGTTTTTTTGTCTAAATCATAATTACTATCCTCATAAATAATGTCTTCTACTAGAACTTGTAGTCCGGTTTCCTCGAACGCTTCTCTTTCAGCTGCTTTGCGGGGCATTTCACCAGGTTCAACGCTACCACCAGGGATATCCCAAAATTCTGGTAAATAATTTGGAGTCCCTCGCTTGATTTTCGAACGTTTGAGTAACAAAAAACGATTATCGATTTTGATTAAAACATGAGCAATCAATTTATTTTGTATCATACAATTCCTCCAGTATTATTAGTTGTAGTTAATTCGAATTCCTATTTTCTATTATACTTGTGCTTGTTCATGAAATGTAATGCTCTTTCTATTTTTTACGGACTATATAAGTAGCTGGAATAAAGAAAAGTTTATTTATTTTAACATATAAAATAAGCGACTCATCATCGTAATTTGAAAAACAAATTTTGGTGATGAGTCGCTTATTTAGATTATCGTACTTGTTAACTTAATTTTAATAACGTCTGCGTCTATCTCTAGAAGGATTTGCAATTAAGCGGACTAACCAAACAGCAATTGCCAATGGCAACAAGATTCTTACGCTAAACCATAGAACACTTCCTAAAAGACCAAGAATTAGACTTAGTAAAATACTACCAGCAAAAAATATTCCGATGACCATTAAAATCTTCATTAGCATTGATTGTTCTCTCATAATTAATTCCTCCATTTTTTCTGTTTCTGTTATATAAAGTATAGCAAGAATTATTTTTGGGAACATCAACCTTTAGACTGATTTTTAGTCCAACTAGAGATGGGGATTTTTACGAATTTTTTAGGTTAAATTTTTTGAACGATTCAAAAATAATATTTCTCATTTTTTCCTGCTAAAAAAAGTTTTTTTGTATATTTTATTCATTTTTTTTCAATCTAACAGTTGTTGATTAGATAAAAGAGAAATATTCTCATTATTTTATCTATTTATAACATTTTATGAAAACACATAAGGTTATTTTTGATGTAAAATTAAAAATGATTGTTTATTTTAACGAAAACTCTATGTTTTCATTAAAATAAAAATATAATTATAATTAAACAAAAATCTAAATTGACCAAAAGTATGTTTAAAGCAGAAAGAGCTAAGTAAAAGAGGAGCCTTTAGTACAGATGGAAAAAATGAGCGTAGTAAGTAGTACAAGCGGAAGTAAAAAAATATTTATCAGAAAAGAAATAGAGGCAAGTCGTCTTGGGAAATCTGTTTACGAAGATGATGTTTTAAGTCAATATACAGTTTATTTAGTGCGAAAATTTGAGCAAGGAACCGATTATGACTCGCAAGAACAGTTTGATTTGCTACTTGCCTTGCTTCCAGAGGAATTCAATACGTACTTTGAGCATTTTGTGTTGAAAAAGATGTATATTCGCTCAACTTCAAAAGCAGTTTACATCTCAATGTTTCTTGCTTTAGCCAATCCATTAGCTAAAGCTCAGATGAATGAACTGAGAGAATGGGTTAGTGAATTAGTTGTGCCAGAAATGCCGTTAGAACATACAAGCAATTTTATCGATCAAGGAAATCCAATCGATGTTACAAGGAGCTTGCAGGAAACGAATAGTGAAGTGCTGCTTTTATCTGAGATGATGAATCAATTTAGTCAGAATCTAACGGAAGTATTCGATGAAGTTAAACACTTAAAAGAGAAAAAAGCCCCTCCTGTTGTAAAAGTGGTTCCTAGCGATGCATTAGCAAAACAGTCAATAGAAACAGAAAATAGTCAACGGATAAATAGACTTACTCAAAAGATTGAGCAATTAACAGCGGATTTTGCGAATTTTAAAGTGGAAGTAACTGAAAAAGCTACAGTAGCCAGTAAACCACGAAAACCGCCAAAATTCAAAATTGTTTTAGGAACGGGAATCGAAGGTAAATTGACTTTAGAAAGCCGCTTAGAATTAGCGATTGATAAAGTTGATTCATTGACAAAAGAAATTCAAGATGCAAATAGAAAAATAGCATTTCTTGATAATAAAGTTCTGGAAGTAAGAAATTCGAAAAGACCAAAAGTTTCTTTCTCTAGAGCAACCAAAACAAGTAATGAAAAAAATGTGCTCGAAGCTAAGCTAGCAAACACTACTCAAGAAGTTAGTACGCTTTCTAAGCAAATACAGCAGGTCAGTGATAAATTAAATACGGTAGAAACAAACGTTTTAGAGAAGAAACCAGATCAGGAAATTGTCGAACGGATAGAAAAAGATCGTGGGAAAATTCAAGAAAATGCTTCTGAAACGATTCGCTTAACGCAAATTATCGAACAGTTAAAAGATAAATTACAAACAGTTGAATCGCAATTAGTCACAGTTAAGGAAGAACACGAGCAAGCTCCACTCGTAGAAGTGGCTGAAAAAGCTTCTGTGGAAGAGTTGACTGAACAACACAAAAAAGACCAAGAAATATTGAAAATTAATGCAACAGAAATCAAGAAATTGACTCAAACAGTAGGTAAAGTAGATGTTCAATTAATTCAGGCCCATCAAAAAATAGCTGAATTAGAACAAAAAATGAGAAGTGCGACGAAGTATGAACAACACTTAAAAGAGGCAGTTGCGCAACAAGCGCGAATGTCTGTTGCTGGACCTAAGGATGTACCTAGACCAAGACCTGTACAAGCACAACCGCAAACACCTGTCGCAGTCCCACCGCCTTCTATGACATCGACTGAAGGAATGGAACGAGCCCGTAATTTTCCAAGTAAAGAGACGTTCTTACAGTCTATTAAACAAACTGGAAATAATCGTTCAGGAAATTTGCCAGCAGTCGCGGAGCAACAACCTGGTGTGACGTTAGCCATTGAAGAAGCACTTGATCGTGTTTCTGAAAAACATCCAAATCCAGGTTATATGAATCGATCCAATTTTATTCAACCGGCTGAAACGGCTAATCACCAAAGAACCTCAAATTTAAGACAATTAAAGAAGCTAGAGTGGGATATACATGCTATCTTCCAGCGAGATACAGGGACAGGGCATAGAGGCATGGTTTCAAAAGAAACGTTTAGAACGAATTTAAAAAAGATGGATGTTTTGCCGTATTTGTGGAACTCTGTTTATAAAAAGGAACAGCGGGATATCATGTTAGGAAATGATTTGAGTTGTCAGAACCTTATCAATGAACTGGATGGTTTTCTGGAAGAAACGAAGCATTTTGCTCAAAAAAGAAAAGTGATGGGTAAATGGGTTTATTGTCCAAAAGAAGTGGAACAAAAAATGGAAGGATATAAGTTATTAAATGATTATTTAGAACTGTATTTAGAGCGGTAAAATATAGAAAAATTGCGATTGATTAAAGCGAAAGACAACAGATAAATCGTTGCCGAAGTTGGGGCAAAAAAGCAGTTAGCTCCGAGAATCAAGTAGGTGAAAGGTATCATCAAAACACACTGTTCTTCGTGATTTATTGCAATATGAAGAGATAGCTAAAAATGATAAGAAGCATGAGAGTTTTTTTTTCAATGTTGAATGGTTCCTATTTAGTGTTCTTCCCATTTTTTGTAAACTTTAGCTATTTTTTCGAGATGTAACACTTTTTTATCTCTTACTCTTCAGTTAATAAAAAAGCGACTCTCTTAGTTTTCTGATTATGTTGTGTAATTTGGAAAACAAGAGAGTTATTTTATTGACTAAAAAAGTCTGTTTTTAAGTGTTTTTATCGATTATACTTAGTTTAAAGGAGTGCTTAGGGAGGAATAAAATGAGGAATGAATTAATTATTACGATTGAAACACAAACACAAAAGTATTTTGAGACAAAGAAATTAGAAAATGTTACAGCCAGTGATTTAGCTGTTTTACTTGATCAAAAGAGAAATACCATAAGCAAGCAATTAAATAAACTATGGGAAAGTTCTCATTTTATTAAGGTAAATACACGGCCTGTTATTTTTTTATCGAAAAAGATTTTTGAATCAAACGGGTACACGATTACTCAATCAACGTATGAGTCTCTTGAAGCAATCGTCGAGAAATCACAAGCCATTTTTAATGAGTTAATTGGAGCAGAAGCTAGTTTGAGAGGCGCTGTGCAGCAAATTGAATCCGCTATCATGTATCCAGATAATGGTCTAGCCTTAATCTTATTTGGCGCTTCTGGTTCTGGAAAATCATATATAGCAACCCTTGCTCATCGATATGCAATCAAGAATGGTTGCTTGAAAGAAGATGCTCCGTTTATGACACTGAACTGTGCTCAATATGCTGATAATCCAGAATTATTATCTGCATTACTTTTTGGACATGTAAAAGGGGCTTTTACGGGAGCCGATAGTGAAAAAGAAGGCTTGTTAGCAGCTGCTGATGGCGGGTTTCTTTTTTTAGATGAAGTACATCGACTATCACCAGAATCACAAGAAAAATTGTTTATATTCATTGATAAAGGAATTTATACACCAGTTGGGGAAGTTAAACAAGATAAAACAGCGAATGTACGCTTGATGTTTGCAACTACAGAAGCAAGAGATCAATTTTTACTGACGACATTTATACGTAGAATCCCTATTCAAATTGAACTACCAGAGTTATCTAATCGAAGTGAGCGAGAACGATTAGAATTGATCTACACTTTCTTTAAAAGAGAAGCCACAATTCTAGATACCACAATCTCTGTTAGTAATCGAGTGATTTATGTATTGTTAAACTATATGTTTAAAGGAAATGTTGGCGAGTTAAAAAGTACCATTAAGTATTTGTGTGCTTTTCAATATCGTAAAAAGAAGGATACTGCTCAATTGGTCATCAATACATCGATTTTATCGAGAGAAATGTATCCACTTCCTGAAAATTTGGAATTTGTTGGTCCGTTAAAAAATATTTTAATTGATTCCAATACAATGATTAATCAATTAGAAGGACTTGGTAATGCCAATGAGTGGTCTAAAGTAGATGTGCTATTTGATGAAATCATTAAACAGTATAAAGAATTTCCAATCAACATGACGCGACAGAAATTTATTAAACTAGCTTCGCTGAAAGTAGATTTAATGATGGATAGTTTGCTATTTGAACAACCAAATGAAAACAATCGTTTATTGATTCAGATGATTCATCGAAAAGTTAAAAATATCATGATGTTCCTCGAAGAAGAGAATAAGTTTAAATTAATGACGAATAGCAGTTATTCGATTTCAAATTACATCTTTTATCGGATGAAACAAACGTTTTTAGAAAAAGAAGACCAAGATCAAACTATTTTAGAATTAAAGCATTTCCTGTTAACTCATTATGCTGAAGCACATGAAAATGCCAAAAATATTATTTTATTGTTAGAAAATAAATTCGACATTTATTTACATTTGAAAGATGAGTTAATTCTAACGTTTTATATGATTAATGCAGATATTCAATATCAACAAAAAAATAAAGTAAAAGCCTTGATTCTAGCTCATGGTTTTGCAACAGCCACTAGTTTAGCTGGAGTAGGCAATCGTTTATTAGATCAACATATTTTTGATGCGTTTGATATGGCTTTAGATTCTACGACACAAGAAATAGGAAAAAAAGTCGATGAATATATTCGAAAATATAAAGAATGTAAAGAATTCATCATTCTTGTTGATATGGGCTCATTACAAGAGATTCAAACTTTTATCAAACCTAAAGAAATGATTACCATTGGAATCATTAATAATGTTACAACATCAATGGTCTTAGAAGTTGGCCAATCAATCATTAATCAGGCAACTCCTGAAACGATTGTTGAACAATCGAAAAAACAGCGGATTGATGTGAAGCTTCATTTACCAGAAGTTCAACAACGAAAAATGTTTATTACAACTTGTCTGACGGGAATCGGCACAGCCACTCAAATTAAGCAATTGTTAGAGGATAGTATCGATCAACAATATGGTATCGCTATCCGAGCGATGGATTATCATACATTAAAAAGTAATGGTATTTCAGACGGCATTCATTCAGAAGAAGTTTTGGCGATTATTGGAACAGACAACCCAAAAATTGCAGATATTGCCTATATTCCTTTGGAAAAATTGATTTCTGGAGAAGACGAGGTCTTAACTAGTGCTTTGATTGATACGTTAAGTTCGAATGAAATCGAAGGAATTAATCGTAAAATTGTAAAAAATTTTTCCCTCGAAAAAGTTATTGAATCGATTACTATTTTAGATAGCGAGACCGTTATTAATGAAATCGAAACTCTTATTTCAACTTTTGAAGTATTATTTAATCGTAAGATCGAAAATAAAATCCAAATGGTTTTATATGTTCACGTTAGTTGTTTGATTGAGCGCTTGATTCGCAATCAACCAATTAATGGTTATCCGATGGAAAAATCGAAAATTCCAGTAACTTCATTTGAAGCGATACGGAAAGTTTTTAGTGGGATTGAAAAGAAATATAGTGTGACGATTCCTGAATCAGAACTAAGCTATCTTTACAGCATATTGTATATGTATCAATAAAAGCAAGAAGTGTCCCAATTTATTGGCACGCTTCTTGCTTTTATATTTATTGAAAGGAGGCGTGTTATGGGAACGAATGAGGTGAATATCATTTTAGCTAGTCATGGGGAATTTTCTAAGTCGGCCTTAACGACACTAGAAATGATTGCGGGAAAACAAAGTAACATGAGTGCATTAAGTTTACAGCCAGGGGAAGGGTTAGATGAATTTTATCAACAATATAAGCAATTGGTCGAAACAAAACCAGGTGAATGGTTAATATTGACGGATATTGATGGTGGAACCCCATCAAATGCAGCAACACAATTATTGCTTGGTTTTGAAAATGTACAAGTGTTTTCTGGTCTAAATATCCCTTTATTATTGGAGATTGCAACAAATAATTCAGCTTCTTTAACTGAATTGACTACGTTGATTGAAAAAAATTGGTTGCTCTATTTGACCAATATAAATAAAAAAATAGTTCGAAAGGATGAAAGTGATGAGTATTGAATTAGTAAGAATCGATGATCGTCTGATTCATGGACAAGTAGCGACTACTTGGCTAAAAGATTATGATATTGAACAAGTGATCATTGCAGATGATGAAGTTAGTCAAAATGAGATGAAGAAAACAATGGTAACGGTTGCTGCGCCAACGGGGATTCGTGTTCATGTTTTTCCAGTGGATAAATTTATTCAAGTGCAAAAGGAAAATCCTATTAAGCGGCGAACCTTATTACTTTTTACACAACCTATTGATGTACAAAAAGCCTTGGATCAAGGTGTGGATATTTCGGAAGTTTATGTTGGGGGAATGCGTTCAACAAGTGAAAGAAGGCGAATCTCTAAAGCCGTGAATATTTCACCAGAAGAAGAAGCGATTTTTCAATCACTTGCAGAAAGAGGTGTTTCATTAATTATTCAAACAGTTCCAAGAGATGAGAAAAATGAACTTATTGATTTATTGTAAAAAATAAAAAGGAGGATTTTTATGTTAGTTCAAGCAATTTTGTTAGGTCTTTGGGGCGGTTTTTGTATGTTTGATGGTAAAGCTTGGCATTTTGGTTTTCAAAAACCGTTACTAGCTGGAACGGGAGCGGCTATCATTACAGGCGATATAGTTCAAGGAGTAATTATTGCGGCGACGTTAGAATTGATGTGGTTAGGAACGAATAATGTTGGTGTTTATACGCCGCCAGATATTATTGCAGGATCGATTATTGGTGTGGCGATGGGTGTTTTATCAGGAGGGGGTGTAGCGACAGGAATCGCAGTTGCCATGCCGTCTGCTTTACTTGTGCAACAACTAAATATTGTGGCGCAAACAGCAAATATTGGTTTGGCACATAAAGCTGATTCGATTGCAAAAGAAGGGGATTTATTTTCCAATCGAATTGCCATACTTCATTGGACGGGTGGCTTGTTCATTGCTTTGACGAGAATTATTCCAATTTTTCTAGTTGTGTTGTTTGGTGTTCCAATGATTGATGCTGTGTTGTCCTATATTCCTGAAAATGTGCTGACGGGCTTAACGGTTGCTTCTAAATTAGTATCTGCGGTTGGTTTTGCCATGTTACTAAGAATGTTACTCCAAAAAAAATCATGGGTTTTCTTATTGATTGGTTATGTTCTATTTTCATACTTAAATATGCCAACTTTGGGTGTTGCAATGGTCGGAATCGTGATTGCTTATTTTTACGATATGCTGATTACTACGCAAGAAAAAGTAGAAGAATTACCTCAAACAGTGACTGCAACAGTAATGACAGAAGAAGAGGAGTATGACTTATGATAGAGAATGAAGAGAACTTATTAACAAAAAAGGATCTCAATAAATATTTTTGGCGCGCGCAAACCTTAGGTGTTTCAGGGAATGCAGAACGTGGAGGGAATTTAGGGTATCTTTATTCGATGTTGCCGTTTTTAAGAAAACGTTATAAGGACGGGACTACGGAAGAACGATCAGCTGCCATGTCTCGTCACTTGGAGTATATGGTCACACACCACGTATCGCAATTTTTACTTTTAGGAACGTCAATGGCCTTAGAAGAAAAAACAGATGAATTTGAAAAAGATATTGTTCGGAATACAAAGGTAAGTTTAATGGGGCCATTGGCTGGTCTTGGAGACAGTATTTTGAGTTATACATGGTTGGCTATTTGCGGCAGTATCGGGGCTAGTTTAGCGGCGAATGGTAGTTTGATTGGTCCATTCGTTATGTTGCTAATGATTAATGCTGTTTGGATGCCGTTAAAATATTATGGGATTACGTTAGGCTATGAAAAAGGAGTTGAATTGTTAAGCTCTCCAAATAGTAAAAGTTTGATTAACCGATTTTCAGATGCTGCCAATGCGATGGGAACAGTGGTAGTTGCTGCTTTGATTGTGAGTAACGTAAAAATAAGTTTGGGCTTAGAATTTACATTAGGTAAGGATAATGTATTGAATATTCAAGAAATGTTGGATAAAATTTTACCGAATTTATTACCTATTCTGCTAACTTTTGCTTGCTATAAGTTTTTGAAGAAAACGAATGGCCGTCATGTTGTTCCTCTAATTATCGGTTTATTAGTCTTAGGTACACTACTTTATATGGGAGGGATTCTTGCATAATGAGCCAAAAGACTGATTTTTTTGCGATTCATTTTTTTGCAGAACAGTTGATTAGAGAAGCTGGTGCACGGATAAAAAATCAGCTGACCAACCAATTGACGATTGATACTAAGAAAAATGCCCATGATTTTGTAACGAACATTGATAAAGAAACAGAATTTTTTTTGGTCAAACAAATTAAAAAACAATATCCTGACCATAAGATTATTAGTGAAGAAGGTTATGGGGATACACTGACGGATTTGAAAGGAATCGTTTGGGGAATCGATCCAATCGATGGAACCTCTAACTTAGTATACAAACAAAAAGATTTTGCTATCTCAGTTAGTGTCTATCAAGATGGGGTAGGGGAATTAGCCTACATTTATGATGTAGTTGCTGATCTTTTTTATCACGCTAAAAGAGGACAAGGTGCTTTTGAAAACTATCGACGGTTGCCTAAACGAGCGGATCGAAAGCTAGTAGATAGTCTTGTATACAGTCGCTTTAATTACATCTACACTGATGAATATCATATTCGTGAGGTGATTCAAGCATCACGAGGGTTAGGTGGGATGTCTTGTGCATCGTTGGGATTGGTAGAGTTAGGAAAAGGGACCGTTGATGTGATGATTAATAAAGGTGCGATGAAATTTTGGGATATTTCTGCGGGAAAATTATTTGCAGAAGAAAATGGAGTTGTTTTTCAAGGCGTAGATGGCAGTTCGTATAAAATTTGTGAGGATAAGACAATTATTGCTGGCGGTCCTGATTTGATTAGGGAAATCACTGCTCGTTTTTGGCAACTATAACTATTGTAAAACATAAAAAGTATTTAGTAATAATTGATGGAAATAGGCTTTGGTAACACTATATGAGTAAATGGTTGAGTCTTAGATAAAGCTGCTTTTTGTTTTATTAGAGGCTCTTTTTTGCAGTTTTAATTCCGATTATTTTAGTACTTTACCCTCAAATTGAATTGCTAGTGCTTAATTTTTCTTAACCACTATTGAATAAAACATGATAAACTAGTAGAGAGGTTGGGGGAAGTGTCAGTGTTGAGAAATAAGAAGGCATGCACAAAAAATTCTTCAGTTTTTGTGTATGTCTTCTTAATTTCTGTAATCATTGTTTGTTGCTTGTTTGAATAAGACATAAAACGAAATGACTTCATCCTCTAAAAAATAAAAAAGGAGTCTCTTATGGAAATTAAAATCAAAGATTTAAATATGCGTTATGGTCGCGCAGAAGTATTAAACATTCCATTTTTAGAGTTTGAAAAGGGGATATCATACGGATTAGTTGGACATAATGGAGCGGGAAAAACCACTTTATTCAAATGTATTACTAATATTATTGCAACGTATCAAGGAGAAATCCTGATAGATGACCAATTAGTAAAAAAACATAATGAGCTATTGTTGAATGTTGGGATTGTATTAGATGGAATGTCAGTGTATACGAATCGTACAGGTTGGTTCAATATTCAATATTTTTCTGGGTTAAGAGGTACATTTGACGAAGAAAAAGCGGGGAATTTGGCGCGTGAATTGGATTTATATTCTGTTTTAGATCAAAAAGTTAAGAACTATTCTTATGGGATGCAGAAAAAATTGATTTTATTGATTGCTTTGATGCATACACCAGAAATTTTGATTTTAGACGAACCATTCCGAGGACTAGATATCGATACAGTGAAGTGGTTTAAAGGCTATTTAAAACAATTAACAAGCCAGGGGTTGACGTTATTAATTTCTAGCCATGTTCAAAATGATTTAGAAGCCCTTTGTGATATTGTTTATGTAATTGATCGTGGTCGTATCGCTGAAACAATTGATATGAAAGCTGAAAAAGCTAAAATGATTCGCTTGGTTAACACAACAAATAATGAACGTTTTGCGACCCTTTTAGATGAAGCTAATTTTTATTATCAAACAGATGATGAAGGTAGTCTGAAGCTTGATATCTCTGATGAGCGTTGGGGAGATGTTAAGTCAGCATTAGGAGAAGAGCAAATTGAAATTTTAGAATTAGCTAAAGTGAAAATATTGGAAGAAAGGTTAAATTAGGAGGGACGAAGATGACAGCAAAATTGATTTTTAAAATGGAATTATTTAAATTTTTACGAGATAAAAGCTTTTTAATCACAGCAGGAGTTATTTCAATCATCAATATTGTTTTAACTTTGATTCTCTTAAATGAGGCGAATAGTGCAAGTAATTATTATGATTCAAGTACAGCAGCTACGTTTATTGGGACTTTAGCGGGTGTTAGTGTAATGATTGCTCTTGGAAATATTATTTTTGCTTGGATCTATCCATTTCATATGATTTCAATGGACTATAAGAATAATGTGATGTCGATGATGGTTGCATCCGGTGTAAATCGACAAAAATTATTTTTTGCTAAAATTGGTGCTATTTTTGTTTGTACACTAATCTTGATGGCAGCTATTACGTTGATTCCATTGATTTTATGTGTCATTAAATTGGCGCAGGTTGATGCGTTGGATCAATTGAAAGATGTAATCTCTGAAGTTTTTTACTATTCTGAAATTTCTGGATTCCAATTACTTTTACGCATGTTTGTTCAATATATTAATTCATTGATGTTGATTGCAACTGCGTGCATTTTGATGAAAGGTCGAAATATATCATTTCTGATTTTTATGGGATTCAGTATTATCAATAGTATTGTTTCTGGGATTTTAAATATGATTCCAAATACATTTATGTTTAGTTTTAATGGAATGTTTAGTTTCCAAATCTTTATTTTATTGTTATCAACCGTTGTTTTTTGTTTTATTTCATTGAAAATATTGGAAAAACAAAATTTATAAGACATACAATGGCTCTTAATCAAATAAGGTTTATAAGCTAGTTTAATTGAAAATCAGAATGAAAGGATGACTCTTTCACTCTGATTTTTTTTGTTCAATTTTTTAGGTCCAACTTCTGCAAATATTCTGCTGTCTAAAACAAAGATGGAAAAAAAATGTATTATGCGCTACCATAGTAGAGACGAATTTTCTTCACAAAAGGATGTGTAAGCACGGTGAGAAGCAAAATAAATCAATTGATCGGTTGGATTAAAACTCATAGTTTACTATTAAAACTTATTTTTCTTGGCTCTGTCTTAATTTTCGTGGCAAATCAAGTGACACATATTGCACAAGGCATGTCATGGCAAGATGTCTTTCAAACAATGGCACAACAGAAAAAGTTAACCAGTATCAGTATGATCTTAATCGGTTGCTTAGGTATTTTACCGATGTTTTTATACGATTATGTAGTAATCAAAGTATTAGAAGAAGCAGGAAAACCCAAAATGAAAACATGGGATTGGATTGTTTCAGCATGGGTGACCAACACTATTAATAATTTAGCTGGATTTGGCGGTGTCGTTGGTGCGACGTTGCGGGCTAATTTTTACGGAAAAGATATAGCACGTAAAAAAGTGGTCGCAACGGTCTCGAAAGTGGCGTTGTTCCTGATTTCAGGTCTTTCGATTTTATCTTTTGTAACATTTGTTGATGTTTTTTTTATTCGACCAGATAGTTTATTTAGAGAATATTGGATTTGGTTACTATTAGGAAGCTTGATTGCTCCAGCTTTATTTGGTTTTACTAGACTTAAGCGCCATACATTATTTAAACATTTCTATCCAAAAAAAGTTTTTTTGCTGTTTGCTGCTTCGTTAGGGCAATGGTTTGGTGCAATGTGTGTCTTTTTAGCAATTGGGCAATTGATGAATGTTCCAGTTTCTTCCTTAGCAATTTATCCAATGTTTATCATAGCGACATTAATTGGGATGTTAACAATGGTACCGGGTGGTATGGGAACCTTTGATGTATTGATGATTTTAGGATTATCACAATTAGGAGTAAATCAATCAACGGCAGTTGTGTGGTTGATTTATTATCGGTTATTTTATTATGTAGTCCCTTTTCTGACAGGGGTTATATTGTTTGTTCATCAAACAGGAGTTAAAGTAAATCGTTTCTTTGATAATTTACCAAGAGTTATTTCACAAAAAGTAGCTCATGCGATTTTGGTTTCGGCGCTTTATTTTGCAGGAATTATGTTGGTGCTCTTATCTACAGTAACTAATTTATCTAATGTTAGCCGACTGTTCCAGGTACTATTACCTTTTTCATTTGATTTTTTGGATCAGACATTTAATATGCTAATTGGCTTTTTGCTACTTGGATTAGCGCGCGGAATTTCTATGAAAGTTCGAAAAGCTTACTGGCCAACGATTGGTCTGTTAATTTTTGGGATTGTCAATACGATTTCCCGAACTACTTCCTGGCAATTGATTATCGTTTACTTGATTATTTTACTCGCAGTTTTTCTAGCGAAAGAAGAATTTTATCGAGAAAAATTTGTTTATTCATGGGGCGCTTTGGTGATTGATAGTCTTTTGTTTGGCTGTTTGTTCATTATCTATGCGGTAGCGGGATATTACAGTGCCCATCCTGAAAAAACGGGTCCAATGCCGCAAACCTTTTTACTATTTCCTTCAGATGATGTTTGGTTTTCTGGTTTAGTTGGTTTAGGGATCTCGATGGTTGGCTTGATTACATTATATCAATATTTAGCAGATACAACAGAGCATTTAGGCGAAACGCTTGAAACAAATCGTTTAACGCAACTTCTACATAAATTTGGCGGGAATGAAAGTAGCCAATTTCTTTATTTGGAGAACTATGAATATTATTATTATCAAGAACAGAATGAAGATCTGGTTTTATTTGGTTATCAAATCAAGGCAGATAAATGTTTTGTTGCAGGAAATCCGATTGGAGATTCTGAAAAATGGGCGCAAGCTACGTTTTCATTTATGAATCAAGCAGATTTACTAGGATATCGAGTGGTATTTTACCGAATTTCAGATGAATATGTGATGACATTGCACGATTTAGGGTATCATTTTATGAAAGTAGGCGAAGAGGGCGCGATTTGCTTTAAAGACTCTACGCAACCACGTCTAACTAAAGAGAGTATGACCATGCGCCAGTTAGCCAATTTAGGCTATACTTTCCATCTTTACCAAGAGCCTGTTTCTGATGAGATTTTTGAAGAATTGAAACGAGTTTCGGATGAGTGGCTGGGTATAAACAAAGAGAAAAATTTTATTTCAGGTCGATTTGATCGTACCTATTTGGATTTAGCAGCTGTTGGTCTGATGCGCAATAAACAACGAGAAATTGTTGGGTTTATTACTGAAAAGAAGATTCAAACGGAAAAAAGAGTTGCGTATGATTTACTACGATATTGTGATGAAGCACCAGCCGAAACTACTGATTTTTTATTGACACATTTTATCGATACGTTTAAACAGCTTGGTTATCCAATGGTTGACTTGGGTGTTGCGCCACTAGCGAATGTTGGTGAGACAAAATATTCTTTTTTTGAAGAGCGATTGATTAATGTTCTCTATAATTATGGGTATCATATTTATGAATTTCAAGATAGAAGAAAAGCCAAAGAGCAATATGTTACTAATTGGGCTTCTCGTTATTGTGCGTATCCGAAACAAAGCAATGCATTGTTTACGTTTATTCAGTTGCTTCTATTGATTGAACGAGGTAGAAAGAAGAAAGTCTTCTTAGTTGAAGATGTGATGAATAATGATGAATAAGTTAACCGTAGTTGAGGATTTTAGTCATGCTTTAGCATAATAACTGCTTCTTTTTAGTAGATGTGATGGACACTAAAAACTGAATATAGTAGACTGATAGAGAGGTAGAGGCAAGCTATTTTTTATTTAACTTGTCTCTATTGCATAAATACTAAAGAAAGAGTTAAATTTAGCTTATAATCAAATCATTCTGTATAACGCTCGTTCTATTAATGAGAATCTTAATAAAGGTTGTTGTGACAAGGATTTGAAATTGAAGAGCCAGATAACTTTAAGCGAATGAACCTCTTTTTTAAACGAATCTTTTTTTGAATCTAATTGACTTCAATTTATAAAATAGCTATATTTAGAATAACACGATTACTTGTTAGGTGAGGCTTCTATGCAAACAAAGGCTACTGCTCAGAAATGTCGAAAGACTGGCATGGGTAGGACAAGAACTGTCGAATTAAGGCTTTTCTCAAAGTAGCTAAAAGCAAGACTTTTTACGTTGCATAGTGCTAAAACTCCACGAAGAGAATGAGAGGATGGGACAAGAGTACTTTCCTTTTGAAAATCGGGAAAATCAAAAAAGTTGATTTTACTTGTTTTTTGGAAAACTACTTTTTCTTATCTATAGTTAAGACTTAGAGGTTGAGTAGCTTGAGACCGATTATTTAAATCGATTGTTTTATGAAAATATATGATATAAATAATCTGACAGCAACCATTTTTGAAAATAATGCAAGACTATCTTAAATCTGAATAAGATTTTTGGAGATAGTTATTTGGTTTTCAACGTTTACTCACAAGCTGTTTTTCCTTAACTTTCATCCATTGACCTTCGCTGAGATAGAAGCTATTCTTAGGGATGGTTTTTTATTTTGTTGGAGGCAAGAAAATAATATGAATGGATGATTTAGCAAGAAAATGAAAATAAAAATAATTCAAAAAGCGATAGTTTTTTTTCAGTTAGCAAAAATAGTTGAAAAAATGAGTACGAGTAAATATATAGTAAAATCTTTTTGCCGAAGCCTATTAGCGGAAGTAGGAAGCACGTTTGTAGGAAGTCGAACGGCTGTAATTACAGATAGTAAAATATTTGGTAAAGCATTGTTTAGTAGTATGTTGGCGATTGATGGGCAAATGACAGTCCAAGCAAGGTATGATCTTTTGAATAATGGTGAAAATAAATGAAAAAAAATTCTAAATTAGCTAAATATAGATTTCTAGATTGGTCATTGTTGATTCCGTATTTGATTTTATGTACAGTCGGAATTTTGATGGTCTTTAGTTCTAGTACGTATCAACTATTGATTAATGATGTAGGTGTTTCTAGTAAAGCGATGAAACAAGGAATTTCCTTTATGATTAGTTTAGTCGCGATGTTTGTTGTATTTCATGTGAATTTGGCGGTTTTTCGTAATAGGAAATTGTTAAAAATTGCACTAGGGGTGTCAATTACCCTCTTACTATTTGTTTTGATTTTAGGTACGGCTTCTGGTGGCGCACAACGTTGGATTAGGATTGGTTTTTTATCTTTCCAACCTTCAGAGCTGATTCCATTAGTGATGGTGCTTTACTTAAGTGCTAACTTTGCGACAAAAGATAAACAAAAGCCGTTTTCGTTTAAAGAGTATAAGAAACCAATTTGGGTTTCGATTTTGTTGATTGGTTTAGTTGTCTTACAGCCAAATGTAGCAGGGGGAGCGATGGTTGCATTTTTAGTTGTGATTATGTTTTTAGCGAATGGTCTTTCTCCTTGGTTTACAATTTTAACTTTCGGTGCGATTGTAACAATTAAAGAATTAGCTACATGGATTATTTTATCTATACCAACTAGCTGGCTTCCGGATAAATTTAGTTATTTAGTCAGCCGTTTTAAAGTGATGCAAAATCCTTTTGCGGATCCAAATGGCTTAGGATTTCAAACTTCTAATGCTTACTATGCGATGCATAATGGTGGTTTTTGGGGTTTAGGACTAGGAAATAGTATTCAAAAAAAAGGCTATTTACCAGCTGCGGATACGGATTTCATTTTTGCTATTTGTATTGAGGAACTAGGGTTAGTAGTCTGTCTTATTTTATTGTTATTGGTCTTCTTTTTAGTTGCACGAATGTATCAACTAGCAGTGAAATCGAAAGTACTTTATCATATGTTTCTTTACGTTGGTTGTGGAACCATCTTATTATTACAGGTAGCCGTGAATGTGGGCAGTTTGCTTGGATATATTCCGATGACAGGTGTGACCTTTCCTTTTATCAGTTATGGCGGTTCTAGTATGATCATTCTCAGTATTGTGTTAGGTCTTGCGATGAATGCACGAGCAACAGAAATGAGAGATGCATGGATTTTAGGAAAGGGGCCTGCAGAATGAATAAATTAACAACAGATAGAGAGCCAATCAACTATGGGTTATTATTACCTGTTCTTTTGTTGATTTTGGTGGGATTTCTTGCTCAATATGGCGCGTTTCATGCTGATCCAAGTATCACAAATGTCATGCCTCTCTTGAGAAAACAACTTTATTGGACGATTTTAGGTTTTATTGCGATGTTTGTGATGATGTTTTTACCGATAGAATACTTGTGGAAACTAACACCTTTTGTTTATGGCGGGTCGTTGTTTCTAATGAGTCTATTAGTTAAATTTTATGATCCAGTTATGGCGACAGCGACAAGTACAAAGCGTTGGATTCGTTTAGGTCCGATTTCGTTTCAGCCTTCTGAGTTTATGAAAATCGGGTATATTTTGATGTTAGCTTATGTAATCACTAAAAGAAATAACCGACCCAAAACGGGCACTTTAAAAGATGATTTTTGGCTTTTAGGTGAAATGACATTATACAGTTTACCGATTTTTGCTTTAATGGCTTATCAAAAAGATTTTGGGACCAGTTTGGTGTTTATCTCGATTTTTATTGGTATGGTACTTGTTTCAGGTTGTTCTTGGAAAATTTTAGCTGTGAGTGGAACAGTTTTAGCTTCTTTAGGAATTACAACGATTTTATTAGTGTTAACAGAAGCTGGGCAAAAGTTTTTGACTATGCTTCATTTCCAACCGTATCAATTTAATCGAATCCATGCTTGGCTCAATCCTTTTGAGTATGCAGATTCCATTTCCTATCAACAGGCGCGTGGATTAATTGCGATTGGATCTGGCGAAATGACGGGTAAAGGAATCAACAATTTACAGGTTTATGTACCCGTTCGTGAATCAGATATGGTTTTTACCGTGATTGCAGAAGCCTTTGGATTTTTAGGTGCTTGTTTATTGTTACTGTTATTCTTCTACCTGATTTATCAAATGTTAATCAGTACCTTAAATTCTAAAAGAGAATTTTATGCCTATATCACGACAGGGATTATTATGTATTTTCTATTTCATATTATTGAAAATATTGGCTCTAACATTGGTCTATTACCATTAACAGGAATTCCTTTACCGTTTTTAAGTCAGGGAGGAACAGCCTATTTAACGAATTTTATTGCGATAGGCTTAGTGCTTTCCATGTATAATTCAAAACAAGATTCCCTTTAAGGCAATAGAAGAAAGAAGTTAGTTGAGCTTAGTTGTCCAACTTGAACGCACGCTCTTTTTTCGGATGTAGAGTTTTGAGCAAGACTAATTTTTAGTTTTGTTTGAGGCTCTTTTTTGAAATCCAGCACTTCCTAAAAGAAATAAAAATCTAAAGAAATAATTAAATTGTTCTTGTTTTTTTCTATGTATGAAATAGTTTTTTGCGCTGCTAGTTGTAGAAAATGGTAACAAATTCAAGTGGAACGCCGATTTCTTTGTTTATTAATAAGGTATAGTAATAAATAAGTAACAACTGCTATTATTTGACTTAAAATTATAAACTCGTTATATTAAAATAGTCAAAAAAGCGATTTTAAAAAAATAAAGCAAAAAATAGATGTTATATTTCTAAAAAAGTAGAAAGATTTACAAACATACCTGAATGATTGTAAATCAATAATCGAGAAGGAAGTTATTATGAAAAAATCAGTTAAAATACTAATTTGTGTTATTCTCTTAATTTTGCTTATCCTTTCAGCCGTAGGGAGCTATGCGGTCTATTCATTTTATGAAGGAAAGCAAAAAGCAGAAAGCTTAAAAACACCGTCAACAAACACCAATTTCACTGGTGATGAACAAAAGCAAGATCACGAAATCACGGTAATGATTGTGGGGAATGATGCTCGCTACGATGATGGAGACCAAGGGCGCTCAGATGCGTTAATGGTGGCTCACTATAATTCAAAAACAAAACAACCGAAACTGATTTCTATTATGCGTGATTCGTATGTAAATATTCCTGGCGAGGGTTTGGATAAAATTAATGCAGCCTATGCATATGGCGGTGCACAATTAACAAAAGAAGTATTAAATGAAAGTTTTGATTTACCGATTAATTATTATGTAGTAATTGATTTTGATAACTTTAAAACGTTGATTGATGATCTTTATCCAGATGGTGTTAAGATCGATGTTGAAAAAGATATTAATTTAGATGGCGTGGACTTGAAAAAAGGCGAACAGCGTCTGGATGGAAACAGTCTACTACAATACGCTCGTTTTAGAAAAGATGAAGAAAGTGACTTTGGTCGTGTCAGAAGACAACAGCAAGTTATGAATGCGTTGATTGAGCAGGCGAAAGATTTAGTTCCTATTTTACAATTGCCAAAAGTTGCTGGAGAAGCAGTGGGCTATTTAGATACTAATATCCCAACTAGTTTGATTATTGATTTAGCTAAGGACTTTGTTACAGGTGGCGTAAAACCATTAGAATCTCTATCAGTTCCTGTAGAAGGTAGCTGGGATTTCAATGACTACACCCCATCTGGAAGTGTGCTGGAAATTGATGAACAAATCAATGCGAAGGCAATCAGTGATTTCTTGAAAAAAGGAGAAAACCAATAATTCGAATTTATAAAAAATAAAAAGCTAGCCAAGGAAGATTTTTCTGAGAGAAATGACTTCAGTGGCTAGCTTTTTTAATCTAAGTGCTTTTTAAGCAGCTCTTCTTTTACGTCTTTTTTTAGTTACAATAGTTAGTTTAGGTTTATTTGTAAATTTTATATAAACGATAAATAGTGATGTACAAACAAAGAACAAGATAGCACCAAGCGTAAATCCTTCTGGTAAATAGACGAGTTTGATTTTATGTTCGCCAGCAGGAACTTGGAAACTAACAAAAGCATCTTTAAATGATTTTGTAGGTACTTTTTTACCATCCACATAAGCTTTCCATCCTTTATCGTAAGGAATCGTCGTTATTAATACTTGATCTTTCTCTGTTGTAACAGAGCCTTTAGCTGTACGGCCAGTTGTTGCTAAATCGACACCCTTTTCTTTAATGGCACTCACGGACTCATCAAAAGCAGTGAGATCCAGTCCGACCACTTTAGGTTCCATAAAGCTAACAGCCGTTGTTCCATAAAAAGAAACGGTAAATGTAACAGTGGTAGGCTCTTCATAGTAGCCAATATTATAGTATTGGCCTGTAATATTAATCTGAGATTTTTGACTTGTCCCATTAACGGTCATGGTAGCCGAAGAACTTTCCAGCTGACCAAAATCTGTTGGGAATAAGCTAAGATACGCTTGTGTATGAGCGGGTACATTAACTGTCCACGTGATATCTTTAGCAATATTACTTTGTTTTTCTTTATAAGTCACACCTGTCCCATTTTTTTCAGTCGTCACATTATTTTCTGTAACGACGGTTGGTTGATAAAAGGTAAAGTACGTTTCATTTCTATCCGCAAGAGCATTAAATAAATTTGTTTGACTACTTAAATTATCATTAGTCGGTTGTTCGACAGAATAAATTGATTCATCTGCTAAAAATCCTAGCGGAAGAGCATGGCTATTTTCATATAATGAATATTTTCCAGCTTTTCCTACAGAAGCATAGCCGTATTTTAGTGGATCTTGTTCAGAAATATTGTATTTCATGCCAACGACAGAGTCCATCAACAAGGTATTATTTGGATAGCGAATATTTAACGCAGTCCCTCTTGAACGGAATCCTAAGTCATTTAGATAGGCAGATGAATGGCGATTTCTGATGGAAGAAAATAGACTGACACCACTATATCCATAATTGATACTATCATTTGATGAAACAGGGTTCAGATTTTCCAAGCGATAAAAAGAATCATTTTTACTTTTTGTTTGATCAACCAGCTTTTTAATATCTGGATACGGCTCAGAGTACAAGCTGCGTGAAGCATAATTCCAGTCATCTAAAATTCCATCGACCATTAATTTTGTATTGATAAAAGCTTCTGCACAAACTAAGAGAAGCAATAAGATAACCAGTTGTTGCATTGGCACTTTTTTTAGCTGATAAAAGGCAATCCCCGCAAGGTAAAGTAGTAAAAATAAAACGGTTAAAATAAAAGAGGTCAAGGTCACAAATTCATAGCTTTTGCTACTAGAAGTTCCTTCTGCAATGGCAAAAACAGCAATCAAAATCAATGTGGACCCTGTTAAAATGCCTAAGTCATCTGTTGCAAATTTTTCCCACCCATAACCAGCCAGTAATACGACTAAGAAAGAGAATAGGAAACTATAACGGAATAAAAACATATTAGGCGCATGCATGCCATGCCAAAACAGATTTAGTGGCACAATATAAAAACTCGCAATCAAGACAACAAACAAACTTCCAAAAAGTAGTTTATTTTTAAGTGGAATTTGCTTGGTTACAAAGTAGAAAACACAAAAGATTAATGGCAATAAACCAACATAAATGAACGGAATGGAGCCGTATTTAGTTGTATCATAAACCCCAATCATATTTTTCATGACAATATCCCAAAACGCTGTCGCCTCGGTTTTAAAGCTTGAGATTGTAGAGAATGTTTCGCCATTGGTTCTTAAATCCATAACGGCAGGTAAAACCAGAATCATGGATGCGCCGCCAGCTAATAAAGAAGTAATACCGTAGGGAAGAAGGCTCTGTTTATATCGTTTCCAGTTGGTAAAACTTCGCGCAAAAAAGTATAGGAACGAAAATAGCCCAATCATAAAGCCCATATAGAAATTAGAAATAAACAAGAGCAAGTAGCTGACAAATAACAAGGTCGGCTTTTTTAAATCCATTAAACGATGAATCCCAAGGAAAACTAAAGGCAGATAAACAAAGGCATCTAGCCACATAATGATTTCAGAATGGGCGGTCGCAAATGACATCAACGCATAAGAGACACTGAGCGCTACACGGGTCCATTCAGGTAGTTTATACGTATTACGTGCAAATACCCAGAAAGCTAGACCTGCACTACCTATTTTAAGTAACGTAATCAAATAGAGGGCATCTGGAATATTTTGATTCTTAAAAAAGAAAACTAAAGGGGTGAATAATCCGCCAAGATAATAAGAAATCAACGAGAGATAATTCAATCCTAAAGAAGCGTTCCAAGTATAAAAAATACTTTGTTTGCCATGAAGCATATTATTAAAACTAGCATGAAAATTAGAAAATTGTGAAAAAGAATCGCTGGCCATCACACTACGGCTACTGCCAGGATAGATGCCAATACTTAAATAAACAAGTACCATAATGAAAAAAGGAATGAAAAAGCTAGCCGTCATATAAGGCCAGTTTTTTTGCGTAAATTGCTGGATTTTTTTCTTCATAAATAACCTCTCAGTAAATAATATAATCGTATCTATAGTTTAGCATATTCATGAAGAGAATGATGGAATGAAAAGAAAAATTTAACGAATGAAAGAAACAAAGGAAGAGAAAAAATAGCTCTAAAATCTATAGACAACATTAGATAGACTTTAGAGCCATTCGGAAGGGATTGCTGATTAATTTAGATGTTGATTTAATTCGCGCGCTAATTTACGATTCTCTACTTTTGAGTAGAAATAAAAGCCTATACTATGTCCAACTAAAGTTAAAAGTACAATTCCAAAAATATAAGGTCGAATGAATGAAAATAAATCGTAAGAGTACAGATATAAACTAAGCAATCCGCCGATAGAATTAACCAGGGTACTGATAAGGATATTTGTAAGTGATTTAAAGGTCGAATAATTCCATAAAAATGGATAAATCACTCCGAAAATAAGCCCCAAAATACTACCGATTGCAATAAGTTTCCAAAAAGCTAGGATTGTTAACGTTGATGGATTCGCGAATAACGTAGTAAGTAGTGTGATCCAAATAATTGTTCCTAAAGTAGCTTGCATAAAATTATTTTTTAATTCTGTTTTCATGATAATTTCTCCTTTATTAATTTGGCATAGTGGCGACTGACAACATAGTGATTGTTCGTTTGTGTATGTACTTCTAAGCGAGCATTTTGTCCAGATTCAAAAGAAACGACGTGATTCAAATTAAGGATTGTTGAATTATTGATTTGCACTAAATAAGGAAAATTCATTTTCAGGACAGCTTTTAATCGTTTTTGAATCAAAAATGGTTCTCCTGTGATAGTTAGAAGTTGGCAAAGATGACCAAAAGCTTGAATTGTTTCAATCCTATTTAGTGAAAGGAATGATTTACGATTGTTCTTCGGATCAATAACTTGTATTTGTGGTTCAATGGTTTCTAAAGCTTTTTCTAAAGTTAGTACGTCTTTTTTGTTTTGTGGATGAGCGATAAGTTTCAGTTCATCAATTGGTTGAGTTTCTTTCCAATAACAAGTAATTTTCATTTTGTCCTCCTGTTCTATTAATAGATTATCAAGTACCTATCTAAAATACACGAAAAATTTGTTTTGTTGCAAAAAAAGAACAGGTTGTTGCAGTATATTTGTTTGACTGAGAAAAAAGCTTGGGTAAAAAAGTTGGTTATTTTTATCCACAACAAAAAACTGTGGATAAGTAAAAATGACTTCTTTTCCACAGTTTGTATATTTTTTTGTTATAACTTATTGTTTACTAATACATAGATGTTTTTATTATCTATAGTTATTTACCTAATCCAATAATGATGCGATTTTTTCGTATCCTTGTCCCACTTCACCTACTGAATGGGTGTCTGATCCATACACAAGAGGAATATTCAAAGTGCGTGCTTGTTCGATTATCCACGGCTGTGGATAACTCTGTTGATAACCTTCTTTGAAGAAGCCAGCTGTGTTTAAATCTAGCTGATAGTTTTCTGTTTTTACACGTTGAAGCAGTTGGTTGACCAACGCAACATTTTCTGGAGAAAATTCAGTGGATTCAGTAAATTGTTTTTCAAATTTATGAACTAAAGAAATATGTCCTAATCGTTTAGGTTTCCAAGGTCCTAAGTCAGCTTCTAAAGAGCGTAAAACCGTTTGATAGTAAAGGGTTTGAGCTTTCTCAAAACCACCGGCAGGAACAACGACACCATCATTATATTCATCATACGTATAATCAATTCCATATAACCCATTCTCTCCAGGTAAGAAATGCACAGATAAAACGCCATCATCTGTTTGAGGACCATATTCGGCTAAAAAGTCTGTTGTCCAGTCTTCGAAATCAGTGAAATAATCTAGTTCAAAACCAATGTGGATAAGTAAATCTGAAGCATATTTTTTCTTCAAATAATTCATCTTTCTGAAGTAGTTATCCACATCATTCAATGCCATCGAAGCAGTGGACCAAACTTCTGGAATACCGAGTGCAACTGTTTCGATTCCAGCAGGTAAAGGGGCATGTTCAGTAATACTGTATTCTTTAAAACCTAATTTAATTGCTTGTTGGATAACTTCTTCAGTGTCATCTACACGACCATGAGGACAAAATTCTGTATGTGTATGTCCGTCTCTTTTCATTTAAGCGCCTCCATTATTAAATAGCTAAAAGTAATTGCAGAAAAACGTTTCTATAATCATATTATAGCCAAAACTAGTTGTGGAAAACAAGGTTAGTTTCAATTTTAAGGGGATTGGTTTTCAGTTATTAACAAAACAGGAAGATTATCCACAAGCATGGAAATGAAAAAAATCGGTTAGAAGAGCCATGTTCGCTTGCTTCTATACCGATATTTTTTGATAAATTATTTTCTGTATTGTCCATTTCCATAAACAATATATTTTGTAGAAGTCAACTCGGCAAGTCCCATTGGTCCACGAGCATGGAGCTTTTGTGTGCTGATTCCGATTTCGGCACCAAAGCCAAAGACAAATCCATCCGTAAAGCGTGTAGATGCATTTGCATAAACAGCGGCCGCATCAACTTGTTGTAAAAATTTTTGTGTCGCAAAATAATTGTCGCTAACGATTGCTTCAGAATGTTTTGTATTGTAATGATTGATATGTTGAATCGCATCATCTACTGAATCTACGACTTTTACAGCCAAGATATAATCCGAAAACTCAGTAGACCAATCAGCTTCAGTAGCTGGAATAGAATTTTTAAAGATAGTTGCTGCGTATCCGTCTGCACGTAGTTCAACATTATATTCAGCTAACGCTTCTTCGATTGCTGGTAAAAATTCAAGTGCAATCTCTTCATGAATCAATAAGGTTTCAGCTGAGTTACAAACAGAAGGACGTTGGCATTTTGCGTTGACGATGATTGAAATCGCCATTTCTAGTTGGGCATCTTTATCAACATAGATATGGCAGTTCCCTGTGCCAGTTTCGATGACGGGAACGGTTGCGGTAGAAAGGACTGCTTGGATCAAGTTTGCTCCACCACGTGGAATCAAAACATCCAAATACTCATTTAATTTCATCATTTTTTGAGCAGTTTCGCGAGATGTGTCAGCCACAAATTGGATGGCATGAGGTGTGACATTTTTTTCTTCTAAAGCAGTTTGTAAGCAATCAACCAATTGCTGATTAGAATGGAATGCTTCTTTTCCACCTCTTAAGATAACGGAATTACCAGTTTTAAAACAAAGGACGGCTGCATCTGTGGTCACGTTAGGGCGTGATTCGTAAATAATACCGATCACACCAAGCGGAACTCGTTGTTTACCAATCGTTAAACCATCTTCGTTTTTCCACATATGTTCGATTTCACCGATTGGATCAGCTAAAGACGCAACTTGTCTGATTCCTTCAGCCATTTCTTTGATTCGTTCTTCCGTCAAGAGTAATCGATCTTGCATCGTTTCAGCAATCCCATTTTCTTTTGCGACGGCTATGTCTTTTTGATTGGCGCTAAGAATGTCAGGTATTTGCTTTTCAAGGGTGTCAGCCATGTGAAGTAAGACATCATTTTTTTGAGTCGTATCCATTAATCCAAGTTGATAAGTTGCTTCTTTCGCTTGTTGTCCTAAAACGCTGATATCAGTCATTTGTTCTCCTCCTTGAATAGTGTGCCAATTTCTTTTCCTGCTAAAATATCTAAAATGATTTTAGGTTGTTTTCCATTCGCTAAAACCATCATTCGTTGATTTTCCAATATATGTTGGGCTGCTTTTAGTTTACTATACATGCCGCCTGTGCCGAAATCACTACCAGCTCCGCCAGCAAGTTTAAATAATTCTTCATCGATTGCATAGATTCTTGAAAATAAGGTGGCTTCTTTATTTGTTGTTGGATTATCCGTAAAGAAACCATCAATATCAGATAAAATAATCAGTAAATCTGCATCGATTAATTGGCTGATAACAGCAGATAATTGATCATTATCCCCAAATTTTGTCAGATGATCCAACTCATCGACGGCAACCGTATCATTTTCATTGATGATTGGAATAATTTCATTTTTTAACAGTTGTTCCATTGTATTGACCACATTTTTTTGACTTTCAGGATAGTCAGTGACATCTCTCGTGAGTAGCAATTGTGCCACCTTTTGACTATAAGTTAAAAAACGTTGATTATAAATATTCATCAATTCGGTTTGTCCAACAGCTGCAATCGCTTGTTGTTCAGGAATGGTTGGAGGGCGTTTCTTTTTATTTAGTTTGTGTAAACCTACCCCAATTGCCCCAGATGAAACCAAAATTACTTCTTTTCCTTGATTTTGTAAGCTAGTTAAGGTAAACGCTAATTGATCAAAGGCGTTCAAATTGATTTTTCCATTAGGATAAATCAAGGTACTTGTACCGACTTTTACAACAATTCTCTTTGCTTCTTTTAGTTTTTCACGCATAGGCTTCCTCGCTTAGACTGATAATTTTTCTATTTATTTGATAAAAAGGTCATGCTAGTGTTGATCTTATGTTTTAAAATAGGAACCAGTAGCTTATTTCATATACTAAAACTTAAGATAAACGAGAATAAGGAAATCGCGTTTGTTCCAGAATCCTGAATGGAATGCGACAACCCTATTCTCATATAATAACATGTTTTTTCGATAAGTTAATTTTTAATTGAAAATAACTGGAAACATCAGAAATCTATATTGGCGAATAAGTTCCAACTAAATATTTGGAAAAATCGAATACGTCAATTGTTTTCAGAAATTCCTTAGTTTTCCAACTTTGTTAATTTTGAGTCTCTAAATCGTGTAAAAATAGCCCGCTTAGTAGTTTTGGCTCAAACCAAGTCGATTTTGGCGGCATGGTCTTGCCTGCATCTGCTACATTTAATAAATCATCCATTGTAGTTGGGTAAACAGAAAAGGCAATTGTCCATTTGCCACTATCCACTAATTTTTCTAATTCTTGCATTCCGCGAATACCGCCGACGAAATCAATTCGTTTATCGGTACGAACATCTTGAATATCGAAAATAGGCATGAATACATGATTTTGGAGCAGAGAAACATCTAGTCCATCAACAGGATCCTCTGACAAAATCGTTTCTTTGGAAGTCAAGCTATACCATTGGCCAGCTACATACATTCCAAATGATTTAGGGGCTGTTGGTTTTGCTTGGGTCGTTTTTTCAACGGTAAACCCTTTTTCCAAACGAGTAAAGAAATCAGTCGGAATCGGAACATTAAGTACACGATTATAATCCAGAATTTCTAATTCTTCTTTTGGAAATAAGACAGACAAGAAATAATTGAATTCAGCTGTTTCACTTGCATTGGGTGATTGTTCCTTGATTTTTTGCCCTACTTTTACCGCAGACTCTGTTCGGTGGTGACCGTCAGCAATGTATAAGGCTGGCACGTCATCAGCAAAAGAAGCGACCAATGTATCAATTACACTAGAATCATTCACAACCCAAACGCGATGTGTCACTTCATGAAAACTAGTAAAATCATAGATTGGTTGATGTTGTTCTTTCCAATCAGTGATTAGTGATTGAATCGTCGGTTGATCTCGGTACGTCAGAAAAATCGGACTGGTATTGGCATCACATGCTTCGATATGGCGAATTCGATCGACTTCTTTTTCTGGACGAGTAAATTCATGTTTTTTGATTTTTCCTGTTGTATAGTCAGTGATTGAAGTACAACCGACAATCCCAGTTTGTGACCGTCCGTTCATTGTTAGCTCATATAAATATAAAGCAGGTGTTTCATCTTGAATAAGCCATTGTTTTTGCAAGAATGTTTGCAAATTTTCCGCTGCTTTTTGGTAAACTTGATCATCATACGGCGATACTGAAGTCGGTAAATCGATTTCTGCTTTATCGATATGAAGATAAGAGTATTGGTTTTCAGCACCTAATTCGCGTGCTTCTTCAGAGTTTAATACATCATAGGGAAGTGTCGCCACTTCTGCACTTAAGTCAGCAGTTGGACGAATACCTTTAAACGGGTTTACTGTGACCATATTAGTAGCTCACCGCCTCGGTATTTTTAATGGCACGAACGCGAATAATATTTTCCGCCGCTTGGATTTCTGCCGCGACTTCTGCAATTTTTTCTTCATTTGTTTCAGCAACATCAACAATTGTATACGCATAGTCTTCACGGCTACGATTAATCATGTTATCGATATTGATTCCTAAATTAGCAATCCCTGTTGAGATTTGTCCTAACATATTCGGTACATTCCGATGGATAATCGCAAAACGATGAGGCGAATTAAACGCCATTTCCACAGTTGGAAAATTAACAGATCGTTTGATATTTCCTGTTTCTAAAAACTTTTTCAATGTACGAGCCGCCATTTTAGCACAATTTGTTTCTGCTTCTTCTGTTGAAGCACCTAAGTGTGGTAAAACTAAGATTTTTTCATTATTCAATAAACGTTCATCCGCAAAATCAGTGACAAAATTACTGATTTCACCCTTTTCAAGTGCTGTCACTACCGCTTCAGGATCTACTAGTTCTCCACGAGCAAAATTCAATAAGACAGCAGAATCTTTCATTTTTGCTAATTCTTCTTTACCAATTAAATGATGCGTATTTTCAGTTAGTGGCACATGAATCGTGATAAAATCGCAGTTTGCAAACACTTCTTCCATACTTTGCGCACGTTTGACACGACGAGAAATGCTCCAAGCGGTATCAACAGATACGAACGGATCATAGCCTGTAACTTCCATTCCTAAACGGTAGGCATCATTAGCGACCATGGCACCAATCGCACCTAGACCAATTACGCCCAATTTTTTTCCTTCTAGTTCAGAACCTGCAAATTGTTTTTTTTCAGCCTCTGCTTGTTCTTCAACATCTGCTCCGCTTAATGTTTGCACCCAGTTAGCGCCTCTTAAAATGGGGCGAACAGAAAGTAATAAACAAGCAACTACTAATTCTTTTACAGCATTGGCATTGGCACCAGGCGTATTAAATACAACGATGCCATCTTCTGTACATTTTTTGACAGGCACGTTGTTAGTACCAGCACCTGCACGAGCAACGGCTAAGACTGAAGCAGGAAAATCGTAATCATGTAGTTTTTGACTACGTAAGATAATCCCATCAGGTATTTCTGTTTGATTGATTGTAAAGGTTTCTGGATTGAAACGAGCTAAACCTTCTGGAGCAATGGCGTTGAATGTCTTAATATCGTACATATTAGTTGGTTCCTCCATTTTCTGCTTCAAATTTTTTCATCAATTCAATAAGTGCTTCAACTCCTGCTTTTGGAAATGCATTGTACAGACTAGCACGCATGCCACCAACAGAACGGTGTCCTTTTAAGTTTTCAAAGCCAGCCGCTAGAGCTTCTTTGTTGAAGGCTTTATCTAATTCATCGCTACCTGTGACAAAAGGCACATTGTTGATTGAACGATCTTTTTTAGTTACAGGTGATGAGAATAAAGCAGACGCATCGATTTCATCATAAAGTAAAGCGGCTTTGTCTTTATTTTGTTCTTCCATTTTTTGGATGCCGCCTTGTTCTTTAATCCATTCGAAGACAAGTTTTGCCATATAAATACTGTAAGTTGGCGGTGTATTGTACATTGACCCATTTTTGGCATGGATATCATAATCCAACATAGCGCTAAGAACATCTACCTGCCCAATCAAATCTTCACGGACAATCACTACTGTTAGACCAGCAGGACCAATATTTTTTTGCGCTCCAGCATAAATTAAACCAAAATCGGCTACATTGTAATTTACAGATAAAATATTAGACGACATATCAGCAATTAATGGAACATCACCAGTATCTGGCAAATCGTAATAGGCAGTTCCTTCGATTGTATTATTTGTTGTAATGTGTAAATAAGCGGCATCTTGTGGAATATCTTCTTTACGTATTTCTGGAATATACGTGAAATTTTTATCTTCACTAGAAGCAATCACTTCCACCTCTACGTTATCGATTTTCTTCGCTTCACTGATGGCTTTTTTTGCCCAAGAACCAGTGTTCACGTAGAGTGCTTTTTTATTTTGAGCTAAATTTAGCGGCACCATGGTAAATTGCATACTTGCGCCACCTTGTAAAAACAACACTTTATAATTATCAGGAATATTCATAATTTCTCTTAATAATGTTTCAGCATTTTGGATAATGGTTTCGAATAAGGAGGACCGATGACTCAACTCCATTACGGACATCCCGCTGTTTTCATAATTCACCAATTCGGATTGCGCTTTTTCCAATACACTTTTCGGTAATACAGCAGGGCCAGCAGAAAAATTGTAAACAGTTTTCATACATCTATCTCTCCTTTATAATTTATCGCTTTTTGCGATAGTAAATGTGAAAACAATTATAACAGAAACCTAACATTAAAAAAAGATTAAAAAGTAAGTTTCTAAAATTCTTTCAGATTTATTTTCACGTATTAATTAGTATCACTCCTTTTTCTTGATAAGAACAATCTATTAGCAGTCAAATAGTCAAAAATCATTTGTTTAACTGGAATAGTTAATGATTGTAATCCCTCATAGAACGAGGTAAAGTTAGAGTATTAATGAAAAGTCTGTTTTTCCGCTTTTTATTAAAACTAAATGATATTTTGAAACGATTGAGAAAGCTGAATTTATCAAGGTTTTTGTGGAAATTAAAAATTAGCAGATAGTGTTGATTGAGCGTAAGCCAGATTTTCTGCTGTTTTTACACCACCGTTTGTTCAGGTCATAAAACAATCGTTTAGAATCGAGCAATTGGACAAACTAGCAGTTATTGCGCTCTTTGCAATGAATGTTGGTTCGGAAATTGCCGAGATTCTGATTGTTTTATGCCATTTGTTCGGTTTTAAGAGATAAAGTGGGTGAGACAAAAGTAAAAATCACTTTTGTTTTATCTTTTAAAACCGAACAAACGGTGGTGCAAAAGCAGCTCCTACGGAAACAAGCCGAAATTGTTGTAAAACACAGCGAATTTAAGGAGCTGATGTTGCACAATATCTACTCGGTTACCAAAAATTTGAAGAGCACCAAGTAGGAATCATTCAACAGCGAAAGGAAACCTTTCGTGTTTCTTGTCATTCTCGGAAATTCCTTCTTATTGCGATAAATCACGAAGAACGTAGTGATTCGATGATGCATCGTACCTACTTGGTTCTCGGAGCTAACCGCTTTTGTCCCAACTTCCTCACCCACACTCTTTTTTTCAACTGGATTGTATGTATAAGGAAATTTTTTAATCCTTTTCTTAACTGAATGTTTTCTCATAATCACTTTATAACTGGGCAATAAAAAAACAGTGAACTTCTTTGTGAGCTGATGGTGCAAAATTCTTACTCGGTTAGTTAAAATTTGAAATAGTATCAAATAAGAATTAGCAAACCTCAGAAGGTGTGTTTTCGTGTTTTCTGTGATTGCTAAAGATTGCAGCTTCCTTACACCAGCTTTATTAAATAATCAATGCTTCGCTTATTTACAAAATTTAAAGGAGATTTTCTCATGTCTATTATAAAAAATACGATTCGTCAGTTTATGCAAGCTGCCCCTTTCGTTTTATCAAATACAATTATTTTCGTTCCTTATTTACTTTTTATGGGTTTAAGTAATGGGATAAAGCTAGAAACGACGCTCCCTTTTGTTTTATTCTATACCTTTAGGATGACAGGTATTTTTTTACTAAGAAGCTTCAAAGGGAAACTAGAAACATTCACCATTCTAATTATTTCTGTTTTATTTGGCGGACTCGGGTGCTTATTTGGTTTGACGGCACAATTTTTCTTTCCGTTATATTATCTGTCAGCGATTTTGATTGGCTTAAGTGCTGCTTGGTTACCCGCTGCCAATACAACGGTTAATTTTTATGAAAAAGAGCAAGGTGTTTCGGTATTTAAAAAAGAAAGCAGTCCTTTTGCTCTTTTGCTTTTAGTGGTTTTGATTGCTTCGCTGAATCTGCCTACATCTTCTCGTATAATGATTGTATTATTAGAATATGGGGCTTTGTACATTGCTGCGTACCATACGATTACGCACTTTCCAAGCTATGAAATCGACTTTAATGAAGTCGATCGAAAGGTCGTTTCAGTCAAAGAGTTTATCCTGTTTCTCGTTTTCTTTGTTTTGTTGCTATTTATTCGTTTAGCACGGATGCTTTTAAATACGGACTTTTTAATGATTGGTGTGACAGGATTCTCACTCTTATTTTTACTTGCCGCTTGGTATTTTAATCGCCAAAGAAAAGTTTGGAAGTTACCTGCTTGGTTAAATATTTTCACGTTTGTAACGGGCATGTGTAATAATTTCATGCTCCTTTTTGGGACTTTTTATATTGCTATTCGTTTAGGCTCAGATAAGATTGTAAGTCACTTGTATGTACCTTACATTTTAGGAATTTTGTTGTCAGGTATACTAACTAAACAACTTTACCGTTTATTCCCTAAACAAGAGCCAAAAATTCTGCATGTCTATGGCTTTTTCCTTTCATTGGTTACGTTATTATTTTCACCTATTTTTCCAGTAGGTATTTTTTTACTAAGTACGTTTACTAGTGCGACCGGATCTTTCTTAAATAAAATCTATTATCATGAAGAAATTTTGCCAAAAGATGAACGAGTAATTATTAAATATAGTACACAGACAAAAGGGAGTATTTGTCATCAACTATTGTTAGTCACATTGTTGTGGCTCTTAATACAAGAAAACAGGTTGCCATTGATTACGGTATTAAAAATCACCCAGCATCGTGTGAGAAATACAGCTGCCATTTCTGTCGTTGAAGCGATTCATTTAATTAGTGTCTTGTTGTTGATAATTCTATTTGCGGTGACACTTTATGAGATGATTAGGTTTAATCGAAAAGAGAAGATTAAAAAATCATGATTGAACAATGAAAGATACTAAGAAAACTAAACAGAGAACGAATAGAGTATGTTAAAATAAAAATAGTTTACAAGTAGAGGAGATTTTTTATGAAACAAAGAGGATTTGAAATTCTATCGACATTTAAGGAAGAACAATTAAATATTCCCCAAAGAGCAACAAAAGGTGCCGCTGGGTATGATTTTGAAGCAGCTGAAACAGTAGTAGTCCCAAGTATTTGGCAACAGCAGGCAGCTGGAATTGCACCCAAACCTGTGTTGGTAAAAACAGGAATCAAAGCGTACATGGCTAAAAATGAATACTTAGAATTAGTAAGTCGTTCATCAAATCCATTAAAACGCTTCTTAGTTTTAGCAAATGGCGTAGGTGTTATAGACTGTGATTATTATAATAACGCTGGCAATGAAGGACACATTATGTTCCAGTTCTTAAATTTTGGCTATGAAGAAGTTGTAATCGAAAAAGGAGAACGAATTGGTCAAGGAATTTTCAAACCATTTCTTTTAGCAGATAGCGACACGGTTGAAACAGAGCGTGAAGGTGGTTTTGGTTCTTCTGGACAATAATAGAAGAAACAAATCTTTATAAAACTATTAATTTAGGCTAGAAGTCTTAGGATAAAGCATTTAGACTATGATAGAATGAAGCGAGGGCTGACAGATGGCAAAAAAGGCAAAGGTTCAGTTTGAATGTCAGCATTGTGGCTATATTTCACCTAAATATTTAGGCCGTTGTCCTAATTGCGGACAATGGAATAGTATGGTGGAAGTAACAACACAAGATACGACTGATCGTAGAGCACGAGTTAGTTTGACAGGTAAAAAGACCCAGCCACAAAAGTTGACAGAGATTGTTCCTAAAAAAGAACCTCGTGTCAAAACAAAATTAACTGAATTAAATCGCGTATTAGGCGGTGGCGTTGTTCCAGGTTCACTAGTTTTAATCGGCGGCGATCCCGGGATTGGGAAATCGACGTTATTACTGCAAGTATCTCAGCAACTAGCTGAAATTGGCGGGAAAGTTCTTTACGTTTCTGGTGAAGAAAGTGCGGAACAAATCAAGCTGCGTGCAGAACGTTTGGGCAGCAGTAATACCGATTTTTATTTATATGCTGAAACAGACATGAATGAAATTTCGCGGGCTATTGAAAAATTAGAACCCGATTACGTTATCATCGACTCAATCCAAACGATGACACAGCCAGATGTAACTAGTGTGGCAGGTAGTGTCAGTCAAGTTCGGGAGACGACGGCTGAATTGTTAAAATTGGCCAAAACCAATGGAATTGCTATTTTTATCGTAGGTCATGTAACAAAAGAAGGTTCGATTGCAGGTCCTAGGATGTTGGAACATATGGTGGATACTGTTCTTTATTTTGAAGGCGATAAACATCATACTTTCCGTATTTTACGAGCGGTCAAGAATCGTTTTGGTTCAACCAATGAACTGGGTATTTTTGAAATGAGAGAACATGGGTTAGAAGAGGTGGCCAATCCATCACAAGTATTCCTAGAAGAACGTTTAGATGGTGCCACTGGATCGGCTATTGTCGTTGCCATGGAAGGGACGCGCCCAATTCTAGTTGAAGTACAAGCTTTGGTCACCCCAACAATGTTTGGTAATGCCAAGCGAACAACGACGGGACTGGATTTTAATCGTGCGTCATTAATCATGGCAGTGTTAGAAAAACGAGCAGGTTTGTTATTGCAAAATCAAGATGCCTACCTAAAGGCAGCCGGCGGTGTAAAAATTAATGAACCTGCTATCGATTTAGCGGTAGCGGTAAGTATTGCCTCTAGTTATAAAGAAAAAGGAACCAAACCGACTGAATGTTTTATTGGAGAAATTGGCTTGACTGGGGAGATTCGAAGAGTAAATAGCATTGAACAACGGGTGAAAGAAGCGCAGAAGCTTGGCTTTACCAAAGTGTATTTACCTAAAAATAACCTTGCTGGCTGGACACCTCCAAAAGGCATTGAAGTAATCGGTGTAGCCACAATTGGTGAAACATTAAGAAAAGTATTTTTATAAGAGCATAAGATGAAAAGTGCAAGTCACTTACGTGATAGTAGCACTTTTCACAGGCTCATTAATTGAATTATTGGAGGATGAATGTATGCAAAAACGTGTCATCACATTTTTGATGGTCATCGTGGGTGCAAGCTTAGGTATTTCATTATTGCCTATGGTTTGGACGATGATCGGACAAGGAAAGAATCCAGTGCTAGCTAATGCCCTGACAAATAGCATACTTGGTGCAATTATTTTCTTTATTTTATCTTTAGGGTTAGCAAAGTATATTCTTTCAGGTGTTAAAAAAATTGAAGCAGCATTAAATGAAATGAGTTTAACCTACCTTTTATTTGGTAGTGTTGGTGCCATTTTAGGCTTAATCTTAGGGGTAATTATCTCAATCCCTATGTATAACTTGGCGATTCCTTTTGTTAATAGTGTTTTGCCAATCTTAGTTATGATTGTTCTTGGGTATTTAGGTTTTCGAATGGGAACTACGAGAATCGATGAATGGCGTAAAATTTTTACGCCTAAACCAAAAAAAGCACCAGCAGAAACAGAAGGCCAAATTTTAGAACGCAAAGTCGCTGATCGTTTCCATAAATATAAAATTTTAGATACGAGTGTGATTATTGATGGACGTATTTATGATATTGCCAAGACTGGTTTTTTAGAAGGAGTTCTTTTGATTCCGAATTTTGTTTTGTATGAATTGCAGTATATTGCGGATTCAGGCGATAGTTTAAAACGTGTCCGTGGTCGTCGTGGATTAGATATTTTGAATGCCCTGCAAAAAGAAGACGGAATTTCAGTAGAAATGTATGATGGCGATTTTGAAGATATTACTGAAGTAGATAGTAAATTAATCAAATTAGCTAAGTTATTAGACGGAATTGTTGTGACAAATGATTATAATTTAAACAAAGTTTCAGAATTTCAAAATGTCCCTGTGCTTAATATCAATGAGTTAGCCAATGCGGTGAAACCAGTGGTTATTCCTGGTGAAGCGATGAATGTGATGGTTGTAAAAGCGGGGACTGAACGACAACAAGGTGTCGCTTATTTAGATGATGGGACGATGGTCGTGGTTGAAGATGGGCAACATTATATGAATGAACAAATTCAAGTGATTGTCACCAGTGCCTTGCAGACTGCTGCTGGTCGAATGATTTTTGCTAAACCGGCGCATTCGAGTCGCGGAATTGATGAAAAACAAGCCAATGGAAAAAGCTAAAAAAAAGAATTTGCTTTCTGACTATGAAGTGATTTTGTTAGCTGCTGGTCAAGGAAAGCGAATGCGGGCTAGTCGAAATAAAATTTTACTCCATTTGATGGGAAAACCAGTTATTACCTATTCTTTGCAGACTTTTTTAAAAGACCCAGCGTGTAAACATATTATTTTAGTGACACAAGAAGATGAGCAAAAATTATTGGCAGAAACGATTAAAAAAGCAGCCAAAAAAAGTAAGTGTCCAATCACAATCATTCCAGGTGGGAGCGAGCGACAGTACAGTGTATATAATGGGCTAAATGCTTTGCTTGATTTGAAAAATATCGTGATGGTTCATGATGGTGCACGACCGTTTGTTGCGTTAAGTCAATTGAAACAATTGCATAGAAAGGTGACCGAGACACGTGGAGCGATTTTAGGTGTTCCAGTAAAAGATACAATCAAACGAGTGGTTAATGGTGTGGTTGAAGAGACTGTTCCACGTGAAACGTTATGGCAAATTCAGACCCCACAAGCGTTCTATGGTGAAGATTTGTTAAGTGCCCACCAACAAGCACAGGCTGAAGCGTATTTAGGAACAGATGAGGCTTCGTTGATTGAGCGGTATAAAGAATTTAGCGTTTCAATGGTTTTAGGCAGTTATGAAAATATCAAGTTAACGACACCAGAAGATATGTTGATCGGCGAAGCGATTGTCAAACAAAAAAAAGTTAGGTGAAAAATATGATACGAATCGGGCAGGGATTTGATGTCCATCAGTTGGCAGAAAATAGAAAATTGGTTATCGGTGGTGTGGAGCTTCCTTTTGAAAAAGGACTGCTGGGACACTCGGATGCAGATGTATTATTACATGCCATTACAGATGCTTTATTAGGCGCAGCAGGTCTAGGAGATATTGGCCATTTGTTTCCTGATACAGATCCTAAATTCAAAGATGCCAATTCAGTTCTGTTATTAAAAGAAGCAGTCGAAAAAGTTCAAGAATTAGGCTTTACTATTGGCAATATTGATTGTACAATTTTAGCTGAAGCACCAAAGATGCAACCTTATCTAGAAGCAATGAAAAAAAATATTGCAGAAGCTTGTAAAATTGAGACCAATCAAATCAATTTAAAAGCAACGACGATGGAAAAGATGGGTTTTATTGGTCGAGAAGAAGGCATGGGCTCGATTGCAGTAGCATTACTAGAAAAAATATAGTTTAGTATATTTTGTTTGATTATATGATTCAAAACGGAAAGAGGAATGGAAATGACAAAAGTTCGTGTACGTTATGCACCAAGTCCAACAGGACATCTGCATATTGGAAATGCTAGAACAGCATTATTTAACTATTTATTTGCCCGTCATAATGATGGAGAGTTTATTATTCGTATTGAAGATACGGATGCTAAAAGAAATATTGCCGATGGCGAAAAAAGTCAGCTTGAAAACTTAGCTTGGCTTGGAATGGAATGGGACGAATCCCCTGAAAAACCAGGTGAGTATGGACCTTATCGTCAATCAGAGCGTGGCGATATTTATCAACCTTTGATTGATCAATTATTAAGTAGCAACCGTGCATACAAATGTTATTGTACAGAAGATGAAATAGAAGCAGAACGTGAAGCGCAACGCGCTCGTGGTGAAATGCCTCATTACTCTGGTTGCTGTGCAAACTTAACGCCTTCAGAACAAGCGGCAAAAGAAGCGCAAGGTTTGGCTTCAGTTGTTCGTTTCCGTGTTCCTAGAAATACATCGTATACGTTTGAAGACATGGTAAAAGGTGAAATTGTTTTTGAATCTGATAATATCGGTGGCGATTTTGTTATCCAAAAACGCGATGGTATGCCAACTTATAATTTTGCAGTTGCAGTGGATGATCATTTGATGAAAATCACTCATGTTTTACGTGGGGACGATCATATTGCCAATACACCCAAACAATTGATGGTTTATGAAGCCTTTGGTTGGAAAGCACCAGAATTTGGACATATGACATTAATCATCAACTCTGAAACGGGTAAAAAATTAAGTAAACGTGATGAAACGATTCTTCAATTTATCGAGCAATATCGCGAATTAGGTTATGTACCTGAAGCGATGTTTAATTTCATTGCTTTATTAGGTTGGTCACCAGTTGGCGAAGAAGAAATCTTCAGCCAAGACGAACTAGTGAAGATCTTTGATCCAGAGCGTTTAAGTAAATCACCGGCTGCTTTTGACAGTAAAAAATTAGAATGGGTAAATAACCAATACGTGAAACAAATGGATTTAAATGTGTTGACTGAAAAATGTTTACCTTATCTAATTGCCGATGGTCGTGTAGAGGAAAATCCTAGTGCAGAAAAAATTGCTTGGGTGGAAAAAGTAGTAAGTTTATATCAACCACAAATGAGTTATGCGGCTGAAATCGTTGCGCTTTCTACGTTGTTCTTTAATGAGCATCCAACGCTAGATGATGCGGCAAAAGAAGTTTTAGCAGGCGAAACAGTTCCAACTGTTTTACAAGCTTTTAAAGGACAATTAGAAGCATTAGATACTTTGGATGTAGCAAGTATCAAAGCAGCAATTAAAGCAGTTCAAAAAGAAACAGGCATTAAAGGGAAAAACTTATTTATGCCAATTCGTGTCGCTGTATCTGGTCAAGTTCATGGTCCAGAATTAGCAGAAACAATCGAATTACTTGGTAAAGAAAAAGCATTAGCTCATTTAGTAAATGTGTTATAATTTAAAAATTAATGAATGAAGTAACGCCGTTCGTTCGACTTACTTTATTCAAACGAATAAAACACAATGATAAGAAGAAGTAAAGAGAAATTATCTTTAGAGAGACTGTGGTTGGTGAAAACAGTTGATAAAATCTTTTGAAATGCATCTTTGAGTGGTTTCGACGATAAGTAGTTGAAGACGGCTGACAGACGTTATCTGTTTTGAGGTAGAGAATGTAACTCTGCGAAAAAAAGTGGAACCACGCGAAAAGCGTCTTTTGAACAAATTTAGTTTGTTCAAAAGACGCTTTATTTGTTTATTCTGATTGAGTAAGAAAGGAGAAAAAATATGGGTTGGTTAAGTCGAGCAGTGGCAGCGACCAAGAAAAATGATCCTGCTGTCCATTCTACATTAGAAGTAGTATTAACTTATCCTGGGGTACATGCCCTGTTTTGGCATCGCTTATCGCATTTTTTATATCGCCATCGTTTATTCTTGTTAGCTAAAATGAATGCCCAGTTTTGGCGTTTCTTAACGGGAATCGAGATTCATCCTGGCGCAAAAATTGCTTCTGGCGTATTTATTGATCATGGAATGGGCATCGTGATTGGTCAAACAGCAGAAATTGAAGAAGATGTTGTTTTGTTCCATGGAGTGACTCTTGGTGGAACGGGAAAAGATACAGGAAAAAGGCATCCTACAGTTAAAAAAGGGGCGATGATTCATGCGCATGCTCAAATTTTAGGTCCTGTTATTATTGGTGAACGCGCTAAAATAGGCGCTTCAGCTGTTGTTTTACATGATATTCCCGCTGATACAACGGCGGTCGGTATTCCAGCCAAGGTTGTTAGAATCAAAGGAGAAAGAGTGGAGGAAGTTTATGATTCAAATTTATAATACATTAACTAGAGAAAAAGAAAAATTTGTGCCGATTGAAGCAGGAAAGGTTCGGATGTATGTTTGCGGACCAACTGTTTATAACTATATTCACATTGGAAATGCTCGTAGTACGATTGCCTTTGATACGATTCGTCGTTATCTTGAATATCGTGGCTATGAAGTGAATTATGTCTCTAATTTTACCGATGTGGATGATAAAATCATTCGTGCGGCTAAAGAATTAGGAATTACAGCACCAGAAGTTTCTGAGCGTTTTATTCATGCATTTGAAGAAGATACAAATCATTTAAATGTCAAACCAGCAACCTTACATCCACGCGTAATGGATCATATGGAGGATATTCTCACGTTTATCAGTGCTTTAATCGAAAAGGGTTATGCCTATGAATCGCAAGGAGATGTTTATTATCGAACGCGTAAATTTGATGGGTATGGCAAACTAAGCCATCAATCAATCGATGAGCTAGAAGTGGGTGCAAGTCAACGTACGGGAGATGAAAGAGCATTAAAAGAAGATCCATTAGATTTTGCTTTGTGGAAGAAAGCGAAAGAGGGAGAAATTTCTTGGGACTCTCCTTGGGGTGCAGGTCGTCCAGGCTGGCATATTGAATGCTCGGTGATGGCAACGAAGCATCTAGGCGAAACAATCGATATTCATGGCGGCGGTCAAGATTTAGAATTTCCTCATCATGAAAATGAAATTGCTCAAAGTGAAGCAAAAACCGGCGCGACATTTGCAAACTACTGGATGCATAATGGGTATGTCACGATTGGTGATGATGATGAGAAAATGAGTAAATCTCTTGGTAATTTTATTACAGTTCACGAGCTGGTGAAAGAAGTGGATCCACAAATTCTACGTTTCTTTATGGCAACGACCCAATATCGTCGTCCAATCAAATATAGTGAAGTGACAATGAAAGAAGCGGCCGTTAATTTACAAAAACTACAAACCGCATTGGAGAATCTTTCATTTAGAAAAGACTCTGCTATCGAACAGACAGAGGAAGATCAAGAATTGCTGAAACAATTAGACACTTTTGAAGCTCGATTTGTCGCCGAAATGGATGATGATTTTAATACAGCAAATGGAATCACTATTGTGTATGAATTTGCGAAGTGGTTAAATCAATATAGTGAAAAAGAAGTCGTTTCAAGTATTGTGCTGACTGAGGCGATGACTAAATTTACAGACTGGTTAAGTGTTTTTGGCATTTATTTCGTTTCTAATGAGTTATTAGATGATGAGGTAGAACAACTAATTGAGGAACGAAATCAAGCGCGTAAATCACGTGATTTTGCCCGTAGTGATGAAATTCGCGATTTATTCAAGGAAAAAGGAATTATTTTAGAAGATACACCGCAAGGAACAAGATGGAGAAGAAGTGAATGAGAGATTACACACAGTTAAATGGTTTGGCATTAGCCTATGTTGGCGATGCGATTTATGAAATTTATATTCGCGATTATTTAGTTGAATTGGGTCAAACAAAACCCAACGTTTTGCATCGAATGGCCACACAATATGTTTCTGCAAAAGCGCAAGCATTTTTAGTGCAAGAAATGTTGGCAACCGATATATTGGTAGAAACAGAAATTATGATGTATAAACGAGGAAGAAATGCCAAAAGTCATACTTCTGCTAAAAATGCGGATATTACAACCTATCGAATTTCGACTGGATTTGAGGCGTTGATGGGCTATCTACACTTAACAAAACAAACGGAACGCTTAGAAGAATTGATCAGCTGGTGTATCAAAAGAATAGGTGAAAATAATGAGAAATGATAAAAAGAATGCGTATAAAAAAGGTTCTTATAAGAAAAAAACACAGAATAAAGAGCATCATCGAAAAGAGGTACCCAAAGAGAATACTGAAGATAACTTTGTATTTGGTAACCATGCAACCGTAGAAGCGATTCAACAAGGTCGTGGAAATAAGTTGTTTTTACAAGAGGATAGTAAAAGTGAAAAAGTAGAACATTTGAAATTATTGGCGAAAGAACATGCAGTTCCAGTTAAGTGGGTGCCAAAACAAAAGCTGGATACAATGACAGATCATGGCGTTCATCAGGGAATCGTGTTAGCAATTACAGCATATGAATATTTAACACTAGATGAATTGATTAGCCAAACAAAAGAAAAAACAGAAGCACCATTTTTCTTAATTTTAGATGGAATTGAAGATCCGCACAATTTTGGTTCTATTTTACGAACAGCAGATGCAACAGGTGTCGATGGGATTATTATTCCAAAACATCGAGCAGTTGGAATTACACCAGTTGTGACTAAAGCGTCAACTGGTGCTGTAGAATACATTCCAGTTGCTCGAGTAACGAATTTGGCCCAAAGTATTGCGACGTTAAAAGAACATCAATTTTGGATTTTTGGGACGGATATGAAAGGAACCGATTATCGAAACTGGAATAGCCAAGGCGCGGTTGCATTGATTATCGGGAACGAAGGTCGCGGTATGAGTCCAGGTTTACACAAAGAAGTAGACGAGTTGATTACCATTCCAATGGTTGGACACGTTCAAAGTTTAAATGCAGGCGTGGCTTCTGGACTATTGATGTACGAAGTCTTTCGTGGTAGAAACCCAATAAAATAAAGAAGGTGGATACAATGAAACAACAGTTATTGATTGTTGATGGATACAATATGATTGGGGCTTGGCCTGAGTTAGTTCGGCTGAAAAATCAAAATAATCTCGAAGATGCACGAGAATTATTGTTGAATCGATTATCTAACTATGGAAAATATGAAGCACTTGAAATTATTGTTGTTTTTGATGCGCAATTGGTCCCAGGTATTCAAAAATCCTATAAAAAATATCAATTAACGGTTGTTTTCACGAAAGAAGACGAAACAGCTGACAGTTATATTGAACGTATCGCGGGAGAAAAAAATACCCGATTAACGCAAGTGACAGTCGCCACAAGTGATTTAGCAGAACAGTGGGTCGTTTTCTCACAAGGCGCGCTGCGTGAGTCGGCGAATGAATTATACAAAAATGTCAAAAAGACTGAGCGGACGATTGCTATTCATGCTACTGATATCCATTTTCAAGATTTTCGACGAAATTCCCCGTGGAATTTGGAACAATTGTCAAAATTGTCGGACAAATTAGAAGAATTATCTAAAAAAAGCGATTGAACAAACGTTCGGTTCTTTTTGTAAGAAAAAACATGCTACCCTCTGAGTAATTACTTTATTGAGAATGAAGTGATGAAAGGAGGAGTTTTATGTGGAAGAATACAAAGCGATATTAGCAGGAGATTCTTTGGCATTTGATCGATTGTATCGACAATATTGTCCAATCGTTTATAAAATGCGAAAGAAGTATTATTTAAGGGGATTTGACTTAGATGATTGGATACAAGAAGGCCGCATCATTTTTTACAAGTCCATCGAACGATATGATGCGCAACAAAACACATCTATTGGTCGTTTTTTTAAAATGAACCTTGAAAATCATATCAAGAGTTTAGTGCGTAAACAATGTGCAGTCAAACGAACGATTGATACGACTAGTGTTTCATTGGATCAAAAGGTTGAGAGCCAAGGAGAATCCTTTTTCAATGAAATGAGTTTGGCACCCGATGATGTACTTGATCAAATGATTATTCGCGAAAATTTGGAGGAATTGCCCGTCACCTTGTCTCCATTTGAACGAACTACTTTTCAAGAGTATATGACTGGGAAAAATTTAGCTGAAATTGCAGAAGCGAAGCAAGTGAAAGAAGGAACAATCCGTAGTGCTTATGATCGGGCGAAAAAGAAAATTAAGGAACTTATTTGCGACTAAAAAACAAGTCTGTTCTTGCACTTCATTATTTAAATAGTATTTTAGTAAATTTGTTGCATTTGAAATTCTATTATGGTAAACTTGTTATTTTCTTTAAAATGTGATATGATGGAGCGTGAGGTGAATGCAATGCCAACAACTTTAGCTTCAATCAAAAAAGATTTAGAATGCCGCATTGGGAGCAAAATAACACTTGTTGCTCAAACAGGCAGAAAGCGACAAACTGAGCGTAAAGGTATTTTGACAGAGACATATCCTTCTGTTTTCGTAGTGGATTTAGATCCAGATGAAAATTCTTTTGAACGCGTATCTTACAGCTATTCAGATGTGTTGACACGCACAGTAGAAATCGAATTTGTCAGCGAAGCAGTCTAAGTAATCATACGATAAAAAAGCTAAGACAAGGGTCAAAAACTCTTGCCTTAGCTTCTTTTATTATTTGTATCGTTTAGTCAACCGAAACGAATGTAGGTGCCTTTTGTGCGCATTTTTCCATAAAAATCTTCGATGTATTCATAATAAATAGCTAAATCCAAATAAAGGGCATATATACTTATTGTAGAACATATGATAAAATTTAAAAGATTGTGGAAACTGTTAGCAGTAAACATAGATAGGTGAAAAAAATGGATATTATAGAAAAAGCCCCAGCGAAAATCAATTTAGGATTAGATGCCCTTTATAAAAGACAAGATGGCTACCATGAATTAGAAATGATTATGGCAAGTGTTGATTTAGCTGATCGACTTTCTTTTGAAACAATAAATGAAAATAAAATCATCATCGATACAAATAATTCTTTTTTGCCTTTAGATAGAAGAAATCATGTCTATCAAGCCGCAGAATTATTAAAAAGAACATATCATCAATCACAAGGAATAAAGATTCATATTGAAAAAAGAATTCCTGTAGCTGCAGGTTTGGCTGGTGGTAGCAGTGATTGTGCAGCGACCTTGCGTGGTCTGAACCGATTATGGGAATTAAATCTTTCTAATGATAGATTAGCGGAATTAGGTGGCCAGATTGGCTCAGATGTTCCTTACTGCATCGAAGGTGGAACAGCCTTTGTGACTGGACGTGGGGAGAAAATCGAAATGATGCCAGCAATGCCACAATGCTGGGTCGTTTTAGTTAAACCAAGAATGAGTGTCTCAACAAGTTCGATTTTTGGTAGCTTATCCTTTAATAGTATCGACCATCCAGATATTAAAGGACTTAAACAGGCAATTGAGCTGAATGATTATGCGATGATGACACAAAAAATTGGAAATGCGCTAGAAGGTGTGACAATCAAACGTCATCCAATTATTCAACAAATTAAAGACCGAATGATAAAATATGGAGCTGATGCTGCTTTGATGAGTGGTAGTGGACCAACAGTTTTTGCTCTTTGCTCGAAAAAAACGAGAGCGCAACGTATTTATAATGGTTTAAAAGGATTTTGTGACGAAGTTTATCTCGTACGAACGTTAAAATGATTTTTGTAGAGATCGAACACTAACTCAAAGAGTTGTGTTTCGGTCTCTTTTTTAGAGGCTCTATTTTCAAGTTATCGAACGAGTTATTCACTATTTATACTATTATTGTTAGAAGCTTTGAAGGGTTCTTGAATAGAGTTTTCTCTTGACGGAATGGATGTCATCTGCTAAATTAATCTTTGTTGATAAATCGTAAATGTTACGTTTTATGTAGATTAAATCGGAATGAGGCAAATTATGAAAAAGAATCATTTAAACTGGCGTGTCGGATTACTAGCGATTATAGCTATTTTTTTACTAGCTGCGTGTGGACAAACAAAAGAAGAGACTAAAAAAGCAGAGGATAAAATAAAAGTTGTGACGACATTTTATCCAATGTATGATTTTACTAAAAATATTGTAGGGGATTTGGGTGATGTGGAGCTATTGATTCCAGCAGGAACAGAGCCACATGATTATGAGCCAAGTGCCAAGGATATCGCTAAAATTACAGATAGTGATGTGTTTGTTTACAATAGTTTAGAATTGGAAACATGGGTAAAAGATGTTCTAGAAAATGTTGATCAGAAAAAGGTAACAGTTGTCGATGCGAGTCAAAATATTACGTTAATGGACGGCGCTGTCCACGAGGATGAAGATGAAGAAGAGCATGAAGGACACGAGCACGAATTAGATCCTCATGTTTGGTTAGATCCTGTTTTAGCGAAAAAAGAAGTTGAAACAATTCGTGATGCGTTGATTAAACGTTATCCAGAACACAAAGAGACATTTGAAAAAAATGCTACAACTTATTTAGAAAAATTGACTGAGTTGGATCAAGAATATCAAGCGGCTTTTAAAGAAGCTAAAAATAAGACGTTTGTTACCCAACACGCGGCTTTTGGTTATTTAGCCAAACAATATGGGTTAACACAAGAATCGATTGCAGGTATTTCTCCAGACCAAGAACCATCGCCAAGTCGTTTAGCTGAATTGAAAAAATATATTGAAGCTAACCACGTTTCAGTCATCTATTTTGAAACAACAGCTTCTTCAAAAGTAGCGAAAACATTAGCGAAAGAAACAGGTGTTGAATTAGCGGTGTTAAATCCATTAGAAAGTTTAACACAGAAAGAACAAGATGCAGGTGAGGATTATATTTCTGTTATGAAAGAAAATTTAGCCGCATTGAAGAAAAGTATCAATTGATTTCTTTTAACAGAAGGATCAGCTAAATTTAGTAACGTGGGCGAGACAAAAGTAAAAACCACTTTTGTTTTATCTTTTAAAACCGAACAAACGGCATAAAACAATCGGAATCTCGGCAATTTCCTAACCATCATTCATTGCAAAGAACGCAATAACTGCTGGTTCGTCCAATTACTCAATTCTAATCGATTGTTTTATGACCTGATAAACGGTGGTGCAAAAGCAACTCCTTCGGAAATAAGACGAAATTTACCAAAAATTTGAAGAGCACCAAGTAGGAATCATTCAACATCGAAAGGGAACCTTTCGTGTTTCTTGTCATTTTCGAAAATTACTTCTTATTTCTCGGAGCTAATCGCTTTTGTCTCAACCACGTATTTAAACAAAGGAGCAATCTTATGCACTATATAGACGTTAAAGATTTAACTTTCTATTATGATGATGAACCCGTTTTACAAGGGGTATCCTATCATGTAGATCCAGGTGAATTTGTGATTTTAACAGGCGAAAACGGTGCTGCAAAATCAACCTTGATTAAAAGTACCTTAGGGTTATTAAAACCGACGAGCGGAAAGATTACGATTGCTAAAAAAAATGTCGAAGGAAGGAAAATCAGTATTGGTTATATTCCGCAGCAAGTGGCCTCTTTTAATGCTGGCTTTCCAAGTACCGTGATTGAATTAGTTCGATCGGGTCGTTTTCCACGTAATCGTTGGTTCAAACCTTTAACAAAGCGTGACCATCAACATGTAGAAAAAGCATTAAAAGCTGTTGGCATGTGGGAGATGCGGAACAAACGCATTGGCGAATTATCTGGTGGGCAAAAACAGCGTATCAGTTTAGCCCGTATTTTCGCTACAGATCCCGATTTATTTATTTTAGATGAACCAACAACAGGAATGGATGAAACTTCTAGAAACGAATTTTATCGACTGTTAAAGCATAATGCATGTGATCATGGCAAAGCGATTTTAATGATTACTCACGATCATGAAGATATCAAGGCGTATGCAGATCGTCAAATTCGTTTAGTCAGAAAGGAGGACTCACAATGGAGATGCTTTCATATGAGTTCATGAGAAAAGCCTTTTTTGCAGCTGGTTTTATCTCAGTGATTGCACCAATGTTGGGTGTTTTTCTAGTAATTCGGAGACAATCATTAATGGCAGATACCTTATCCCATGTATCTTTAGCTGGGGTCGCACTAGGTTTTTTCTTAAATTTGAATCCTGATTTGATGACACTTGTAATTGTGATCATTGCAGCCGTTATTTTAGAATATTTACGAACGATTTATCGCACGTATTCAGAAATATCAATCGCTATTCTAATGTCTGGTGGACTAGCTTTGGCGCTCGTTTTAATGAATTTAAGCGGTGGTAATTCTGCAGCCAGTATTCAGTCATACTTGTTTGGCTCAATTGTTACTATCACTTGGAATCAAGTAACGATTTTAGCTGTTCTTTTAGTGGTTTTAGTGACATTATTCTGTTTATTCAAACGACCGATGTATGTCTTAACTTTTGACGAGGATACCGCTCACGTAGATGGTTTACCCGTTTATTGGATGTCGATGTTATTCAATGTAATTACAGGGGTAGCTATTGCAGTGATGATTCCAATTGCAGGAGCGTTGTTGATTTCTGCTATTATGGTTTTACCTGCAGCTATTGGTATGCGGATCGGTAAAGGCTTCAATACAGTTATTATTATTAGTGTGATTATGGGATTTATTGGTATGCTGACAGGTTTGACTAGTTCCTACTATTTAGAAACACCGCCAAGTGCCAGTATTACCCTGATATTTATTGCACTTTTCTTGATTGTAAATGTCGTTCGACGACTCACCTTAATCGTGCAAAGAAAAAAGAAAATGCAAGAGCAAGCAAGTAAAATAGGTGAATAGTTGCTGTAATTTTTATTTAATAAAAAACTTTAAGAAGAAAGCGAAGATTTTTTCGTATTTCTTCTTTTTTTACACTGAAATGCGAACTATTTTCGTGATTTTTTAAATAATAGTCGATTTTTTTTGGATAAACCCTTATAATAAGAATCTATAGCATAAGGGATGGAGCAAAAGTGTATCCCTTTGAGAAATTAGTAGACACGAGATAACATCGAAATACTATATAAAGATTAATAGACAGAAAACTAGTAGAGGAGAAGATAAATTGAAAATTAGGAGAAGTGAACGATTAATTGATATGACACAATATTTATTGGATCACCCGCACACATTGGTATCTTTAACGTATTTTGCGGAGCAATATCAATCTGCGAAATCATCAATCAGTGAAGATCTAGCTATTATTAAAAGAACATTTAAGGAACGAGGAACTGGGTTATTAGAAACGATTCCTGGTGCAGCAGGAGGAGTTCAGTTTATTCCAGAGATTCCATTGGAAGAATCTAAAAAAATTGTGTTGGAATTATGTGATCGTTTATCAGAACAAGATCGTCTGTTACCTGGAGGCTATGTTTATCTCTCTGATTTACTAGGACAACCAGAGTTATTACGTCCGGTTGGTCGAATCATTGCATCAAAATATTTAGATCAAGAAATCGATGCAGTTATGACGGTTGCTACAAAAGGTGTGCCAATCGCCCAAGCTGTTTCTTACTACTTAAATGTTCCATTTGTGATTGTAAGAAGAGATTCAAAAATCACAGAAGGTTCAACAGTTAGTGTCAATTATGTTTCAGGTTCTTCTGAGCGAATCGAAAAAATGGAATTATCTAAGCGTAGTTTAAAACGTGGTTCAAGAGTTTTAGTGGTCGATGACTTTATGAAGGGCGGCGGCACAGTCAACGGGATGAAGAGCTTAATTGAAGAATTTGAAGCTGAACTTGTTGGAATTACCGTTTTTGCGGAATCTAAATTTAATGGCAATCGAGCAATTGACGATTATACTTCACTACTTTATGTGAAGGATGTCGATACAAGTACGAAAACAATCAATGTAGTCCCTGGGAATTATTTTGATGAATAATAGTAATAGTTAAAAAAATATTGTTTATTATAATCAAATCCCAATTTATAAAGAGGTTGGGACAAAAGTGGTTAGCTCTGAGAAATAAGAAGGAATTTCCGAAAATTGCTCTTCAAATTTTTGGTGAATTTCGGCGTATTTCCGAAAGAGCTACTTTTGCACCACCGTTTGTTTGGTTTTGAGAGATAAAACAAAAGTGGTCTTTACTTTTGTCTCACCCACGATTTATTTAATAGTTAATAAGATTGAAATGTAGTGGCTGTTTGTTCCAACCTCTTTTATCTTTATTTACGAATGATATCCCATAATTGTCCATAAGGCGATTGGCATTTGTTATAAATGAGACATTGCTGAATTTGAGCTTGGCGAACTCTTCCTCCAAACATTCCTCTAGTCTCTAACCCATTGTTTACATCTAAATTTGTGTTACTAGTTGCTAAAAATAAACCTCCAGCTAAAACTTACTAAAATTTTTTTGTTCATAAATATGAACTCCTTTCTTCTTTATAAATATTATCTTATTAACCTATTAAATTATGGAAGTAATATTAGATTAATTAGGAACTCGAAAAGTATTACAAAAATACTGGTTCGATTTAAATCTCGTTCAATCTTTTTCGCGTCCAGTGAAACTTTTTCTTTTTTTAACATATCGATTCCTCCATGCTTATAAGATTTTACTCAGATAAAAATTGTTTTAAATCTATTCCATTTTCATAAGTCCAAAGCGTTGAATGATTTTGTTTGATTTTTACTATTGTGGGAACAACTTTTAGCTGATATTCAGCAATTAATTTTTTTAACTTTTGATTCTTTTCTATATCTTCTGTATCTTCTGTATCTTCTGTATCTATATAGTAAACACTGTATCTAGAATTATCATTTTCTTTATAAATAATAGGTATCCACTTTCTGCAATCTGAGCAACTTTTTCTTCCAAAAATAAACAATCCATCTTTATTTTTAAGATTAATATATTCATTCTCTGGAACAGTTTCAAACTTTTTTACATAATAGTCATATTTTATTCTAGAGGAAAAATACATAAATAGTAAAATCACAATAATTAACCCGATTGCTAGTTTAATAACTTTTTTCATTTATTTCACCTACTTAGTTTTTAATGTATAAGAATACTAGAGAATAGTTATATCAAATCAAGAAAATTAATTTTAAAACAAAAAACAGTGTGTAAGCATACCTAAATAGGTGTACTCAAACACTGTTGTTATTAACGTACAATAAGCAACGTAGAGCTTTAGCACTATACAACGTAAAACACTAATTACTAGTGTTTAGCTACCTTAAGAAAAGCCTTAATCCGACAGTTCCTGTTCTACCCATTGGCGTCTCTCGACATTTTTGGGCAGTAGCCTATGTTTGTATAGGAGCCTCACCTAACATTATATTTTATATATACAATGTATCACTAACTTTCTTATATGTCGACTATTATTTCCTGTGAATTCTATAAAAAAATTCTGTTAAGCAACCTTTTTTGAGATTGTAACAGAAAAGGTTAGCTGCGAGAAACGAGTAGGTACGACGAATTATCAAATCTCTAAGCTCTTCGTGATTTATCGCAATAAGAATGAATTTCCTAAAGTGACAAGAAACACGAAAGATTTCCTTTCGATAATGATTTCTACTTGGTTTTCTTTGAATTATTGGTAACCTGGTTATTCATTGTGTAACTTCAGTTTATTTTTGAAGGAGCTACTTTTGCATCACCGTTTGTTTGATTTTAAGAAATAAAACAAAAGTATTTTTATTGTTGTCTCACTTACAACAAAGTTATCGTACTATTTCATTGAGTGATCGATTTACTATACTTGACATTTTCAACAAACGCATCTAATGTTTCTCGTTGCTTGATATTGTTATTACATTTTTCGCTGTCGTAACAAATATAATTCCCTCGTTTAGTATAAAGTCCGTCTCTAGATTCTTTTACTTTTGACATAAATAAAGTAACTTCGGCGGTTTCATGGCAAATAGGACAAATCCCTTTTTGAGTAGTGGGGGCAATCGAACCTTGAATCCCAATAAATTGCCCTTCTATTTTTGCCAAAATAAATTTTTGTTGTTTACCGCTATCGTTCCAACTATAAAAAGTATAATCACGTAAATCGAGTGAATCCCAATCAGGAATTTTTAATTTTTTCGTTTTCTTAAATAACTTCACTAATTGTTGCTTGGATGGAGGATCAAATGGAAAAACTCTTTCTTTTAGTCCCTCTAAATAATTATCTAAGCTATTTTTTGATGTTGTAGCAGTCAAAAAAGAAGTCAATAGTTCTTGTGTTTCTTCAGGATATTCAACTAATTCTTGTTTGATTTTTTCAAGAGCTAACGCTTGGATGGTTTTTATCGTGTTTTTGTCATTAACTGATAAATGCGCTTGAAATAAGATCTGCGCTTGATTTTTAATAAAATTATATTGGTAAGGCTGTAATATTGTTTTCATGAGTGATATCCTTTCTGAAAAATGAATCTCTTTATTTTATTTAGAAAAAAATGGTCTAGGTTTGTTCGACTGTAAAGTGGAAACAATAAAATGAGAAATGGAAGTAATTTTGCATAGTGGCTAAGCTAACTGTTTCAACAATAGCTCTACTATAAAATTTCCTAGAGAATAATGCAATTTTAACGAATTATCAATTGGTCTATAGAAAAAAGTAATTGGTTCAGTTGAAAAACGATAGCTAGTAAGCTAAACTAAATTGTAGCATAAAGAACAGATAACTCATAAATCGATAAATTTTTAGGAGTGGAAAAGTTGGAAAATAAATATGTCATTATTTTAGCAGCCGGTAAAGGGACACGGATGAAATCAAAACTATACAAAGTTCTTCATCTTGTAGCAGGCAAACCAATGGTTGAACATATCATAGATCAAGTTGAAAAAACAAACCCAAGTGAAGTTGTTACGATCGTAGGGCATGGTGCTGAAGCGATTAAAAGTCATTTAGGAGATAGAAGTAGCTATGCTTTACAAGCAGAACAATTAGGAACAGGACACGCAGTAATGCAGGCACAAGACCTTTTAGAGGGTAAAAAAGGAACGACTCTAGTTATTACAGGAGACACACCGCTTTTAACGAATGAAACGCTAACGAATCTATTTGATTACCACCAAGGGAAAAATGCAAGTGCGACGATTTTAACTGCTCATGCGGAAAATCCTACAGGATATGGTCGAATTATTCGTGACCATGTGGGTATCGTTGAAAAAATCGTGGAGCAAAAAGATGCATCGCAACAAGAAGCTCTAGTCCAAGAAATAAATACAGGAACGTTTTGTTTTGATAATGAAGCACTCTTCTCTGCTTTGGCTAAAATCGATACGAACAATGCCCAAGGTGAATACTATTTAACAGATATTATCGAAATTCTTAAAAAAGAAGGAAAAACAGTTGCTGCATATCAAATGGCAGATTTTGATGAAGCAATGGGAATCAATGATCGTGTAGCGTTAGCTGAAGCAAACAAGATTATGCATCGTCGCTTAAATAAAATGCATATGATGAATGGTGTGACGTTTGTCGATCCAGAGGCAACTTATATTGATGAAGGCGTAGTAATCGGTTCAGATACCTTTATTGAAGCTGGCGTAGTTATAAAAGGAAAAACTGTGATTGGTGATAATTGTTTTATCGGAGCAAATTCAGAAATCGTTGATAGCACAATTGAAGAAAATGTAAAGATTACTCAATCTGTCATCGAGCAAAGTATTGTTCGTAAAGATGCAGATGTTGGCCCGTTTGCTCACTTGCGCCCAGCAGCTGATATTGGCGAACGGGTGCATATCGGAAATTTTGTCGAAGTCAAAAATGCGACAATCGACGAAGATACCAAAGTTGGTCACTTAACTTATGTAGGTGATGCGGAATTAGGGAAAGATATCAATGTTGGCTGTGGCGTAGTTTTTGTAAATTATGATGGTAAACAAAAACATCGGACAACAGTTGGGGATCATGCGTTTATTGGCTCGTCTTCTAATTTGGTTGCACCGGTTAAAATCGGCGCAAATACGGTGATTGCCGCAGGTTCTACCATCACAAAAGATGTAGCTGAACATGATTTGGCGATTGCTCGAGCAAGACAAGAGGTTAAGGAAGGCTATGCCAAGAAAATGCCTTATAATGGGTGAGGAAAAATAATTTTTTATTGAGCAACAATAATTGAAACACTACCTAATCGGTTCTCAGAACTAATCACTTTTGTACCAAATAATTATAGAGCCATCTTTTACGTCACATTATAACAAGTAGCCCACGTGCCAAACGATACGTGGGTTACTTGTTATACTTTTTAATTTGTTTAGCTAGCCAAACACTGATAGTATTCACTTTCTTTTCCAATAAGATTGTGAAAATTAAATAATTGGCATTGGGCTATTTGTTATTTTCTGTATTAATTTATGGACAAATCCATGCAAATACAGATGCTAAAAATGAAGTAATTCCTATCATCTATTTCAATCCTTTCAACGTTTATTTTTACCTTTCACTATATATTATGATACAATTATTGAAAAAAAGGAAGTGATTTTTTTGGATATTGGAGAAACTCTTTATTTTTTTAGAAAAAGTAGAGGATTAAAACAAAAAGAAATCTTAGATTATAGCACTTCGTCTGTTTATTCAAAAATAGAATCTAATAAACAAGAATTGCGATTTTCTGAATTAATGGACTTTCTTCAAAAAACTGATATTACACCTGAGGAGTTTTTTGAATATGCTGATAAAAAACAAGATTCATTTAGAAAATTATTTAAAGAGGCTGCTGAACATAGTAATAATTCTTCACTAAAGAAACGTCTAATTTCCTATTGTTTTGATTTTAAAGAATTTTATATAAAATCGTTACAAGAACTATCAAATTGTATAGTAATTCGTGTTTTTTTCTCATCACAATGGGATGAAATAAAGCCCTTGAGTCAAGAAGAACTAACATTTATTTATGAGTTAATTTATAATAAATCAATTCACTTTCAATACGACTATATACTACTGTCCAATACTATTTTTTTGTTTGATGAAAAACAAATTGATTCTATTATGAAGAAGGTTTTTCCTATAAAAAAAGAACAGTTATGTACTAAAACCACAAAATTTTTTATAACTAATATTATGAACAATGTCATTACAACCTATTTACAAAAAAAACTTTATGACAAAGCATCTGACTACATTAAAATGGCTATGCAACAAAAAGTGCTACTTGAAGATATCAGCTATAAAATAGTCATATCTTATTTGAGTAATTTAACTAAATATTTGATGACGGGAGATTACTTTTCGATAAAAAGAGTCTATGACTGTATCGAATTTTTGAATTTCATTGGGGAAGAAAATCTCGCTACTAGTATTCGTAAGGATGTTGAAAGTCTGACATTAAAAAAAGAAAAATTATCAAATCAAAATGTTATTAACCTTTTTCTCAAAGAACATTGAATCAATTTTTCCTAAAAAACAATTTATAAGTGGTATATGCAAATAGAGTTATTTTGAAACAAACTAAATAATGAACACTGAAATGATTCATAAGTAAATAAGCTACAACTCACAAAAAGGAAAAACCATTAAGTAGAATCTAGCTGTTACCAAAATAAGTGACTCTATCATTATGTTTTTTATTCTTTTGAGAGTTGTAGCTTATTACATCAGTTTTAGAGGGAAATTACCAATCTTACTTCATTAATACCTCTCAAAATAATAAAAGTCAATATCGTACAATCGAATAACATTATTTTGGCGTATACTAATAAAATCTATCAAGAAAAGATGTAAAGAACGATAGATAAATTTAGTGTATTTTTTTCATTTTCAAAGAGAAGTGTTGTTGGATTATTATTTTACGAGGAGGAATGAAAATGTATGAGAATCTAAAAGAGATTCGCTATGACAATAGTTTAAGATTGGAAGCGTATCGTTTTAATGGTGTTGTTCAAACGTTTCCTAATCATTTCCATGACTATTATGTGGTTGGTTTGATTGAGGAAGGGAAACGAAAACTAACTGTCAATCAACAAGAGTATCACATTGGACCTGGAGATTTAATGACCTTTAATCCAAGAGACAGTCATACCTGTGAACAAATTGATGGTGGAACGTTACGGTATCTTTGCCTGAATATAAAGCAAGAAATCATGCAAAAGGTAGCTAATGAAGTATTTGAATGCAATGAGATACCTCAATTTATTTTGCCAGTCCAGTTTAATGTAAGTATTGCGGAAGATTTTCGCAGACTACATTATAGTATTATGGAAAATAGTTCTGGTATTGAAAAAGAAGAAAAATTTCTTTTACTGATGAAACAACTTTTTGTCGAATATGCTTCTTTCAAAAATCAAGATCAAGAAGTAACCATTCGAAACGAAATTAGAATGATCTGTGACTTCTTAAGACATAATTATAATGAGACAATCACATTGGATGAATTGAGCCAATTAGTGAAATTGAATAGATATAGTTTAGTTCGTTTATTTACGCATCAAATGGGGATATCTCCATATCGATATTTAGAAACGATTCGAATTGGAGAAGCAAAGAAGTTGTTAGAACAAGGAAAAACATCTGTACAAGTTGCCCAACTAACGGGTTTTTCGGATCAAAGTCATTTTTCTAAATACTTTAGTCGCTTTATTGGTCTTTCACCCGGTCAGTATCAAGCTATTTTCAAGGAGGATAAGAAGATATGAAGCAAAAAAAAGCCATAAGAATTGGGCATGTTTTTGCGCTGATTACTATTTTAATATGGGGTACGACTTTTGTTTCCACTAAGATACTGCTTCAAACCTTTACTCCCATTGAAATTCTATTTACTCGTTTTTTGATTGGTTTTCTCTTATTAATTATCCTCTATCCTCATCGACTGAAGCTTATCAATCGACAAGAAGAATGGTTATTTATAGCTGCAGGAGCTAGTGGGATTGCGCTTTACTATTTATTAGAAAATATTGCGCTCACATTAACAACAGCTAGTAATGTCGGTATTATTATTACTATCGCTCCTTTTTTTACAGCTTTATTTTCTATGTTATTTTTAAAAACTGAAAAACCAAAAAAGCAATTTTTTATTGGCTTTGTAGTTGCTCTGATTGGCATCACTTTGATTGGTTACAATGGAAATCAAGATCTTGAGATAAATCCGTTAGGTGATTTCTTAGCACTGTTCGCTTCGTTGATGTGGGCAATTTATGCAATTTTGACAAAGAAAATCAGTGATTTAGGATACAATACGATTCAGACAACGAGACGGATATTTTTTTATGGGTTACTTTTTATGGTGCCACTACTATTTATTTTAGATTTTAATCTTGAATTAAAACAATTTACTAACTGGATTACTGTAGCAAATATTTTATTTTTAGGACTAGGTGCATCAGCTCTTTGTTTTGTTACATGGAGTAGTTCGGTACGAATTTTAGGAGCAGTAAAAACGAGTGTCTATATCTATTTAGTACCTGTGGTTACGTTATTGAGTGCTGTTTTTATTTTGAGCGAACCTTTAACCATTAAAGTGATTATTGGCGCAGTTCTAACATTAATGGGTTTGTGGATATCTGAAAAAAGAAATGTAAAAAAGTCAGTAAGTACAGAAAAATAACTATTTATGAGCATAAGCGAAAAAATCTTAAGATCTACTAACTAAAGATGCCTATTCTTTTTTAGCAGATGCTCACTTTTATTAAAAAACGTTATTATTTTTTAAGTAATCGTTCAAAACCACTTGATTTATTTTCAAAAAGTGACTACTATTTATAAGGAAGCTATTGTTCAGTAAAAGAAAGTGGAGGTCCTCATGTCAAAACATTATTTTGATCCAAGATTGAAAATCTTTTCTCTTAATTCCAATCGTCCTTTAGCAGAAAAAATCGCTGCTGCAGTGGGAGTAGAGTTAGGAAAGTGCTCTGTAAATCAATTTAGCGATGGTGAGATTCAAGTAAATATTGAAGAAAGTATTCGTGGCTCACATGTCTATGTCATCCAGTCAACTAGCAGTCCTGTGAATGACAATTTGATGGAACTATTAATTATGATTGATGCCTTAAAACGTGCTAGTGCCAAAACAATCAATGTCGTAATGCCTTACTATGGTTATGCACGTCAGGATCGTAAAGCTCGCGCTCGTGAACCAATTACTGCTAAATTGGTAGCAAATATGCTGGAAAAAGCTGGTGCTACTAGAATGTTGACCTTAGATTTACATGCTGTACAAATTCAAGGATTTTTCGATATCCCTGTGGATCACTTGATGGGTGCCCCACTGATTGCCGATTACTTCATTGAACGCGGAATTAAAGGTGATGATGTCGTTGTCGTTTCACCTGACCACGGTGGAGTGACACGTGCGCGTAAACTTGCTGAACATTTGAAAGCACCGATTGCAATCATAGATAAACGCCGTCCAAAAGCAAACGTAGCAGAAGTAATGAATATCATTGGACATGTCGAAGGAAAAACATGTGTCTTGATTGATGATATGATTGATACAGCGGGAACGATTTCTTTAGCAGCTAATGCGCTAAAAGAAGCGGGAGCAAAAGAAGTATATGCTTCTTGTACACATCCCGTTTTATCTGGACCAGCGTTACAACGTATTGAAGATTCCGCTATCAAACGCTTAGTTGTAACTGATTCGATTTATCTTTCTGACGATCGTAAAATCGAAAAAATCGATGAAGTTAGTGTGGGTGGCTTGATTGGCGACGCCATCAAACGTATCCATGAAAATAAACCAGTAAGTCCGTTATTCGAAACAAAACACAAATAATAGAAAATTTGACCTGAGTTCTAAAATAAGCACTACTTACAAAACTTGTTTTTTTATTTTTGTAAGTGGTGCTTATTTATTTTTTAAATCAAATAACTGATAAAGCATATGTAACTTAAAAAAAATAAAACGATAAATCACAAAAGCCTAAAAGACAATTTTCGTGATTTATCGCCTGATTTTTGAGGTTGAATCCTACGCAGTGTTACACTTATTTTGTTTCAGAGCCTGCTAATTGCTCTTGATACAATTTGCCATCATACATTTTAAAGAATGGGTAATAACAAACAACAGATACAGCTAAGCTAATAAAAGCAATCAGTACTGCACGGAAGTCGCCACCAGTTCCTAAAAAGGCACCAATTCCGACCGGAGAAATCCAAGGAATCCCAGTGATGATTTTATTAACCAGACCAAAGGAACTAGCAAAATAAGCGATACTTACATTGATTAATGGTGTAATAATAAATGGGATGATTAAGTAAGGATTATAGACAATCGGTGCCCCAAAAATCACCGGTTCATTAATATTGAATAGTCCAGGAATAAGGGCTGTTTTTCCTAGTACTTTTAATTGATCAGACTTAGCTGCAAAAACCATTAGTAAAACTAAACCTAGAGTACTTCCAGCTCCACCGATGAAAATATACATATTGACGAAATCGCCAGCAAAAATATTTGATCCACCATCAATGTTCTCAGTCAATGCGACCAACAAAATTGGATTGATAAAACTATTTTTAATCACCGCTGTTCCATGAACCCCAACAGCCCAAAGTAAATGAATCAATAGCATGATTACAATAATTCCTAACCAAGAACCCGTCAAATCTTTTACAAATTCAAACGGTTTAGATAATAATGCATGAATATCAGTATGGAAAATAGCTAAGATCACATTAATGAAAATCATAACAAAAGCAATGAAAATAGCTGGAATTAACGAAGCAAAAGCTTTACTGACACCATCTGGAACACCTTCAGGCATGTGGATAGTAATTTTATTTTTGACACAATAACGGTAAATTTGTGTCGCGATAATAGCAGTAATGATTCCGATAAAAATACCGACACCACCAAAACGAGTGATCCAACCTCCAACAGCGATTCCATTGTAAATAATTGCTGTTTCAGATTCATTTTGGATTAATTTAGCCGATCCATCCACAATATCTGTTTGAACAATTGTCATTAAGAAGGCAAACAAACCTAGAATTGCCCCAACAAAACTGCTTAGTTCTTTACTTTCTTCTTTACGATAAATATCTGTTAAATAATAGGAAGTAGCTAAACAGTAAAAAACAGCAATTGACCCAATCGACATTGTAGTAGCCAAACTATAGATAGGGGAGAATTTTAAAATTGTATTCTCAAAGAATGGTGCTAATGGCGGGACAATTTGCGGTAAATTGTTAATAATCAAAAAGATTGATCCAACAATTGTAAACGGAACGGTAATAATCCCTGCTTGCATAATGGCACGAATGAAACGTAAATTTGCAACTTTATTTAGTGGCGGCATTAATTTGGTTTCCAAAAACATAAACACTTTATTCATTTTTTTCTCCTTTCTATCTTAAGGCAGTTTATTTGTTTCGATCAACGTTTGATACCAATAAAAACTATCTTTTTTATATCTAGCTAATTCTTTTTCTTCATGTTCTGTCCGATCCACATAGATAAATCCGTAACGTTTGCTAATACCTTCATGAACGCTGACAAGATCGATTGCAGACCAAGGGCTGTAGCCAATCAAATCAACACCCGCTTCGATTGCTGCGAGACACTGAGCGATATGTTGCTCTAAATAATTGATTCGATACGGATCATGGATTTTTCCATCCTCAGTGAGTTCATCTTTAGCACCTAAGCCATTTTCAGTAATAATAATTGGTAGATGATAACGGTCATACAGTGTTTGTAAGGTCGTTTTTAATCCATCAGGATCAATTGTCCAATTAAATTCATTTTTTTGTAAATAGGGATTCGTAAAACCTTTATAAAAACCCCATTCCATAATGTCTTCACTTTGCTGATCACTAATACCGTTTGCCATACCATCTTTTTGAGTTGGTTTTTCAACAGTCACAGTAGTATAAAAATTCATTGCAACAAAGTCGGGAAACTGAGTTTCCATCAATTCTTGGTCTTCAGGTGCAAAGGTAATCGTCACATCATTGCGTTTTAGGTAATCGCTAAAGACCGTGTTATAACGACCGAAGCAAGAAAAATCTAAATAAGCCCAGTTACGAACGCTATTAAAATAGAGAGAAGCTTGATTATCCAAAGGTTTACTAGTTGCTGGATAAACAAGAGAAATATTTGGAACAGGTCCGATTTTTCCACCTTCGATAAGTTCATGGCAACGTTTAAATGCATATTTTTCGGCAATCATCAAATGATGAAATTGTTGATATTTTTCTTGTAGTGGAATTTCTTTTCCTAAGATTTTTTTATCTACCAATAACATGATATTCGGTTCGTTGATTGTTAGCCAATTTTTTACACGATCGCCATAGGCTTCAAAAACAGTTTCCACATAGTTAGTAAAAGCATCTACAGTACTGCGAACACTCCAGCCGCCTTCATCTTCTAATGCTTGTGGTAAGTCAAAATGATTTAGTGTGATAAAAGGTTGAATATCGTAACGGAGTAACTCGTCAATCACATTACTATAATGTTTTAGCCCCGCTTCATTAATTTTGCCACGTCCGTTAGGAAAAATTCGTGTCCAAGCAATTGAAAAACGGAATACTTTGATGCCCATTTCAGCTAGTAAACGGATGTCTTCTTTGTAACGATGGTAATGATCAACTGCAACGGTAAAATCGGTAATCTCATGATTGTCTCTTTCTCGAGTATCTTGGACACTCAAACCTTTACCATCTGTTTTATAGGCTCCTTCTGTTTGGTGAGCGGAAATGGAAGCTCCCCATAAGAAGTTTTTTGGAAATGTTTGTGTCATTCGTTTGCTCCATTCTATTTTTTGTTAAGCGCTTTCGATGTAAGGATAAGGGATTTTATTGGCTAATACAATAGATTGAAAAGAACTGTTCATGAAGAAATTTTTATGAACAGTTTCTCGCGTGAAAATACTTGTATTGAAGAATCGTAGCTAGATTTATTTTATTAGAGGAGTCACAGAAATTTGTTGCGTTTGATAAAGAGTTAAAATGGCTGGCGAAATTTCCGCATCAGTATATAAATGATCAAATAGAAAGGTTCGGTCAATCATAAAAGAACTAACTGTTTCTAGATTAGTCGATGGCGTGTAAACGATCTTTTTGCCTTTTGTATGTTGAAGCATCGTTCGGTAAACAAAGGATTCATTCAATGTATTTGTAGTTACTTCATGCGTATTAAAACCTGCCGCTTCAATAATACATAGATCTGCTTCGATTTTAATGAACGAATGGGTCGCAAAATCTCCTACAAGGGCACTAGTATTTTTTTCCAATTCACCACCACTGAGATGAATCCGAGCTTTTTTCTGCGCGTGATGAATAAAAATAGCTGCTGAATCATTGGTCAAAATAGCGATATCGAAATACGATAAGGCATAGATAATTTCAGTTGAAAAAAGCCCACTACTGACGAAAAGCTGCGTACCTGGTTGTAAAAATGGTGTTAGCTTGTCAATCAATAGCGCTACTGGAAATGTTTGTTCTTGTTGTGTGTTTACCTGTTTTAATGGCGGATCCAGAATCAATTGCGCTCCACCATAAAAACGATTGATTAGTTTTTTCTTTTCTAAAAATAATAAATCCCTCCGGATTGTTACTGGAGCAACTTTAAAATAAGCCGCTAACTGATTGACAGATAAGGTATTATTCTCTTTTAACAAGTGAATCAAATTTTCCCTTCTTCTAAAAACATCACCTTGACTTGTTTTCATACTTTCCTCCAATCTTAAATATATTCACAGACTAAATTACTATTAGTATAGACAAGATTATTAAGAAAAAACAACCAGTTTATACGATCATTTGAGTCGTTTTTTGGCAGATAGTTATAAGGAATCTAAAAATCTTGCTAAAATGATAAAAATAACTCAATGGCATGTTAAATTATCCGTTTTAAAAAGGTTATTTGCCCGTTTGACTCACTTAAAATCAATTATACCGTGTCCGAAGAGGTAGGTCATTTTAATTGCTTCTTGTCATTTATGGACGAATAACGGTACAATTAGTGTGATACAAAGTAAAAAGGAGCTGAAATAATGAGTAAAAAACAACAAATTGCATCGTTAATCGATGCAAAAAAAGAACAATTTATCGCAGCAGCAGATTGTATTTGGGGCACACCAGAAACGAGATTTGCGACCGATGAATCAGTGAAACCATTTTTGGAGATTCTTGCTAAAGAAGGCTTTTCAATCGAAAGAGGCGTTGCCAATATGGAAAACTCTTTTGTGGCAACGTATGGTAGCGGTAGCCCAGTGATTGGTATTTTGGCTGAATATGATGCATTAGGAAATTTGAGTCAAGTCGCTGATTTGGGTGAACAAAAAGCGGAAGAAGTAGGCGGGAACGGTCATGGTTGCGGACATAATTTGTTAGGAACAGGTGCTTTAGCTGGCGCAGTTGGGATTAAAGATTTGATGGAGCAAGACGGATTGACGGGCACGATTAAATTATTTGGTTGTCCAGCAGAAGAAAGTGGCTATGGGAAAGCATACATGGCGCGTGATGGTGTATTTGATTGTTTAGATGTAGCACTTACGTGGCATCCAATGGATATGAGTATGGCTTGGGGATTAAGCAGTTTAGCTGTTTATCAAATTTATTATACGTTTAAAGGAATTTCAGCTCATGCAGCAGCGGCACCTGAACAAGGAAGAAGTGCATTGGATGCTGCAGAATTGATGAATATTGGGACACAGTTTTTACGTGAACACATTATTGATCAAGGGCGTGTTCATTACGCATTTTTGGATGCTGGTGGCGAGTCAGCCAATGTTGTTCAACCAACAGCGAAACTGCATTACTTTATTCGCGCACCAAAAATTGAACAAGCAAAAGCAATCTTTGAACGGGTTAATAAAATTGCTGAAGGTGCGGCATTGATGACAGAAACAGAAGTAGAAATTGATTTTGATTCTGCTTGTGCGGATTATTTACCGAATAAAGAAGTTACGACAGCTATGTATGAAAATTTAAAAGAATTTGGTTCTCTGGAGCTGACAGAAGAAGATCAGGCATACAGTCAACGCTATTACGATAGTTTAAACGAGGCGACGAAAGCCAGTTTAGTAGCGAAAGCAAAACAAAATTTCCCAACAGCTAGTGAAGCCGAGCTTGAACGACTTGGGAAATTACCTATTTTAGATCAAATCGGACCACTATTTTTCTCAGACGCAACATCAGGTTCAACTGACGTTGGTGATGTTAGCTGGGTATGTCCAACTGCACAAGTTTTGGTAGGCTGTGAGCCACAAGGAACGCCACCGCATTCTTGGCAATGGGTCGCAAATGGAAAATCTTCCGTTGCACATAAAGGTCTATTAGCTGCAGGGAAAACAATCGCTACGACAGCCTATGATTTACTAACAAATCCAGAATTAGTCGCAAAAGCGAAAGCCGAACACCAAGTAACTGTCGGAGGGAAAAAATATCAATCAGCAATCCCAGCCGATGTTATGCCGAAATAGAAGATAATGGAGAGGTTGGAACAAAAGCGGTTATTTCCGAAGGAGTTGCTTTTGCACCACCGTTTGTTCGGTTTTAAGAGATAAAACAAAAGTGTTCTTTACTTTTGTCTCACCCACGATATTTACCGTTCATAGTTTGCCAGTAAAATCATAAATATCGTCAAACAAATAGCGATGAATATCAGCTAGTCCTTTATAAGTTCCAATTTCTAATTGGTTGATGTCGCCTGTATCATATAATGCTTTTGCCTTAGTTTTACTTATTTTTTCTTCTACTTTAGCTAATTCAACTTGATTTGTAATACCTAATTTATTAGTTAACATATGTTCCTCCTATTTTTTGAGTCGATACGTTTAGTTTAGTGATTTTTATCTTATTAATGATTTAACATTATTATAGCGTAGTTTAAATCACATTAAAAATCACGGCTATCTGTTATTGATGTTCCTTCAATGAACAAGAGTAACAATCAGCTAGCTTTCTTTTATTGATAAAACAAACGTTGTTTTATCAGAGTGGGTTTGCTACGATAATAGTGTTGATGGGAAATAGCAATAGGAGGAGTAAAGATGAAAAAGAATAAATTGGTGTTGGGTATTTTAGCTGGGGTGGCAGTCGTGTCAGTTTCTACAACAGCATTTGCTGAAGAGGAAAATGCTATCAAAGGAAAATCAACAACAGAGAGTTTAACGACTGAAATAAAAAATCGTGTGAATGAATCGACTAAAACGATAGATATTACCCCTGAGCTTGAACTTAGTACAATTGATAATGTAAAAGTAGGCGCAAAAGGAAAATTGGAAGTCAAAGCTTTTGAGGGAATGACAGACTTAAAAGCAACATTTAAAACAAGTGTAGCAGATTCAACCATTGTATCTATCAATGACCAAGGAAACTGGGAAGCATTGAGTATAGGTAAAACAAAAGGAACAGTAGATATTGAGTGGGATGAAGCTTCAATGAAAAAAATTCAGGAAAAATATCCTGATTATGATTTAGTTAAAAAAGAAATGGCGCAAGAAATCAATGTAACGGTGATTAAAGCAAATGACGAAGCAGTTGATATCACGCCAAAATTTGAACCAGGATCAATTATAGCAAAAATCGGCGATACAGGTCAATTTACGGTAGCTCCTATGGGTGGAGTGACGAATTTAACTGGTAAATTTGAAGCGCACACCATAGAAGGAAAAGATCAAGGAATCATCTCTGTTGATAAAAATGGGAAATGGACAGCCTTAAAAGCTGGGAAAACCAGTTTGATTTTAGACTACACGCTTTCAGAAGAAACTAGAAAAGCAATCCAAGATAGAAATCCTGGTAGTGATTTGGTAACACGTGATATTGCTCAAAATATTCAAGTTGAAGTAACTCCTGTTGGGACAATAGATATTACCCCAGTTTTTGATCTGACTGCTATTGAAGGAAAAGTAGGCGATGTTGGACAAATTAAAGTAAAACCACTTGAAGGAATAACAGATACTAGCGGGACTTTCGTGATTACAAATAGCGATGAATCACTCATTTCTATTGATGAAACTGGCAAGTGGACAGCGTTAAAAGCTGGCACAACAGAAGTGACAGTAACCTATAAATGGTCTGACGCAGTAATGAAGCAATTAACTGACAAATATCCAGGATACGAGTTTTCTACAAAAGAAAATGCACTGAGTATAAAAGTGACAATCACCGAAGAAACTATGGACACTACTGGAAGTTCAGACACAACAAAACCAGCTGGAAAAAGTTTACCTGCTACCAACGAGAAAAATACTGCGGCGATTTCATTTGCGGGAATCGCGATTATTCTACTGACTATAGTTGGATGGTCTAAAAAAACGCTAGTATTCAAACGAAAATAATAAAAAATCCTGTAACGATCGATTCAGACCGCTACAGGATTTTTACTATTATTGATTAATCAATTCTTCTACATCTAATTCAGTCATTGAACTTACTTGCAAATCTGCTCCAACAAGTGTTTCAGTAGTTGAGATTCCTACTGCGTACATACCAGCTTTTTTGATTCCTTCAACACCTGCTTGTGCATCTTCAAAACCAATCGCTTCTTCTGGTGCTACATGAATACTTTCAGCTGCTCGGATAAAGATTTCGGGATCAGGTTTTCCTTTTTTCAAGGTTTCAGGATCAACGATATGTCCAAAAAAGTCTGAAACGCCAAGTTTTTCTAAAATCATTGGGGCGTTTTTAGAAGCTGATGCAACGGCACAAGGAATAGTGTGTGCTTTTGCTTGAACTAAAAAATCATGCACGCCAGGTAATAGGTCTTTTTCTGAAAGGTCGGCTAAAAGTTTGACATATTCGTCATTTTTTTGTTTAGCTAACGCTTCTTTTTCTACCAATGAAAAATCATTTTCTCTATTTCCGTGAGCTAAAATGCGGTCCAATGAATCCATTCTACTGATTCCTTTTAGTGTTTCATTAAATGCCTCATCGATGCTGATACCCAATTCAGCAGCTAATTCTTTCCAAGCAAGATAATGAAATTTTGCAGTATCGGTAATCACACCATCTAAATCAAATACAAATCCTTTTTTCATAAACCGAGTCCTCTACTTTCTATTTTTAATAGTTAATGGTTGTTGTTTTTCCTTTTTCAAGTGTATAAGTGGTACCTGAAACGGTAATTCTTGTTGCCTTTGAAGCTGTTACATCAACCGTTGTTTTGCTCATGTTGATCGTAAAATGAACCCCTCTATGTTCAGTGGTGAAAGCAAGATCCGTCCAATGTTCAGGTAAATTAGGTGTAACCGAAAGAACGTCCGTTTTTAGATCGATGCCTGCATAAGTTGTTAAGGTTACATAAATAGTAGAAGCCATTACCCCAGTATGAATGCCTTCTGCTGTGGTTCCACCTTGAATATCTTGATAATCTGAATGTAACGCTTCTTGATATAATGTCCAAGATAAGTCATGGAAAGCAACTTGTTCAGCTAGTTGGGCATGAACAATACGAGAAAGTGTTGAACCATGAGAGGTTCTGTTTAAGTAATAAAGTAGATTTTTTTCAAGATAATTACTAGGTAAATCATAACCTAACTCAGCTAAGATTCGATCGATCCGTTCCTTATTTAAATTATAAAATAGCATTAATGTATCTGCTTGCTTAGATACTTTATAATCATCAGGCGATTTTCCATCCGCTTTTAAAATACGGTCCATACGATAAATATTACCATATTTTTCTCTAGCTGCATCCCAATCGATTTCTTTTAAATCAAAATACCCTTCGTATTGAGCAATAATTCCTTCATCATTGACTTCAATCGATAATAGGTGACTGATTTGATCCATTTCAGCTAAATTTTCTTCTGTAATCCCCGTTTTTTTCATCAATTGTTCTTTTTCTTGCGTACTTAATAATGAGAGCACTTGTTGAATTTCTTCGAATAGCCAAACGACCATTAAGTTGGTATATGCATTATTTTTTAAGCCACCTACTTCACTGTTTGGATAAGCTTCATGAAATTCATCAGGTCCCATCACTTTATCAATAAAGTAGCGACCAGTTGTTTCATCATAAGTAGTTGCACTACGCCAGAAATTCGCAATTTCTAAAAGCATTTCAGCTCCGTACTCTTTGATGAAGTGAGTATCGTCTGTATTATTCCAGTACATCCAAACATTATAAGCAATCGCTAACGACACATGACGTTGTAAAATACTATGATCTTCGCCCCATTCGCCATTCAATGGATTTAAATGAAGTTTTTGTGTTTCTTCGCCACCATCCAGACCTGATTGCCAAGGATACATGGCGCCTGTATAATTGCTTTCAAGCGCATTTTCTTTGGCTTTACCAAGGCGATTGTAACGATACATTAAGATTTGCTTCGCTGTTTCTGGAAAATGCATAATGTAAAACGGCAAAATAAAGATTTCGTCCCAAAAAATGTGCCCACGATAGGCTTCACCATGTAAGCCACGTGCAGTAATTGAAACATCTAATTCCGGATTGCTATAAGGAGAAGCAGAAACCAGTAAATGATAAATATGCGTACGCAATAGTTTTTGCGACATCATATCCCCAGATACAGCTATATCGGCTTTTTCCCATAATTTTTGCCATGCTCGTTTACTTTCAGCAAGCTCGGATTCAAAAGAAGTTGGGATTGGAGCAGGAGTATTCCAACTTTCAGTAGCGATAGAAGCTGTTACTTGTACATGTTTTTCAAACGTATAAACGTGACCTTCAGTTGCTTCAAATTCAATCACTTGTTCGATTTTTTCAGAACCAATGTTTGTTTGAATTTGATCTGGGGCAAAGAAATCGCCAGCTATTTGAGCTTTTTGTCGTACGGCGATTTTGGATTGATTCGTCATCATTTCAATGGTTGCTTCATTTTCTTGCGCTTTTAAAGCTGTTACATGAAAATGTTTGGCCGTCAGATTTCGATAACGTTCTACATTGAAATTGTACACAGAGCCATCTGAAGCTGTTTTTAGAGCAATTTTCTTAGAAAAATTCAGTGGTTCTATCATGTATTTAATACTATAGTTATTCATTTTTGCCATATTCACAAGTTTCAACGTTGTGAGTTTGATTAAGTGCTTTTGATTATCTTCAATAATCATTTCAGAAGAAAATAGACCTGTTTTCAACTCTAAACGACGGTGAAGGTGATGAACTTTTGCTTCTTCCACTCGTAACCAATCAGCGCTATCTGCCACTTTGATACTGATATATTGACTGTTTGGGGTATTGACAAAATCTTCATTTTCAACAATTTGCCCAGCAACAGTTGATTCTTCCTTATTGTATAAACCAGCAATATAAGTTGCAGGATAATTTTCTTTAGAAATCATCATTTCAGGCAAGGTACCGCGAAGGCCCATAAAGCCATTTCCAATCGTTAATAAAGACTCAACGGAATATTCCTCTTTACCAGGATGATAGCCGTAGTAATCAAGATTCCATGTTGTATATTGTTCTTGTTGTTGGAATGCTGTTTCAAGGTCCGTCGTATTTTTAGACCAATTTTCATCAATAACTGGTATATTCAAAGCTTCTGACAAAAGTTTGCTAAATTCTGCGTGGGAGCCATTTAGTTCAGTGACTTTAGAATTTTCAGTATAAAATTCTGAAGGAATCTTTGAGAGGACTGCGCCATTAATGTCAGTAAAGGTAGCGGTAATTGTTTCGGCTAATGGTTGGATACTTTTAGGTAGCTCAAAATCAGAAAAGGCGAAAGATTGCTCGCTTAAAGGCGTTTGTTCAGCTGTTAAGTTAGTTACATTTAGGTGGGTTGGATGGAGTGTTAATAGTAAATAAGTCATAAAAAGGCTCCTTTATAATTTTTTTCAACTTGTATAGACATGTTCGTTGTATTTAGTATAGTACGAATAGTTGAGAAATACAAGAGAATGATTCGAGAAAAAGGTTTCTTAAATCTATTTTAATAGCGATGAAAGCGTCTATATTTTTGTGAAAGAGTGTGCTATGATTTCTTTGAATAGTCAATTGTGGGGGAAAAGAGATGAATAAATTTCACGAGATTTTTTTAAATCTTGAAAAAGATATATTGGATGGTACCTATCAACCAGGAACGCTGTTGCCAAGTGAAAATCAATTAGTGGAGCAACATGGAGTTTCAAGAGAAACAGTTAGAAAAGCGTTGAACCTTTTGATCAATGCAGGATATATTCAAAAAAAACAAGGTAAAGGTTCGATTGTTTTAAATATTAGAAAATTTGATTTGCCGATTTCAGGTGTAATCAGCTATAAAGAATTACAAGAAGCACAACATATGAAGAGCGTCACGAAAGTTGTTGAGTTAAAAGAAGAGCAAGTCAACAGCTCGTTATCGTTTTTGACTGGCTGGCAGGAAGGTGCTGCAGTTTGGCGTTTAGTTCGCCAACGTGAAATCGATGGCGAAGTGGTAATTGTTGATATTGATTACTTATTAAAAGAAATCATTGAAGAATTACCAAAAGACAGAGCAGCTGATTCGATTTATGATTATTTTGAAAATGATTTAAATTTAGCGATTAGCTATGCTCAAAAAGAGATTACAGTAGAACCAATTACCTTTGAAGACCAAAAGTTGATGGATTTAGATAGAGATACGCATGTTGTGGTTGTAAGAAGTGTAGTCAGCTTAGAAGATACGCGCTGTTTCGAATATACAGAATCAAGACATCGATTAGATAAATTTAAATTCGTTGATTTTGCTAGACGTAGAAAAGCGAAAGAAAGTTAGGATTTCGCCAGCAGATGAATCAAATGAGATTATTACAAAATAAGCGCAAGATTTAAGAAAACAGGAATTAGTTTTCGCAAATTTTGCGTTTTTTTTTGTAAAATAATTGTTTAAGTTCGTTCTAAAAAGGTTTAGTCAAAAGTGTCGACGTGAAAGAGAATTATTTTTTTGCCAATATTTAAGTAAATACTTTGATTCTATGCTTTTTTTTATCGTTTTTTTCCTGTAAAATAGTTATCTGTTACTAAGTATTTATTTTACTATCATTAAAAGTATTGATTGATTGTATAGAAGGAGTTTTTTATGGAGATTATTAAAAATAATAAAGGGTCAATCTATCTGTTGTTAGGTGTATTGATTGGTGGTTTGATTGGGATTTTCTTCAGTGATGTGACGATTTATTTGAAACCGATTGGGGATATTTTCCTAAACGCTATGTTTGTTTTGATTGTTCCGTTGGTTTTTCTTAGCTTAACGAATGCCATCATTGGAACAAAAGAAATTCAGCGATTAGGAAAAATATTGATCACTACATTACTGGTCTTTTTCATGACTGCTGTTGTTATTGCATTCGTTTCGTATTTTGTAGTATCAATCTACAACCCTTTTGAAGGTATGGATACAAGTGGGATGAAACAATTGATGGGGGAAGTGACGCAACCAGAAAAAAGAAGTTTTGGTGAAGTTATCGTTCAAACCTTCACAGTAGATGATTTCTTGAAATTGTTTGATAAAGCGAATTTATTGCCGTTGATTATTTTTTCATTGTTCTTTGGTGTTGCAATTACCTTAGTTGGAAAACCAGCCGAACCGTTAGCGAATTTATTGAAATCGGCAAATGAAGTAATTATGAAATTAGTTGAATTGTTGATGAAAGTAGCACCACTTGGTTTGGGAAGCTATTTTGCTTACACGATTGGCAGTTTAGGCACTCAAATTTTAGGTGGCTATATCAACTCGCTGTTGCTTTATTTAGTAATTACCGTTATTTATTTCTTTGGAGTTTTTAGTTTTTATGCGTTTATTGCAGGTGGGAAAAAGGGTGTACAAGTATTTTGGAAAAATATCATGGCACCAGCGTTGACTGCGATGGGAACATCTAGTAGTGCGGCCAGTATTCCAGTGAATTTGATTGCGACGAAAAAAATGGGGGTTCCTGATGATATTGCTGAAACGGTGATTCCATTGGGTGCGAATACGCATAAAGATGGCTCAGTGGTTGGTGGAATGTTGAAGATCATTTTCTTATTTACAATGTTTAATAAAGATTATCATAGTTTCTCGCAAATGTGGATTGTTATTGGTGTTTCTATTTTAGTGGGGATTGTGATTGGTTCGATTCCAAGTGGCGGTTTGACAGCCGAGTTACTGATTGTTTCATTATTTGGTTTTCCAATGGAGATGATTCCTGTAATCGCCGTGATTAGTACATTAATTGATATTCCAGCAACCCTTTTAAATTCGACAGGAAATACTGTGTGTGCGATGCTAGTTAGTCGAATCGTGGAAGGAAAAAATTGGTTACAAGCAAAAGTTAGTGAATAATTGTTTTAGCAGATGCAGCAAAGGTCTTTCCTTTTGGTGCATCTTTTTCTTTGAATAAGCATTGATCATTCGATTCTTTTTATTGTTAATTAGTCAGTTATTAGTCATAATAAAAGAGGAAAAGAGGGATGCAAATGGAATATTTTGTAAAAGAGTTCTCAGATTTAACGACTAAAGAATTTTATGAATTAGTCAAATTAAGAATAGCAGTATTTGTTGTAGAACAAACTTGTTTTTATCAAGAAGTAGATGATTACGATGAAACTGCTATTCATACTTGGTTACAGGAAGGTACAGATATTGTTGGTTATACTCGAATTTATCCGAAAGCTGATGGAACGGTGACATTTGGTCGAGTACTTATTCATCCCCATTACCGTGGGCAAAAATTAGGGAATCGCTTAGTTGAGAATACGTTAAAAGTCACTGCAGATTGTTATCCTAACCGAGACATTGTGATTGGAGCTCAAGCTCATTTAGTCGATTTTTATGGTTCGTTTGGGTTTAAACCAATCTCGGATATTTATTTAGAGGATGATATCCCTCATATCGATATGAAAAAAGCAAGTGCTGAAAGTTTATAGGAAATGGGGTTTGAAAAGTTTTTCTATTTGTTCTCAAGCTTTTGAGTCTTTTAGACATTTTTTGACATAAATCACTGTTACAAAGCATTATAATTACTTGGATGTATGCTATATGGTACCATCAAAGAAGGGTCAGTCAATTAGGGAGGGGTATCATGAGTAAGACCGTTATGTGGTTCCGAAAAGATCTTAGATTTGAAGACAATACAGCATTTCGTCATCTATTAGAAGAACGCAAATCATCAGAAGAACTGATTTGTTTATTTCAATTAAATCCAGCGCAGTTTTTAGAGAATAGTTTTAACCAGAATGCTTTTTTTCTAAGTTTGCAGACGTTTCAGCAAGCAGCGGAAGCGAAAAATCGAACCATCCATTTTTTGTATGGAGAGGTCATTGAAAGTTTTTCGGCATTAAAAAAAGCTTATCCAGAATGGGATCATATTTATTTTAATCAAGATGAACGTGGATATGGCAAACAAAGAGATGAATTGGCTAGTACTTTTTTTAAAGAAAATGGCATTCAAATTTCTAGTTTTCAAGATAGTCATCTTCATGGTGTCGAAGAAGTCAAAAAGTCAGATGGTGAAGCGTATAAAGTATTTACGCCGTACTTTAAAAAGTGGTCAGAATTACCTAAACGAAAATATAAAGCTGGAGATGATGCATCTGTCAGTTTTGCAAAATTGACCCATGAATTATTTATTCAAGGGCAAAAACAATTTCAAACGATGACGGATCAACTGACGCTTCCCTTTGATTATTTATGTGGGGAGCAGGAAGCTGAAAAGTATCTTAAAACATTTATTGAGCATCAACTCCATGACTATCAAAAAAATCGCGATTATCCCGCCAAAAATTATACAAGTAGGTTATCTAGATTTTTACGAACAGGTGAACTATCGATTCGCAAAGTGTGGCACGCGGTAATGGCTGAGCCAGATTCAGATGGACGTCAAACCTTTATTTCTGAACTTTGTTGGCGGGATTTTTACAATATGATTTATTTTGAAAATCCTGATCAAAAGAATCAAGAAATTAAAGAAAAATATCGTGGCTTATCTTGGAGTTATGATCAAAAAAAACTAACAGCTTGGAAAACAGGACAAACAGGGTATCCATTAGTAGATGCAGCGATGCGGCAATTGAATCAAACTGGCTGGATGCACAATCGCTTGCGAATGGTCGTGGCTTCCTTTTTAACGAAAGACTTATTGATCGATTGGCGTGAAGGAGAAAAATATTTTCAAGAAAAGTTGATTGATTATGATGCAGCTAGTAATATTGGTGGCTGGCAGTGGGCAGCTTCGACAGGAACCGATGCAGTACCTTATTTTCGGATTTTTAATCCAATCAACCAAAGTGAAAAGTTTGATAAACAAGGCTTTTTTATTCGTCAATTTGTGCCAGAGTTAGAAAAGGTACCAAATAAATATATTCATTTTCCAAGTAAAATGAATCAAGAACTGCAAAAATCGACAAGTTGTGTCATTGGAAAAGATTACCCTTCTCCACTGGTAGATCATAGCAAGCAACGACAAAAAATTCTGACTTTTTTTAAAGAACGGGCCGAGTATTAAAATAAATAAGCTGCGGACAAAATCTTTTGTACCTAAAGGATTTTGTCCGCAGCTTATTTATTTTTCTAATAGAATTTTTATTTCGGGTCCACTGACTTAGTGGTCGCTGATTCTGATTTTTCAACATTAGTATGTTCAGAATTTTGAGCGGCTAATAAATCACGAATTTGTTCAAGATATTCTTCTGCAGTCGGTGCGGCTGGCTTTTCTGGTTCTTCTTCTTTATTTTTGTTTTGGAATTTGTTTGCAGCTTTAACAATTAAAAATAAAACAAACGCAGTAATTAAAAAGGTTACAATTGCACTAATCACGTCGCCAAATCTAAATTCGACGCCTTTAAAAGAAAAGACTAAACTTCCTAACGCATCGTCGGCACTTTGTTTATTGATTGTTAAAACAAAAATCAAACTAATAAGAGGAGTAATCAATCCCTCCACTACTTTTGAGACAATTGCCGTGAAGGCACTCCCAATAACGACCCCAACAGCTAAATCTAAAACACTTCCGCGCATGATAAAGTTTTTAAATTCTTTGATCATATTTTTTCCTCCTCTCTATAAAAATAGTATATAGAAAATTCAATAAAATTTAAAATGAAAGGCTCTTACATAAAGGAAAGAGTAGTTTGCTGTGCTATAATTAAAAAGATAGAGCAATTCTTAAAAAAGCTTTTAGATTAGAGCTGAAAATTGTATTCTTTTCGCTGCTTTATTATGATGAAAATGAAAAGGAGCTGCCAATATGACAATTAAATTAGCGCAAGGTGTTGACTTGCACGTTATCCCAACTGAAAAATATAAAACAACACGTATTTTAGTTCGTTTTGATACGCGTTTAGATAAAGAAACGATTACGAAGCGGACCTTACTTTCTAGTCTATTAGAAACAAACAGTTTAAACTATCCAGATCAGGTGAAATTGAGTGAGCAGTTGGCAGAAATGTATGGAGCCAGCTTTGGCATCAATGTAACTAAAAAAGGCAACCATCATTGGTTGAATGTTTCATTAAGCATTGTAAATGATAATTATTTAACGAATAGCCAAGTGTTGAAAGAAGCAGTGGACTTTATTAAAGAAATTTTATTTAAGCCAAATATCATAGCAGGTGCGTTTGAACCTAAAACATTTGAGCGCGAAAAAGAAAACTTAAAAGCATACTACGAAAGTATTACTGAAGATAAACAAACATATGCTGCATTAGCTTTGCAACAATTGTATTTCAATCAATCAGAAGATCAAAAAATTCCAAGTTTTGGAACAGCTGAAGCATTGGTAGAGGAAACACCAGAAAGTATCGCGACTTATTATCACAAAATGCTTGCTGAAGACCAAATCGATATTTTAGTTTTAGGCGATGTCAATGAATTTGAAGTCAGCAAATTATTTGAAAAATTACCATTTAGCGATCGTGAAATGGGTCGAAGTGATATTTTTTATCGCCAACCCGTTCGTAATGTGATTGAAGAACGTTCAGAACAAGAACCATTAGCTCAATCTAAATTGAATTTGGGTTATAACACGAGTATCTATTATGGTGATAAAAATTATTTTGCGTTACAAGTTTTCAATGGGATTTTTGGGGGCTTCCCTCATTCGAAGTTATTTATGAATGTTCGAGAAAAAGAAAATCTAGCGTATTATGCATCCAGTAGCATGGATACTTTTCGTGGAATGATGAACGTTCAAACGGGGATTGATGGCAAAAATCGCAATCGAGTGTTGCGACTTATTTCAACCGAGTTGGAGAATATGCGTAATGGCAGAATCACCGAAATGGAAATCATCCAAACAAAAGCAATGCTCAAAAATCAATACCTTCTTTCCTTAGATAATGCAGGCGCTGTTCTAGAAAATGAATATTTGACAGATTTGATGCCACATTTACGTTTGACTGCGGAAGAATGGATTGCTCGCATGGAAGCTGTCACGTTAAAAGATATCCAAAAAGTTGCAGAATCAATTGCTTTGCAAGCTATTTTCTTTTTGGAAGGAGAAAAAACAGATGCATAAAAAAGAATATCCTCAAATCAATGAAGTATTATATACGGAAAAATTAGCAAATGGCTTAACGGTCTATTTATTACCTAAAAATGATTACCATAAAACGTATGGCTTATTTACAACAAACTATGGTTCGATTGACAATGAATTTGTTCCATTGGGAGAAGAGACATTGACGAAAGTTCCTGATGGAATTGCTCATTTTCTAGAGCATAAAATGTTTGAAAAAGAAGAGGGCGATGTGTTCCAACAATTTGGTCGACAAGGAGCTTCAGCCAATGCGTTTACAAGTTTTACTAAAACGAGTTATCTATTTTCTACGACGGATGAAGTAGAGAAAAACTTAGAAACCTTGATTGACTTTGTTCAGGCACCTTACTTTACGAAAGAAACGGTCGAAAAAGAGAAAGGAATCATCGGACAAGAAATTCAAATGTATTTAGATGATTCGAATTGGCGCTTATTTTTCGGTATTTTAGGGAATCTTTATCCTAAACATCCGTTACACATCGATATCGCTGGAACGGTTGAGAGTATTGCTGAGATTACGGCAGAGGATTTATACACGTGCTATCATACCTTTTATCATCCAAGTAATATGACTTTATTTGTCGTCGGGAAAATGGAACCAGAAAAAATGATGGCGTTTATTCGAGAAAATCAAGCGAAAAAGACGTTTGCTCAAGCAACACCAATCGTCCGTCATTTTCCTAAAGAAACAGCAGCCGATATTATACGTGAACGTACGATGGAAATGGCTGTCTCTCGTCCCAAAGTAATTGTTGGTCTAAAGGGATTAGATGATGTACCGACAGATGGATTTGAACTTTTAAAATATAAAACGACCGTTAATTTATTATTACAATTGTTGCTCGGTAATACTTCTCAAAACTATTTGCGTTTGTATGATGAAGGATTATTAGATGATAGTTTTAGTTATGAATTCAGCTTGGATCGTAGTTTTCATTTTGCAGATTTTGGTGGCGATAGTGATCAACCAGAATTACTAGCTGAAGAATTAGAAAAAATCTTATTAACCTTTGAAGATAGTAACGAACTGACTAAAGAAAACTTACACTTATTGAAGAAAAAAATGATTGGAAAATACTTGCAATCATTGAATTCTTTAGAACATATTGCCAACCGTTTTTCTCAATCATTGTATGGAGAGGTAACTCTTTTTGATATGATCCAAGTGATTGAAACGATTGAATTGGCTGATATTCAACAAGTGGGTCGCGCATTCATTCGCAAAGAAGCATTAAGCCGTTTTTATATGTATCCTAAAAAATAAGGCTAAAAATGAATCATTTGGATTAGTTTAGAGCAATTGTTTAGACTTTCTTAATAAAAATAGGAAAGTCTAAACAGAAGATAAATTGACTGGATTTTGTTCAGAGAAAGAGTCTCCCAAAATAGGTTGATTCCCTAACGAAACCTGAATAAATAGTGGTATAAAAGCAACTTTCTAGGGAACAACTATTTTTGTTTCAAGCACTTTTTTAAATGAGTTTGAAATAATTCAATTTCATTATTTTTATTAAAAACTAAAACTGCGAAAAATTGGCTAAAAACTTTCAAATTAGTTCTCCTTAATAAGTTTTTTTGTGGTATCCTTAAATCAAATAAGTACAAAATAGTTGGAATGAAAATCAAGTAAGTTGAAAAGATTATTGGTCAATAAGAATGAATCCAACGTAAACAAATGCATTGTGCGAATCAAGAACCAATAGAGTGACACAGCTAAGAAAACTAGCGGCTGTGATTTTTTTACTCTCTGAATATAAATGACTCATAGTGATAAATAAATTTGAAAGACTGGAGAAGATGGACGGGTGGCCAGCGTGAATATAGGAGAAAAGTTAAGAGAAGCACGTCTGCAGCAAAATATTACACTAGATGAACTGCAGCAAATTACTAAAATACAAAAACGTTACCTGATGGCAATTGAAGAAAATGATTTTGATGCCATGCCAGGGACTTTTTATGTCCGTGCCTTTATTCGGCAATATGCGAATGCGGTTGGACTAGATGGAAATGATTTAGTAGATATTTTTGATGGAAAAGATAGAAAAAAACCAATTGAAGAAGCTGTTCAATTTGAAACGTTAGATGCTTCTCGGACGCAAATGTATGATGAAGAAGAGGGTAGTGCATGGATTAAGAATTTACCAGCGATTGTTTTTTCATTGATTGGGATGGCAATCTTAATAGTTGTTCTTTATATCTCTTGGCAAAATCGTCAAGATAACCCAATTATTGAAACACCTGCCTCTGAGATTAGTAGAGTTTCCACCTCAACGTCTGAGTCTAGTGAGACTTCTACATCAAGTAGTTCGGAAACGTCGACATCGCAATCAAGTTCTTCAAGTGAACCAAAACCTAAAGCAGAAGTGACGTATGTAAGTGAGTTAAATGGTGCTGTTGAGATGAATGCAGTCAATGTTTCGTCTCCTGCTAAAGCAACATTTACGGCAACACCTGCCGCTTGTTGGGTAGGGATTTATATTCCGACAGCAACGAATGCTGATAATGGCTATTTCTTCCAAGAAACGATTCAGCCAGGGCAGCCGAAAACAGTAGACATCCCAGAGGGAACAACTCAAATAATAGTTACGTTTGGGGCTTCAGAAAATATAGAATTTAAACTAGATGATCAACTTGTTGCTTTTAATCCAAATAACACTGGTATTGGCTTTAGAAGGATTGATTTAGCGATTGCCTATGCAAATCAAACGCAAACATCACAACCAGAAGTGTCACAGGAACCAGCACAATAGCGTGAACACAAACAAGGGAATAATCGTGAGATAAATGATTGAAATGTATTGAATCTTGAAAATCAGGTCGATAGGATGCTTCTGAGGCCACTAGTTTTCTTGATTCATCGTAATTTAACAAAGTTTCCAAATATCACAACTCCCAAAATAGTACGTTAGTTTTTAGAGGATAAGGAGGTTTGAACAGAAACATTTAGCCCAGAGAATCAAGCAGATAAAGGGAATATCAACTCTACTTGATTGGAGCTAAGCGATTCTGTCCAAACCGAATTCTGCTCTCATTTTTTTATTTTTAACTAAGATTTGAGCAGGTTAATTTATTTTTCGTGACACGTTTTGAAAGATAACGTACAATGTAAAAGGAAGAGAGGAGTAATAGTCATTGAATTTACCGAATAAATTAACAGTCCTTAGAATTTTTATGATTCCGATTTTTATTCTTGTTGTTAGTGTACCTATGGATTGGGGGACGATAACTATAGCAGGAACCTCTTTAGCTGTGACACAGTTAGTTGGTGCAATCATATTTGCTTTAGCTAGTGTTACCGATTGGTTAGATGGAAAGATTGCTCGCGCACGAGGCTTAGTGACTAATTTTGGCAAATTTGCTGATCCATTGGCTGATAAAATGCTTGTAATGACTGCTTTTATTATTTTAGTTGGTCAAGGGAAAGCTCCAGCTTGGGTTGTAGCGATTATTGTTTGTCGCGAATTAGCGGTTACAGGCTTGCGTTTGCTTTTAGTTGAAGGTGGCGAAGTAATGGCGGCAGCATGGCCAGGGAAAGTAAAGACAGCAACTCAAATGGTAGCAATCATTTTATTGCTGATTAATAATATCCCTTTTTCAGCTATTTCTATTCCGCTAGATCAGATTATGCTCTATGCCTGTTTGATTTTTACTATTTACTCTGGCGTGGATTATTTTGTAAAAAATGCAGCAGTATTTAAAGATTCAATGTAATAAAAGAACGATTTAGTTCTCTTGACAATTAGTTGCAATCAATTAGTAAGGTGTGAATGGTAAAAGTTTAAAGTAGAAGTATAAAATCTTGGGTTGAGGTCGGGACATAATTAGCTTTTAATTTGTCTCTTCCTTTATAATTTTTATAAAGTGTCATAGTGTAATCAAATATAAGTACATATAAAAGACCATATGCATTCCTTCTGAGCGTTGCTTACTAAAGAATAGAAAGACTAGATAGCTTTATTTTTTATGGACTAATGTAATTAAAAGCATCAAATACTCTAAACTATCCGTTAGATAAAAACGCCCAAACCAGTCGCTTCGTCGATCATGGTTTATTTTCGCAAGCCTTAATAGTCTAAAAAATAAAAATTTCTGCTATACTAACAAATAACAAAATAAAAATTCTCCCAAAATCTGGTTTTAGATATACAATAAAATAGCTATTTTTCCATATTTATTTGTTTTTTATTTGCACAATATGAATAAAATGAAGCAAAAAACAACAGAAAAAATCTGCTGTTTGAATTCGTAGTTATAATTATAAACGGGCGCTATTTTGTTAAGTTAGCGGGCTATTTTTATCTTGTTAACTTTTTTTACGATGGAATGCTGTTTTGAACACTTTTTCCTCAATTATAATACTAAGCTACTAAGTTAGTAATGTCTATCCTTATCTGTCATTTTATCTCTCAACTTTTTTGATAAAGAAAGAATTTTTTGATAAAATGAAGTATGGATTTTGAAATAATTTACGTTTGAACTATAAAAATAATCTTTATGTCTGTTATTTTAACGGAACAGACTCATAGTTTTATCAAATAAACACGACAAAATAGTCGGTGAGGAGCGTATGCTTTATGCCCAAAAAAGGCGAAAATATTTATAAAAGAAAAGACGGCCGTTGGGAAGGTCGCTATAAAAAAACGCGAACAAAGGACGGAAAAATAATTTATGGCTATGTCTATGGACGTAAATATGTTTCTGTTCAGCAAGAACTAATGAAACAGAAAATGAGATATGAGAAGCAACAAGATACCCTTTTCTTGGGAACTGTTTCAGAGTGGTTTGATGAGTGGCTTTATTTTTACATTAAAGACAAGGTAAAGCATTCTACTTGGGTTAGTTATGAAATGAAAACTAAAAATCATATTCGACCCTATTTTGAAAACAAAGCATTACACCTTGTGACGCATGAAGATATCAATAAGTTTGTGCGTCATATTATGAATCAAGAACTTTCTGAAAACATGACAAAAAACATTTTGCAAATTTTAAAAAATAGTTTTGGCTTTGCAGTTAAAAAAGGGTTTTTACCAGATAATCCCACGAAAAATATTTTATTAACGAAAAAGAAACCTAAGGCTGTTTATGCGTTAACATTAGACGAACAGCATCGTTTGGAACACTATGCTTTTCAAGAGAAGCAATGCTCTGCTGTTGTTTTGGCCTTAGCAACAGGGATGCGAATTGGTGAAATTTGCGGCTTAAAGTGGAGCGATATTGATTTTAATCAAGGGATTATTTATGTACAACGATCTCTTCAACGCTTGCCAGAACAACATGAAAGAGGCAAAACGAAAATCTTTTTTGGCTCACCGAAAACCAAAAACTCTATTCGTTCCATACCTTTAGCACCGCATTTATGTAAATATTTACAAGAAAAAAAATTACTCTCTACATCAGATTTTGTGATTTCGGTCAAAAATCATCATGCAGAACCGCGAACAGTAACTTATCGTTTTAAAAAATGTTTGCGACAAGCCGGAGTCGATGATATTCACTTTCATGTATTGCGACATACTTTTGCCACGCGCTGTGTTGAATTAGGTGTAGATATTGCTTCTTTAAGTAAGTTGATGGGACACCATTCTATCAAGTTGACTTTAGATACATATACCGATTCACTGTGGGAAAAAAGACAAGAAGCTATGGAGATTTTAGATAGAAAAATTTTCGTTAGTCGTGAAACTATGGACGAATATGAAACTTCAGAGTTAATCGATACGATTAGAGAAGCAGATCGTATTAGTTAGAAGCAGTTGAAAATCAAAAGCTAATTTTATCCTGCTAAAAAAATAAACTAGTTATCACGCCAATTATTAATGATGGCTAGGGAGTAGTTGAAAGCAATAGCCACCATGGCTGTTTGCTCCAATCTCTTTCTTGATTTCTAGTTAAACTTCCAAAAAAATTCGAATTCCTCAATAGTTTTTAGACATTCACCAGTTTATTTTTATGTAAAAAGAAGCCTCTATTCACAAAAATGAGAAATCGTTTTTGCGAATAGAGGTGTATTTATTTGCCATTGAAAAAATATGTTTAAAACTTATCTTGGGGAAGAGTAAGCATCTTATTTATTTGTTTTATTTGGTGTATTGGTTAAGGATTGAACCGTTGTAGCCCAGCTTGCTTTTCTGTGTTTATAAATGAAAAGTGGAATAGAAAAGAAAATGACCGTTAGGACAATAACAAATACTAGATTCAATAAAGAATTATTTAAAAACGTCAATAGCAAAGCAGCAGCGATTGTAACTAATAGTAAAACTGCAAAGAAGTATGCTAAACCATTGCCTGATTTTCCAACTCTGAATGGATGAACTTCATTTGGTTGTTTTCTTCTCATAGCTAAAAAGCCGATGGCCATTAATGAATAAGCAATACAATATAGAACGGTACCGCTATTGGTAATAATGATAAATACTTTGTTGATACCAGGAATCACGACATAAGCAGCTGCTAAAGCCGAAATGGCGATTGCTTGAACAAACAAAAGACTTGGACATGCATTAAACTTATTTGTTTTCCAAAACTTAAGTTTAGGAGGGAAATCACCATTCAATGCACTTTGAGTGACTGTCTTAGAAGCACTAACAAACCAAGTTGACATGTTCGTCAAGACACTTACGATAGATAGTAAACAGAAAATTTGGACCACGAAATAAGGTAAGCCAAGGTAGTGAGCAAATAATTGTAATGGTTGTGCCCCATTGTTTAATTGGATTTTTCCAGCAGGGATCACGTTAGCAACTAAAAATGAATTAACGATTGAAAAAACAGCTAGTAAAACTAAGGATAAAATGATTCCTTTAGAATATTGTTGAGAAGGATTTTTCAATCTAGTGATAAATACAGAAGACATTTCGATTCCTAAAAAGATAAAGATAATCCCACTAAAATACATTCCAGTCCCACTAGTGAAAGATTTAGGGAATAAACTTGAAAATTCAAAATGACCTAAAGTGCTGTTAGCGATGAAACCAAATTTATAAAAAGTAAATGCACCTAATGAAAAAAGTAATACAACTGGGATGTATAAACCTAGCCAAATACCGAATTTTCCATTGATTTTTGCCATATCAAATTTTAAATTTAACAAGGTCATGGTCCAAACTAATAGTAGAATAACGATTAATGTATACAACTGATTCTCAATCAAGTCAGGTTTGTTCAATAACAATGCGACCATTGGAGCAAAACCAGTTCCGACAACAACCATTGATGGGAACATAGCAGCCCAAATCAGCCACGAAGTAACAAAGCCCCATTTAGGACCCAAGGTATTTTTGACCCATAATTCTGGACCCCCACGACCTGGGAATGTTGTGCCGAATTCTCCTGAAATAAGTGCAATTGGCAAAGCAAAACCGATAGCGGCTATAGCCATATAAATAAACATGTTCCAACCAGTTGCGGTCAAAGTAGAATAATAAGGACCTGCAACTAATGCGAAAGTCAAACCGATAAAAGTAGGTAGAGTGATTTTTGATAATTTTTTCAAAGTGCCTCCGCCCTGATTAGTATCAGGGGCGGAGTTATTTGAAATAGGTGTTGCGTTTGATGTAGTGCTTTGTTGTGATGGTGTAGCCATTTGTTTTCCCTCCAAATCTAATGATTAATAAGTTTTATACATCTTTAGTGATATCAAAAGTTAGTTTGGATAAAGATAACCCTTGCTGCATCAATTCTCCAACATGTTTCATCGCTAAATCGTACATTTCTTGTGCATTTTTTTCGTTGTAGTCCGTTAAAAAGCTTGTAACATCAGCCGGTTTTTCTTGTTGATAAGCTTCATCTGTTTTTAGAACAAGATGGTTTGCTAACGTTTTAGCCACTGTTAAATAGCCAAAGTTTGAAAAAGCTAATTTATCATAATCTCTTTCAACTAAAACAGCCAATGTTCTTGATAACCAATAGGCTTGATGAATATCAAATTCTAAAGAAGTATCATTATATAATGAAGACGTATCGTTACTGTTTGCGTAGAATGGAACATACGGATTAAAGGCTGTTGGACTACTGTTTAGCCAAATCAACCCAGCAATTTCGGGATCGACATTGTTTCGAATTTCTAGAATATGTGATTCTGCTGTACGATTCATTGAAATGGGTCTAAAAGCGTGAGCAGAAACAAGATCATTTTCATTAAATGGATCATATTGTGTTTCATCATAATGAGAACTTAAAACATAGCCGACATCTTCGATCGTTAGTTTATGTTTTGGTTTAAAAGTAAATGGCATATCGTCTGCAACAGGACTAGTATTTTCATGACCGAATACTTTTTGACCATACCAAACACGTGATGTATTGTATTTTCGATCTTGTAAATTGCTGGTTCCAAAGATATGACGGAAATTAAACGTGGTTGGATCTGGATTCAACTCATATTGATCAACAAATTCTCTAATTGAAGCTGAATACATAAAGTTTTCTGTATCTTCGAAATCAACTTCTTCAATAATCGATTGATTCGCAATCACGGCGCAATGGTCATCAGGAATTCGTTGTGCAACCCAATGATGCCCACATGGAATCTCCATATACCAAATTTCATCTTTATCGCTAAAAATGATGCCGTTTCCTTCATGCGAGCCATTTTTTTCAATGAGTTTCCCAACATACTCTACACCTTCTCTAGCAGAAGTAATGTAAGGTAACACCATATTTAAAAGAGAATCTTCTCCTAAGCCGCGGTCAGTTAGCGGATCAATCGCCAAAACAAAAGTATTACTAAAAATACTTTCGGTAGAGCTCATGGCAATATTTAAAGAATTGATTCCAGCTTCTCCAAAAATACCCAATGTTTCTTTTTCTACAAAGGGAACCATCTGATAACGAAGTGATTGCGAAGGATATTTTTCAGAAAACTTCGTTAAATTAGAATGATAGGTTCCTGTGGTTTTACTATTTTCCTTGACTGTAATAAATTTGACGGGTTGAATCGGTGCTTCTGTATCACAATTTCTGGCAATAATGGTTGAACCTGTTCGAGATGCTTTTTTTCCAACTAAGACTGTTGTACACATAATATATTTTCCTTCTTTCTTTTTTATGCGATTGGATTCATTGGATTCCAAAATGGTAAGACTATAGGTTTTTGTTCAAGGACTTTTTGTTGTGCTTCTGTGAGCAAATCTCTTCTGATAACCACTTCGAATACATAGTCGTTCATCCATTGATCATCCATGACGAAGAAGCCTTTATCTCCCACTTTGCGGCCCCAACTATTTTCAACTTTCCATTTTGTTGGTTTATTATCAATTAAGTTCACTCCGCCAAAGACCATTGCGTGAGTCGGTAAGCTATCGCTGTAATTAAAACGATCACCTTTATTAGCAATAAAATCGATTCCTAATAATTTTTCTAAATGATAAAGCTCGGTTGACATGATTCCTTTTTGTCTGTCGAAGCATTTTAAAACATCGCAACCGAACCAAACAGGCTCACCTGATTTTATTTGCGTGATTGTTAATTTTTTCAATTCATCCATTGGTAGATTTAAGTATTTATTTGGAATACCGCCAACCATATTATCTGACATCGCTACTTCATAAAGCTGATTGTAAGGCATTTCTTCAGTTGGCACGTTGATTACGCCAACATAGTCTTTTAGGTTTAAGTCAATATAGTTCGTAAGGAAATCAAGCGGTGTAAGATTTGTGTAATTTACATAGTCATCTTTTTTGGTTCTGAAATTAAAGTTGATGGTTTGAGGAGGTGTGCCCAGTGTAATTGATAAAACTTCGTACACTTCTTGCAAGTTTTGAGCGATTTGTTGGTCAATAGTTGCTTCATCTGCTTGCTCTGCAACTAATTTGCGTAAAACAAGTGCGTCTTTTCTTAGTTTAGAATTTAAAATAGTATTTAAATCGGCTGAAGTGATGCTACAATTGGTTTCGTTCATTTCATAACTTGGAACAACACCATATTTTTCAATCAATGAAACAATTAAGTTCCAATCGCCACCATCTTGTTGAGGAGAATTCAATAAATATTTGACTTCTCTACTAGAAAGATCAGAGCTTGCTGTTTTTAAAATATTACTATAGAAGTAGTTGGCTTTTTCTAATTTATCCCAAAAATAAGTATAGTTTTGAGAAAGTTCAAAATTTTCGATATCATATTGCTGTTCAATATGGAATCGTAAAACATTCAAGCAAGCAAACATCCAGCAACGACCACTTTTGTTTTGGTTCGTGACAATTTCAGAATCAATATCTATCGAAAAGTTGAAATTGTTATCTCCGATTGCTTTTAAATTTTCGGCAGCCGCAAAGATTCCATTATTTACGACAGCACATTGCGCAACTTCATTTTTTGTCGAACGTTCAAAATGAGTTTGCATTTCTTGGATTTTTTCTTTCGTCAGTTCGTTCACAAAAATCACTTACCTTTCTTTATTTTTGTATCTCTTAAGGCAATGATAATTGATTTTTAATTTTTATTTTTCTTTATTTTTGTAAACTTTCCCGAGCAAATTTGGAATATAAAAAAAAGAAGGTAGATCAGAAGGGATAAAACGCAAGAAACAAGCGATAACTAACGGAGTTTTCAAATGCAAATTCCGTTAGTTATCGCTTGTTTTTGTAGGAGATAGTTCTGATTCCACCAACTATTCGATAGTATTTAGTTTTAAAAAAAATGTATTTTTTCGACCAAACGTTGTTTTATCATAAAGTAGAAAAAGTTTGTTTACTTCATTACAAATAGAAAAATCGTATAACCAATTCCTGAAAGTAACAGAATCCAGCCAATTAAAGTGACGGCCTTGATTCGAGCAGGGTATTTGCTTTTTCGTTTAGTGACGATTAAATGTGTTTTTAATGAACGACCAAGTATCAGAAACAAACTGCCAATTATAACTGCAATTCCGCAGAATAGATAATCTACCCAATTATTTGTTTGTGTTTTATCCGCACTAGTCGAATTTTTGTCAGCCATTTTTGAAATAATCGTTTTTTTAACGGGTTGATAACCAACGCTAAGTGTAGGAATTGTTGGCGACAAGTGAGCTAAGCCATTGTCTACGCTTATCTGATTGTTTGCTAAAGTATAACTTGGCGTAGCTCCAATCTGTATTAAACCGTAAAGATCACTATCTAAAGTGATTTCTTTTTCATTGATTGTTGTGGTTCCTTTATCAAGTAGCTTCTTGTATTCGTAAGTCGAAAAACCATAATCGAATAACGCATTACCGAATGCATGCCGTTGAGCTTCGCCTTCTTGATTATCCCAATCCCCAACACCTAAGATAACTTCAATCAGACGAGTATCGCCTTTTTTAGCAGTCGCCATATAACTGAAGGCACCATTAGGACTTGAACCTGTTTTTAAGCCATCTGCTCCTTCGTATCCATAAGGACCACCAGGGATTGACTGATTAGAATTGGTCAAAACTTCTGCATAAGGAGTGTTTTCCATAACAGTTACTTGATAATCTTTTGTATAATTTAAAATTTCGGGATATGTTTTTAATAGTTGATAACCTAAAATAGCTAAATCTTTAGCAGTAGAGGTGTTGTCTGCATCTGGATTGATTCCCACAGGTGTATACAAACCGTTAAAGGCACTCGCTTGGGCTCCACTAGGGTTATAAAAAATAGTATTGGTCATACCCAAATTTTTGGCTTGTTCGTTCATCTGATTAATAAATTTTGCTGCATCATTGTTCGTCACAAAATTAGCTAACATAATAGTAGAAGCATTGGAAGATGCCACTACAGTCATTGAGATTAAATCGTGAATCGGATAGTCAACACCCGCAACGATAGTTGAATTACTCAATTCATAAATTTGAGAAATGGCAGCATCACTTTCTGTTGCTTTGACTGTTGTATCTAATGTAAATTGTCCTTCTTCGAGAGCTTGGAAAACTAAATAAATAGTCATTAGCTTGGCAATGCTTGCTGGTTCCCATATAAGATCAGGATTTTCAGCCCAAATAATTTGTCCAGTTTCAGCATCAGCCACAATTGATGCTTTTGGACGATAACTTTCATCAGTATCATATCCAGCATTTTGAGTAAGTGTCAGAATATCTTCTTGTGCATAAGCAGTTTTTGCTGCCAAAAAACTACTAGCGATAGAAAGTGTCAGTGCAAAAATAGTGAACAAAACAAAGTAATTTTTTTTCCTCATAAAACGATCCTCTATATTCTTATTTTCTATTTATATAGTATAAACAGAATCCCGATAATTTCTCTAAATATAATTCCTACTTTAGCCGTTTCAAAAAGTTCAGTAGTAGAAGCAAATAAATTCAATTGTTCCTTTCTTACCTTCTATAAAACAGCTCATTATATTGTACCAAATTTTTCTGAAATTAGCAGAAGAATAGACAGTTTTATACTTTTTTTAACTTCATATGTATAAAAACTAAAATTTTTTGTAAATTTGAGTAAGGAAAAACAATAAATTTCATTATCGAGAAACAAATGAAATTTAAATAAAATAAGAACACTAATTCATAATGCCTATTTTTAGTTTAGTTGATCTGAAAAGAGGTCTAGGAGGTCATTATCGCCTTTTTTTAGTAGGAAATTAGCTAAAAATGCATAGAATAAGAGCAAGTCAATGCTTTTTTTATTTTTAATACATATTATTTGTAATGTATCATTTTTTGTAATTTAAAAACGTCTGTAATTTCTTAGATGTAGGTAATCCGAGAAATTTAATATGTGATTATCTGAAGAAAATATATATTTTTTTAATTCTTTACTTAGTATAAGCTATACATTTTACAATGTCTATGTTATTTCTTTTGATAAATTATCAATTTTTTTTATTTTTGTAAAAAAAATGATAATTTATTAAATTTTTCTTTGTTTGCTAAGTGCTATAGAATTTTCTATAAATATTAAAAAAAGACAAAAAGATTGAAAAATATTAAATAACAACATGTATTTATTCTGATAGCCGTCATCAAAATGGTCAAAATTAGAATTTGCAATCCATTAGAAATTCTGAAACTGGAATTAGATAGTATAAACAACTAAAACTGATTAAGATGTTCACAATTCTATAAAAAATAAGAATAAGTTCTTACTCTTAATGTAAATTTGAATATCATCAAAAATCAATAGTAATCGTATCTCAACGAGTAATAATGTATTTTTTAGTTTTTTTCTGGTATTTACTTATTTTTTCTAGAAATAAATGAATAAGTAAATAGCAATTTAACAAACTTAAAAATTTTATTGATTTCTGTTACCTATCCCTATCCATTATTCGTTAGTGTTCCATAAATATATATTGTTTTTGTTCTATAAACCGTCTGGATAACCGTCAATCACTGTTTCAAGCGCTAAAAAAGCCTATAATAATAATGTTTTCTCGGATTACCTACATTCAAGAAAAAAAGAAGGGGATCGGCTGTGTCGAATTTAGGAATATTTACAAGTGAAAAGGATTTATTTAAAGAATTTGTGAGTCAATTTGAATCAATGAACAATAGTGTGATTCAAGTAAATGATAAAAAGCAAATGGAACAATTAGATGGATTGATTATCCATTTGACTGAAACTGACGGCTTAACAGAAACGATAAAATGGCTTCTTTTTTCTAAAACAAGATCTGAACTTTTTGTTTGGATTTTTTCATCGAAAAAGTTAAATCGTGAGGAAGATATATTATTTGAATTGGGAGCAAATGATGTAGTTTTCTCTCCAACTGGTACTGGAAAGTTATTTTATATCGTAAAAAATACGTTTGCTCGTTTGAAAAACAAAAATAATTCAAAGTTAATCAAACCAACTTTTAATGAGAATAATCAATCTTTTAGCCTTGATGGTAAAGTGCAGCAACTGACACGTACTGAATATCGGTTATTTAAATTACTTTACGACCGGATTGATACAACTGTTACGTATACAGAGTTATCAGAGTCGACTTGGGATGATTTTGAAGGAGATCGTTTTTTCCGCGTAGCTAATGTTGTTTTTCACTTAAGAGAAAAAATGAAAGAAAATGGGCGATTTGAAATTAAAACGATACGTTCTGTCGGATATATGTTGAAAGTGAAATGAGATAGGAAAAAGTAACATCTTCGAAAATAAGCCAAAAAGGTACATAATGCTTACTCGGTTAATTCAAATTAGAAAATACCAAACGGGAATGATTCAACATTGAAAAAACTGTTGTATTTCTTATCATTTTCGGAAATTTCTTCTTACTTCGATAAATCACGAAGAACACAAGGATTCAATAATGTTTCGTAACTATTTGATTCTCGGAGCTTCATATCTTTTTCCTAACCTTATTTATGTTTTGAAAGGAGAGTTGTAATGAAAAGTAATAAAAAGAAAAATTGGTCGATAGTTGGTTTGACTTTAGTTTTAGGATGTTTGCTGCTTTTTTATAAAGATATTACGGCTTACGCTTATACGATGTGGGGATTTGGAAAAGGTGGTATATCATCATCGATTGTATCAAATGGAACGAATCCAATTGATATTGATCCCAATACAATTATAGTGAGTCGTAGTAATTCGTCCACTGAATATCAATACTACAACGCTAATAATATTTTGGTCAAAACCTATACTAAAAGTGATTTAGATTCTTCCTCTCTTATTCTTAATCGTATTGAATTTACTCTGCCTTCACAAGGATTTATCAAAGTGACTAATGTTGGTTTTTATAATGGTAAAATGGTCGATGCTATTTTCAAAAATGAACATAATGCTTCTGCTACTGTAAATATTTCTAGTACAGGTGGAATTCGTTTGATTTATAAACGGGCAGGAACGAATGAAACTTTTTATAATCCACCATTAAAAGCAACAATGCAGTTAGTCTATGGAGATTCTGGAACACCAGTAGGTTCTACGAAATTTTTAGTTCCTGTCTCGCAAGTCAATGATAGAACTAACCGAAGTTTTGGCTATGATCGACCGCCGAGTTATCAACATCTGTACGCCACTCTTGATAATGATAAGGGAGTAACTAAAACGGGTCTGATTTGGGATGATAATCAATATAATCAGTTAGTTTTGGAAATGCAGCCGAACCAAAGTAAAACAAATCCTGTTATTTATACGGATTATTTAATTTATGGTCAGACAGATAGTCAAAGTAGATTTAATTTAAATGCTACGACAATTAATAATCAGACAGATACGGTATTATCCGTTTATGAACCAAGTGCTGAAATGTTTATGGCAATTCCGTATTCGCCGTTAAATATTACAAATTCAACTGAGACAACAAATAATGGTCAAACAGCGAATTTTATGATGACGCAATATTTGCCAAAGCAAGATTATGACACATATTATCCGTACGATGATAGTTTTAGATTAATAATTTCTGAAGAAAACAGAGGACTTATGGATATCAAAGAAAAGGACTTTGAATTGTTCGTAGATGGAAAAGTGGTAGATTCCAGTAATTATACTATTTCAGTTGATAATAGTACTGCTCAAACAGGAAGTACAAGAATTAGACTTATTTTAACTTCCGATTTTATAAAGAAAAATCCGGACACGCTTTTAGAAATTAAACAAAAATCAGAAATTATTAACAATCAAAAGGTGATCGAACAACGTCTAAATAGGGATAAAAAGTTAGAAGTAGCTATTGATGCTAATTTAATTTACACGCTTTCGCCAACTGTCAACGGTGGTAAGGATGCTAGCATTTCAACAGCGACTCAAATAGTTGAAATGGGTGTTGTTCCTAAACTTAATGCGGATAAGGTGGAAAATCCAACTATAGTGAACGGAACTAAAACGAGTGATATTCCTTTTGAAAGTCTTCTCGTAGATGAACGAAATGAATCTTATACTTGGGATGATGTAACAGTAAGTTATAAAACACCCAATAATGTTTACGATATACCAGGAGCTGCAACGGTCACTGCACTCCTAACTAGTAATACATTTGGAACGATTCAAGAATTGTCGATTCCTGTGACAGTGGTTGATAAATATATTGTAACTTATGATGCAAACGGGGGAGTAGGAACCCCACCCGCTAATAGTGAATTTATATCGGAGCCAATCACTTTACCCAAAGCAGATAAGTTATATAAAGAAGGATACACCTTTTCTGGTTGGAGTTTATCTCAGAATCCAAGTGATACAGATAAGATTTATCAACCTGGAGAGTTATTTGGGAATCAACCAGAAGAAAAAAATAGCGTAACTCTTTACGCCGTTTGGGCAGTTGGCGATGAAGCAACATTAGCTTGGACGGTAACAGGAAGCTCAAAAGACAAAATTGTGAATCTTGATAAAGCGAACATGAAGAACAAGTTAGATTCACCTATCTACTGGAAAACACCTTATCTCAATAAAACATATAAAATAGTCGTGAAAAATGATTCAGAAACAGTTTTTGCACAAAATACATTCGCATCAGATAGAACAGATCAATTTATTATGGATATGATCAGTATTCCAAGTGATAAGCTTGATTATGGTGAAAATAGCTTTCGAGTAGGAATTTATGTCATAGATAGTAATGATAATCCTGTGGGAAATCCATTAGATGAAATGAATTTAAATGTAACTATAACAGGATCATTACAAATCACTTCGATTCCAAAGCAGTTGACTTGGACAGACCGAACGTCTCGTGATAGTAAAGGGATCATGGATAGAGACAAAAATAATCTGTTAGCGTTAAGTATTGTCGATAGCCGAAATATACCAGAAGAGCAAAAAGTTTGGTGCGTTAGTGCGAAGGCCGTTAAAGTTGATGGCGAAGAAATTCCATTTAAGTTAGTTTGGAAAGAAGATGACCAATCGGATCCATTGCCGTTAGACACTCAAATCAAAGTTTTATCAAATGAAACATCCACTAAATCTGGCTATAGTTATACAAAAACATGGGATGAAACAAAAGGTGTTGTATTGGAAAGTCCAGACTATTTAAAAGTTGGTGATTATAGTGATTTGGTCAGTATAAATTGGGCGCTTTATGATACTGCTCAACCAGAGTAAAAAGGAGAAGAGAAAATTGAAAAATACATGGTTAGTAAATAGCTGTTTTCTTGGTTTGGTCTTTGCCATCTCTCTTACCTTTTTTTTAGGTGAGCGAGTGAACGCAGCAGAAAATGAAGTTGATTTTGATCAACAAACGATCACGGTGACGTTGCTTGAAAAAGGAACCAAAAATCCTGGAACGACAGACAGTGGTTCATCAGTCAATGGTCAACAAGTGACAAATACAAAACCAAGCGGTGGAATATTTCCAAGTACAGGTGAAATGAACGTTTTTTGGACAACATTTAGTGGAGTCTTACTGCTGGGTTTATTGGTCTTAGTTTGGTTTTTTGGAAAAAGGAGGAAAGCAAGATGAAGCAGTTATTAAAAATCAGCTTTTCTCTGATGATTGTACTTGCTAACTTACTTCCGGTTGTAGCAAATGCAAGTCCTGTAGTGAATGGTACTGAAAATACACCGATTCAAATTGAGCTAGTTGAAAGTCCGTTACGATTGTCTACTGTTCAAGCACCGACTTTTGGTAGTTATGAGTTAACGGGTGTAGAGCAACAACTGCAAGCGACGGGCGATCTTTCAGTTAAAGTGGCTGACAGACGTGAGAGTAAAGCAAATAGTTGGGGACTTCAGTACGAACTCGCTATGTTTACAGAGGGAAAAGCTGATCAAAAATTAGGAAATGACGTTCGACTTACACTAGGATCCGGGACATTGTTAGCAGATAATCAAACAGTAAATCCTGATAAATACGATGCTCAAGTAATTGCTTTGCAAGCGGATCAGTCACAACTATTATTGCAAGTTGCTCCTGTGAATGCAGAAATCTACGAATATCGGATTCAAAAAGAAGATATTTATCTTATGATTCCTAGTAATCGAATCGCTGGAAAGTATCAGGCGATTCAAACGATAACATTAATCGATTTACCTGTAATACCTTAATTAACGATATTCCTGCAAAGTTATGTTTAACTAAGCGGATAATATAAAAATAACCATATTGGAGGAAAAAGAGATGAAAAAAACAACAGTATTAGCAATTGCAGTAGTATGTGCAGGAGTATTGGGAGCTTCTTCACAAGCGCACGCAGATTTAATTCAAAACCAAGAAAGTCCAAAGAAATCAACAGACACAACAATTACGATCAAGGATGCAGAAGATGGCTCAGGTAAAGATCCATTAGATCCAACAGATCCAACACAACAACACTTAACACTTGAAAGTGTTCCTGCTACATTTGATTTTACTTCATACATCAAAAACAAAGATTATACGATTGATGGAACAACCGCTGAAAATATCGTAGTGTTCAATGACCGTACAGATCGTAATTGGTCAGTAAAAGCAACGGTTACTGATAACAAAATTACTAGAGTTGGTGATGATAAAGAGTTTACCGTTGATTCATTTGTCGTGGGCGGGAACGAAATTGCAGCAACAGGTGCAACAGGAATCGTAGCGAAAGCTGCTGCGGATAAAACAGAAGCAAACAACACAGGTAATATTACAACAGAGGTAAAAACTCTTTCAATTGGCTTCCAAGATGTAAACAATGAATTAAAAGCCAATGATGAATTAAAAGGAACTGTTACGTATTCTCTATACAACAGCATAGATGTAAAATAATTATTTTTTTATAGTAACGAAAAATACTATTTTGTTAAAAATTAAACAGTTTTAGTATGTGCTATAAGTGTTTTGCAGATTGGAATTACGTATTGATTTCTCAAAATTTTGAGTAAACTCAACGAAGAGTTACGTTGATTTTTAATAGCGTAGCTCTTTTTTATGAAAAAGGAGTCATTTTTATGTATAAAAACAAATGGAAACGATTTGGTAGTTTATTGCTTATTTTTTTAGTTACTCTTCATTCGACATTAGTTGCTAATGCAGCAGGTGATGAAGGGAATGTGGGGTATGATATTCAAGCGATTATTCCTGAAAATCAAGTAGACAAAGAGAAAACGTACTTTGATTTACGGATGACTCCAGGCCAAGAACAAAAAATTGAAGTAATGATTAATAATACTTCAGATGAAAAAAATACGTATGAAATTTCAATTAATCAAGCGTATACAAATGCTCAAGGTTTCATTGATTATACAGATGAAGATTCAATTTTAGATCAAAGTTTACCTTATCAAATCAAAGATATTGTCACGTATGAAAAAGGAGTTACAGTGGATGCAGGGGTTGCTGTCAAGTATCCAATCACAATCAAAATGCCAGCAGAATCATTTGATGGACAGATTATGGCTGGGATCAAAGTGATGAAAAAAAATGAAGATGAAGAGCAAAGCGGGATTCAAAATAAAGTTGGTTATATTTTAGGATTGAATTTGACTGAAACAGATACTCCAATCAAGCGCGAACTCGAATTGGTCAGTGTAGAACCAGCCGTTTCGTTTGGAAAAACGAGTGTTGTTGCGAAGCTTAGAAATCCAACAATGGAAGCTTATGGTCATTTAAAATATGATGTCGATGTAGTCAATAAAAAAAATGACGAAAGTATTAGGAAAGTTACATATGATAGTGGAATGCAAATAGCTCCGAATTCTCTTTATGATTTTGCGATTGATTGGGATAATCGTCGATTAGAAGCAGGTGAGTATGAATTACATTTAACAGTGACTGATGCGAAAGAAAATGAATGGAAATTTGATGAAAAATTTACGATTACAGCCAAACAAGCAAAAGAAATCAATAATCTAACTGTAGATAGAAATGAACCGAAAGGATTTCCAATGTGGATGTACATCGTTGTTGGCTCAATGTTAGCTATTTTAATTGTAGGAATAATTGCTTGGTTTCTATATAAAAAGAAGAAAAAACAAGAGATAGAAGCTAAAAAAACTCAAAAGAAAAATCGAAAACGTAAACCGACTGCAAAGAAAAGTGATTCAAAAACAATGAAGAAAAAATCAAGAGAGAAGTAACCGCATTACTATCGTGAAGAAAAAACATAGAAAACAAAAAAGGTGATACTCAGTAAAAACTGAAGATCATCTTTATTTTTTTTACTTTTGGTCCATCTATCTTAGACCCATCTTCAAGTTGTTTTTGGTATAATCAATAGTGAGGGAGTGTTGAAAATGGATCATGAGCAGCTTTATTTTTCGGAGTATAAGCGATTTTTGCCAGATATTGAGGAAAGTTATTTGCCTTTTCCGTTCTATACGACACATTCAGAAGCTCGTGAGCAGTTTATGCAAAGTGTTGCGCAAGGTAAAGGGCAAGGTTTTGTGCTGTATCATGATAAAGCACCAGCTGTGTTTTTGGTGATTCATCAAGAGACGATTGTGAATCTACTGTTGAAAAGAGAGGCAAATCTTCATCTGAAGCAGATTATAGGTGAAATTGAAAAAATTTATAAAGCTCTTTTCAAAAAATATGTGTTTTTCCGTTTTCAAACAACGCTATCTCTTCCTATAGAAGAACAGTTTATCAAGTTTGGCTATCTATGTGAGGCGCCTAAAACGTTACAAAAAAAACTTTCTTACAACACTGCTTTAGTATTGGGTGGTGGTGGCGCTCGTGGAGCTTATCAAATCGGGGTATGGCAAGCTTTGCAAGAACTAGCAATTGACTATCCACTGATTATAGGGACTTCTGTTGGTGCATTAAATGGTGCCTTGATTTTACAAGGAGATCTTGAAGCGGCCAAAAAAATGTGGGAAAAAATTGAAACTAGCCAGATATTAGCTTTCTCCACTGTAGAAGAAGCTGAAAAAACGTTTATTGGGATGGTGGGACAAGTCGGTGCTTTTGCACGGCAAGCCCTTCAATCGAATGGCATCTCGACCCAACCGTTACAAAAATTGATTAAAGAAACTTTTTCAGAAGTAAAAATGCGTCAAAATAAGCAGGAATTATACGTGGTGACGACCGCTTTGCCTCAATTAGAAGAAGTTGTGGTGACTTTTGATGAGTGTGAAAGTAAGGAATGGAGCAGTTGGCTATTGGCATCCGCATCATTTTTCCCCGCGATGGCAGCCACTAAAATCAAAGAGCAATATTATGTTGATGGTGGGTATCGAAATAATGTGCCTGTAGATGTAGCCTTAGCTCATGGTGCTACGGAATGTATAGTGATTGATGTTAAAGGACCAGGAATTACTAAAGGCATAAAAATTCCCGAAACGATTACCACTGTGACGTTGCAAACACCTTGGTCAATGGGGTCAATCTTATTGTTTGATGGATTGCGTTCGACACAAAATATGCAACTTGGCTATATGGAAACGATGAAAGCTTTTGGTTGTTATCGTGGTTTTTGGTACACAATCGATACTACGGATGCTGAAATTTTTACGTTTCAAAAAGAGTTTCACGCCTTTTTGGTGGAACGATATGCAATCACACAGTTAAATTCATTTTCTCACAGTCAGAAAATTTGTAAAAAGTTACAGAAAATCTATAAAAATAAAGTTTATCCAGAAATCATTGCCCAAGTTCTTTTAGAGCTTTTAGCCAAAAATGCTGATATTTCTGCAACAACATTGTATTCCCTGAATGAATTAAGCGAAAAAATCAGAAATTCGAAAGTAGAAGAGCCAACTGTTGTTACATCGACGGGGCTGGTTTCCGTTCAAGAGTGGTTAAAACTCTATTACGAAGATTATTTTTTACTTTCCGAGAAACAACAAATTCAAGGGATCGCTAATTTACTAAAGATAAATGAAATCGAAAAAAAACAGCGTATCTTATTTTTGATGGATAAACTACCCGTCCAAACATTACACGTTTTAATGAACGAATTTATACAACAAGGAGCGAATGAATAATGGTACAAGAATTTTCTTATGAAATCGTAGAAGAAATTGCTGTTTTATCTGAAAACCCAAAAGGCTGGCGCAAAGAATTTAATCTAGTGAGCTGGAATGGGCGACCACCGAAATTTGATGTAAGAGATTGGGCGCCAAACCATGAAAAAATGGGTAAAGGCATTACATTAACCAATGAAGAATTTGAAATACTATCAAAAACGATAAAAACAATGTAAATAAAAAGCAAGGAGCGGGATTAGATGAAAAGTATGACAGGTTTCGGTAAGGCTACGGAACAAAATGATCGTTATCATGTAGACGTAGAACTCAAAAGTGTCAATCAACGATTTTTGGATATTAATTTACGAATGCCTAAAGAGGTAAATCCTCATGAAATGGCCATTCGTCAAGTGATTAAGGACGCTCTGTACAGAGGGCGGGTAGAAGGCTATATTACAATCAAAGAATTTGGTGCAGGAAATAAAAATGTACTGGTTCATTGGCCGCTTATCCATCAATTAATAGACGAGATTCAAGAGCAAGTAGAGACGACTTATGATTCAAAGCGTTTTGATGCAACCCAAACAATCAATCAACTGCTCACTAATCCTGACTATGTGGAAATTGTTGAATCACAAGAGGTAGACGAGTCATTTAGTTCGTTGATTTTAGAAACAGTGGAACAGGCAGTAGCCAAAATTAATCAAAGTCGTCTACAAGAAGGCCAAAAAATTCAGCAAGTGCTACTGGAATATAGTCAAGAAGTGAGTGACTTAGTAGAGAATTTGGGACGATTTACAGAATTCTACGAAAAAGAATTTCGAGAAAAATTTGAAGCAAAATTAACTGCGTGGCTTGGTGCGCAAGTAGAAGAAGCACGTTTACTTACTGAAATGGTTATTTTATTAGAAAAGGCGGATATTCATGAAGAGTTGGATCGTCTAGGGATTCATCTTGAAAAACTAAATGAACTACTTTTAAAAGAAGGGCCAGCTGGAAGAGAACTAGATTTTTTGATTCAAGAAATCAATCGAGAAGTCAATACAATTGGCTCTAAATCGAGTGCCATCGAAATAAAAACGATTGTCGTGCAGCTCAAAACAATCTTGGAAAAAATAAGAGAACAAATTCAAAATATTGAATAGGGGAAAATTGTTTGTGGTTTGCTCCATTAAGGATATAATGAAAGAGAAGAATATAAAGAGGTGAGAAAGAATGTCCAAATTTTATGATGTTACATTCCACGAAGTAAGTGGTAAAGCGATAGTGAAAAGACAAATTTTATCAGAACATGCACCATTTGAAGCGTGGAAAGATGCGTGTGAAACCATTTCAGAAGATGCATTGAATATTCGCGTGAATGAAGATACTTATGTCCAATTAACCCGTAAGTTTATCGTTCGAATCGATGTTGTAGAAGTAGATGGCCCTGTAGATAAACAAATTAAGCGTCATGATGAATTGATGGGAGTAGTAAATACATTATCAAATATGGGATTGTAATTATTACTTGAATACAAGTTACAACGGAAAAGATTAAGACAGATAGCTTTAACTCTGAGAACTAAGTAATAACGATGCACCATCGAATTGCTTTGCTTTTCGCAATAAGCGGCAAATCACAAAAAATGATAAGAAACACGCTAGATTTCCATTCGCTATTGAATGATTTCTAACGTTAACTTTTCAATTTTTTGTGATTTGTCGTTTTTTTATACAAATTACCTTTATATCTTGCTTTAATTATTAGAAATCAAGCTTACTTTCGATAGAATTATAGCAAAGGAATATTTTTTATATAACTAAAATAAACGACAATCATAATAAAATGAAAAAAACAAATAGAAACCGTTCAATAGTGAGCGAAAAAAATTTCGTTTTTTTTTCATTTCAATGATTTGTTGCTTATTTTTTTAAAACTAAATACGTTCTTTATAGTGAGTATATTTAAAATATATTTTAGTATTATTTTCATTAATAATGATTTTTCACAAAAAGGTCTTGAGTTTCAAAGTGAAGGGCCAATTGTTTTTAAGTTTATTTTATACAGTAATGACAACGTTTCTTGCGGGTGACTAAAGAGGTTATAGAAATTTTTTAACAAGGACTTGTATTTTATTTTTTTATGAGTAAACTGAAAAATCGAGATATCTATTAGCGTTAGCTAATATTATTTTTTACTTCATAGAAACGTTAAGGAGAATAAATTATATGGAAACTATGGGCATCATAAATGGAGATGAACAATTCTTGACTAGCCTTTCGTCTAAAGAATTGAATAACATTGTTTTTCAATGTGAACAGGAAAGTAGTAGTGATGATGAGGCGCATTTCGGCTATATTGTAGTGAATAAAATGGAAACTGATTTTAAAAGCTTGATTGTTTCATTGCTAAAAGTAAAAAGTTATGAAAAATCAGTTGTTTGGGTTTTTTCAGAACGAAAACTTTCTCAAGAAGAAGAACTGATATTGATGACATTGGAAGCGAACATTATTCTTTCAGAGCAATCAGATATTGAAGTATTGGCTTTTTCGATTAAAAATTTTCTTTCTTGGATTGATAAAACTCAAGTAAATGAAGAAATTACAGGAATGATAAAAAACACATCTGACGAAAAAATATTTTTAGATATACGTAGCAGATCATTGATGATTTATGATGAAGAGATTGAATTGACCAATATAGAGTACCTATTATTTGCTAAATTATTAGATAGCGGTGATAGTGTTGTTTCGTATGAAAGTTTGAGTGAAGAAATTGATGGTCCAGAGGATGAAGATGCTAGACTTCGCGTTTCTAATATAATTTTCCATATAAGAAAAAAATTGAAAAAAAATAAATTTGTTGAGATAAAGAATATTCGTTCTCGAGGTTATCGATTAGTAATAAATTACTTTTAATCAAATAAAAAACTTAAAAAAATGTCGTGAAAATAGACAGAATCTAAAAAAAACACAAATGAAAATAGTTTAAGATTCATATATAGTAAAAAATCGAATTATTTGTATCTGATATAAGGTCATCTTAACTAAATAAGAAGGTCGTATTTATATCGTTAATTTTATTTATTAATAAATTAGATGTTTTGAGTAGAGGAGGGGAAGAGGTCTTTATGAATTCTATTAAAGGACTTGTAATTCATTTTTATTATGATTAAACTAAAAAGTAAGCAGGAGTGTTTAAATTGAGCGAATTAATTTTCAATTCTGATAAGAGTGTGGGCAATATCGACGTACGAAGATTTAGTGTGAAGGAGATGAATTTAATTTTTTTGATTTGTTTTAAAGTTAAAAATGAAAAAACTAATACAGTAACTTTTTGTTTTGATGAATTAAAAAAATATACAAAATTAAAAAATATCTCAATAGAACTTGATGATTATTTGAAAAAAATAATGCAAATCACTTATTTGAAAGAGAAGAATTCGGTATCTAAATATTATATTTTATTTACGATGTATGAAGTGGACGAAAAAGGAGAAAGTGTCACTTTCTTTGTAAATCCAGAGATATTGGATGATTTGAGACAGATTAGTAATGACTTTGATCAAGCTGATTTACAGTTCTTTTTGAATATTCCATCAAGCTATGCTAAAACTACGTATTTATTGACAAAGGAAATGGAGAACTCAAAAAAATTCACTATCAGCATGGAAAGTTTTAAAAAATTATTAGACATTCCAAAAAGCTATAAGATGAGTGATATTGATAAAAAAGTTTTCTACCCAATAAAGAAAGATTTAGAAGGCTATTTCGATTTATTTGATATCGAAAAAATAAAATATAAAAAAGATAACAAAATCGAATATTTAAAATTAAATTTTTCAAAAAATTGAAACAACGTGGGTGAGACAAAAGTAAAAAGTTACTTTTGTCCCTGCCTCAACAGCTAATTTTGTAAAGGATTAGATAAATTATCACAATAACTTTCGCCTATAATGCCTAGCAGCACATAAATGGAGGAAATTATGAATAAAAAAATGTTTACAGCAACGGTTGCGTTAGGTTCTTTATTATTTGTGGGAGGAACTCAAGCGCATGCTGAAGAAGCAACAGCAACACATCAAGAAACTAAAACTGGGATTAGTTTCTATGATAAAAACAAACCTTGGGAAGGTCCTTTTGAAGGAAACATAGCTTTTGCTTATGTACCAGGTAATTTTAATTTTGGGTCAAATGAAGTTAATACAGCATCAGCATCTTATGCAAAAACATATGCGCAAGCAGACACTAGCGCAAAATATCTTGCAATTTCAGATGACCGTGAAACAAAAGGTAACTGGACTGTCAATGCTAAATTAGCTGCGTTTACTGATGGTGCTGACGTACCCAAAACACTTGACCAAGCAGTATTATCTTTTAACACTGGTGGAGTAAAACAATACGCTATGGACATTGCTAAATCTGATCAAGCGAAAACACCTACTCCAGCAATTGATTCTACGAATGTAACTGATTTTACAAATCCTGACTATGCTAAATTATATAGCTTGGGACAAAACGTTTCTCTAGTAGCTGGGGCTACTGATGCAACAAAAGTACTTAGCTATGCAAATAGTCAAAATGTAGCTGATGCTTTAGTAGTTGCGACACAAATTAGTGATGTGAAACTTAGAGTAATGGATCATAAAGATGTAGTGAATAAATCATTCACTAGTACAATCTCTTGGGATTTAAGTGATGATGTAGCAGAAGATCCAACACCAAATCCTGAAGGATAAAATTAAGTTTAAACGTTAAAAAAAGAAAAAATATGTTATGCATTCATTGTTGGGTGAAAGTTATTGTGATAATTTATCTAAACTATTTATTTAATTTTAGCTAGGAAAAATTGAAAGGTATGTTAGTTATGAATAAAAAATTTTTTCTAACTCTGACCGTATTATTGTTTGGAGCAGTTTGTTTTATGCTACCTCAAACAAGCTTTGCAGAGGATAGTTCTACAACTGATCCACTAGGATTTACCGTAGAAGCAATACAACCAAGTACACAAATAGATAAAGATAAGTCTTATTTTTATCTGAAAACACAACCAGGAGTTGAGCAAAAAGTACAAGTGAAAGTTACGGGTACTTCTCCTAAGCCAGTGAAAGTAAAAGCCTATGTTTCAAATGCTATTACAAGTGAATCTGGCACGATTAATTATATACCAGAGATCGAAAAAAATAAAACGTTAACTAATTCTATTGAAGAAATCGCAACTGTTGATGCTCCAGAATTTGAGATTTCAGATGGAGAAGAAAAGTTAGTGACGATTACCATTAAGACGCCACAAGAAAGTTATGATGGTATTAAATTAGGAACCGTTTATTTTAAGCGAATCGATCAAGAAGAGACCAAACAAACCAGTCAAGTCAAATCAGAATATTCTTATAGGATCGGTATTTGTCTTTCTGAATCCGAAAAGGTATATAATGACGGGCAATCGTTAAATTTAACTAAAGCAACACCTGAATTATTTCGTACGCAAAAAGCGATTTTACTAACTTTTGAGAACCCAGAACCCAAAATGATCACTGATTTAAAAATGAAAATAAAAATCATTGATAATAAGAACGGTAAAGTTGTAAAAAAACAAGAGTTAGAAAATGGTGCGATGGCTCCCAATACAGCGTTTGATTATGCAGTCGATTGGGGGATCGAATCAATTCCTAGCGGCAAATACACTGCTCAAGTAGAAGCGACAAGTAAGCATAAATCTTGGGATTTGGAAAAAGAATTTGAAATTTCTGCTGAACAAGCGAAAAAAATGAACAAGGATACTTTATACAAGTTGTTTTTACCAAATTGGGCATATATTGTAACGATTATTCTTGGTATTGTTACGATTGGTTTTTCAATTGCATTAAGTTTACGCAACAAAAAATGGGCGCAAATGAAAAAGAATAAAAGAAAAAAATCAACTAAACAAAAATGAGATGAGATGATAGGGTGAAAAGTAAAACAGTTGTCGTTTTCGGAATTTGTTTGCTTACTTTTTTGGGATTTTCATTGATTGCACCAGTTTTTTCTTATGCGGAGTCTAAGGAGAATGATGTCGGAATCCGTTTCACAGAAGGGAGTACTGACAACACAGAACAATCTTCTGATGATTCCAAAAAAGAGCCGGCTGTAATAAAACCAACGACCAAACCAGGCGGGAGACTACCGTCAACAGGTGAATTGATGCAGCCAGTGATTTTATTACTAGTGGGTTGGTTAGTGGTCATTATTGGAACAGCGATTTTTTTGAGTTCCCAAAAAGCAAATAGTGAGGAGGGGTGAGAGTGTCTTCTGTATATATTTGGATTGCAGGGATGGGCGTAATAGGGTTAGTATCACTACTATTATTTTTCTATTTCTTTATGCAATCTTTAAAATTAAAAAGAAAGTTGAAGTATTCAAATCGTGTGTTGATCTTAAATTGGTTGATGTTACTTATTCCAATTAGTTCATTTAGTATGATGATTTATTTCTTCATGAATGTGAAAGATCAATTGATACAATTTGGATAAAAGAAGACTAGTCAAGATAGAGGATAAAATTATGAAAAAAAGAATCTATTTTATTTTATCAATGATAATGATGATTGGGGTGCTGTTTTTTTGGACGAGTCAAGTTGAAGCAGTACCAGCGAATGGGTATTATAGATGGGGACAAGGTGGTATAAGCACTATTGTAGATCCTAGTCAACCTCAATTAAACATTGCTAAGGATACCGTCCAACTATCATTTAATCCAGCTAACACTACTTATAAGTTTGGAAATGAAATAATCAAAGGTACAGAGATTCCTAAAAATGGTAAATCATTTACTCTTTATTATAATCGCGCTTGCTTAGAAATATCTAATGTAGGTAATTACAAGGGAGAAATGCTGAACTTACAAATTTACAATGCCAATGATAAGAGTCAGTATTCTACCATCATTGTAAAACCAGATGGGAGTGTTACATCTGTCGTGGATGGGACTAATCGGAATACCTATGCTGCTTTTTATTATCCTATGAGGCAATTTAGATTGAAATTTGTTGATTCTAATGGCAATCCCAAACCCAATATTCCCGTATTATTAACACAAACACAGCAGAATTCTACACAGTATAATTCTGAAACTGACTATGGATTTGATGCACCGGGATTTAATCAACTTTTTGGTCTTAAAGGTACAGAAGCGAGCAATTCCTATATCGCTTATAGATATTATAATGATTTGCCCTATTTAGCTATTCAGGCTGTAACAACTAATATGTTTACGTATGCGTATTATGGGAATACATCTGCTTATGGGGAAATCTTTTTATATGTTGGACAAGGAACGTATAACAACGACTATCGGTATAGAGATATAAACTATAGTATTTTTAATCCTACTGCTGAATATAGTCTAATACCATTAGTTTATCCAAACACAAATAGCTCTGTAGCAGATCAAACAACAGATAAGGGAAAGTACATTAATATTACAACATCTCAACTACTAGTGAAGCAGAAAAATGCTAGTTTTTATCCAACTGCGGGTTCATTAAATTTAGCAATTAATGAAAGTAATATTGATTATTTGCAGGTAACAAAAGATGATTTTACTTTATTAGTGGGAGATACAATAATTCCAAATAGTGGATATTCTATTTCGGTGAATCAAACTACAGATAGTTCTGCAACAATCAATATCAATTTATTAGGTAGTTTTGCTTCTCAGTATGCAGGACAAACATTGACCGTCAAACAAAAGTCTTTGATTTATTCAGATCCAATGAGTATGAATAGTTTGGTTGACAGTAGATTACCTATAGCGATCGGAACTCAGTTAACTTATAAAATGTCTTCAGCTGTTCAAACAAATACAAACATGTCTGTTCTGACAAATAAATCTGATTTTAAATTTACTGTTGTTCCAGAACTAACAGCTAAATTGACGGATGGTTACACTGTAAACACTGGGACTACTTTGTATGATATTCCACTTGAAGACCTTGTAAGAGATATGAACAATACGTATTTTCCTTGGGATGAAGTAAGTGCAGGGTATCAAAATACAAATCAAACGTTAACGACGGGTGCAAATAAAGTTAATATAGTTTTAAAAAGTGACAAATTCAACTATACGCAAATCGTAACTGCGACTGTGAATGTAGCAGATGGATACAAGTTAACGTATGATGGAAATGGCGGTACCTTGAATGGTCAAACAACCACAGAGACAAAGTTTACCAAAGATGGTACATCATTAATGGATGGATCTCAGTTTGTTAGAAAAGGGTATACCTTTACTGGCTGGTCAACGACAGCAAATGGCGCTGTAAGTTTTAAAGCAGGTTATAATTATGGTACGCTTGCGACTGAGCAAAAAGATACGACTTTATACGCTTGCTGGAAAAAGGTCGAGTATAAATTAACGTACAATGGTAACGGTGGGACAGTCAACGGAAAAGCAATTTCTGATGATATTCCTTTTACTGTTGATGGAGTGAAGTTATTAGACGCTTCTAAAGTTATTCGCAAAGGGTACACCTTTACCGGTTGGTCAACAACAGCAACTGGTGTAGTGGCTTATCAAGCAGATTATATCTATGGGAAACTTGATACAGAGATGAAAGATACAACTTTGTATGCTTGTTGGAAAATAGACCAACATACATTGACGTATAACGGAAATGGCGGCACAATTGACGGTCAAGCAACGACTAAAGTCCCTTTTACTATTGATGGAATTAAGTTACTTGGTGAGGCTAATGTTGTTCGAGAAAACTATACGTTCTTAGGGTGGTCAACTTCCCCAACTGATAGCACGAAATTGCTAAAAGAAGGCTATACCTACGGGACGATTGATGCAGAAATGAAAGATACTACGCTATATGCTTGTTGGGAAGAAACAACAAGGATAACGGTTAGTTGGAATGCCGATAAAATCGAAACAAGTACTACAAAGAAAGTAGATCGCGCGGATAGCACGAGTACAATGTCGTTTTATTGGAATTCTAACAAAAAAAATACTCAGTATCTCATCAAGCAAAAAGTTGCAAATCAGCAAACGGATTTAAAGAAAATTATTCAAGAAGATGACACTGATGCACTGAAGAAAGACCAAGTAGAAATCAATACAGAAAAATTAGCTTATGGTGACAATCAAATGACGCTTGAATTTTATCAATTGGATGCTACAGGTAAGGTTCTAACTAGTGATAAGGCAGATGCAATATTAAATTTAACGATTGCAATTAATGGTTCGTTAAGATTAGAGTCTGTTCCTGATTCGCTGTATTGGACAAATCGATCATCTGATTCATCTATTGGAATTCTTGATCGTGATACAAACAACGACATTGAATTATCAGTAGTAGATAGTAGAGAGAATCAAAATGATGATTGGTCTATTCAGGCAAACCTTACTATGGTTGAAGAAGATATTCCTTTTGGTTTTGTTTGGAAAAGTAGTACTTCTTCTAGTGATGTTCCGATGAATGAGAGTCCAATCACTATTATGGATAAGAATTCAGCTAGTCACAAAGGGTCCTATGAATATTCACAAACATGGAACGATAAATTAGGTGTGTTACTTCAAAGTCATCGAAAGATATCAGAAGGTAATTACAGTGGGAAAGTGATTGTTAATTGGACGATAACTGAAGGGCCGATTTAAGTAATAACGAAAAAAAGCGATTCTTAAACGATTAAATAAGGCTTTAATACTATTTTAGTGGGTGTGAGAATGTTCAAATGATCATTAAGCACTCACTTCTTTTCAACGTTTGTGAAATTGATTATAATAAGATGTCTAGCCAAAATGGAGACATCTTATTATTTTTGCACAAAAAGAGCGGATTCTCATGAAACATTAATGTGAAAGCCTTGAAAATTTCTGTGAAAAAGTGCATTATAGAACTAATACATAAAAGACATAATTTGAAAGGAAGACATTATGCCAGAGCGTGGATTATTAATTGTGCTTTCAGGTCCTTCTGGAGTTGGGAAAGGCACTGTACGAAAAGCAATTTTTGATAGTGAAGGGAATGATTTTCACTATTCGATCTCTATGACGACTCGTAAAATGCGAGAAGGTGAGGTAGAGGGGGTTGATTATTATTTTCGGACAAGAGAAGAATTTGAAGCTATGATTGAAGCTGGAGAAATGTTAGAATATGCAGAGTACGTAGGAAATTATTACGGGACGCCGCTTTCTTATGTCAATCAAACACTGGATGAAGGCAAAGATGTCTTTTTAGAAATTGAAGTACAAGGTGCACGTCAAGTGAAAGATAAAGTACCAGATGGTGTTTACATCTTCTTGACACCACCAGATTTAGCAGAATTAAAGTCGCGTATTGTAGGGCGTGGCACAGATGCTCATGAAGTGATTGAAGAGCGGATGCGTATTGCTCGCGAAGAAATTGAAATGATGGCCTTATATGACTATGCAGTTGTTAATGATGAAGTGCCTCTTGCAGTGAAGCGAATCAAAGAAATTATTGCCAGTGAACATTTTCGTGTGGATCGGGTAATTGGAAAATATATTAAAATGTTAAAGGAGATGTAGCCTTATGATGTTAAAACCATCAATTGACTCATTATTGAACGAAGTTCCTTCTAAGTATTCACTTGTTATTTTAGCAAGCAAACGTGCGCATGAATTAGATGAAGGCGCGCAACCAACAATAGAAGGATTTGAATCTGTAAAAAGCGTTGGACAAGCACTAGAAGAAATCGATGCTGGAACAGTAATCAACGACCCAAATCCAGAAGAAAAACGTGAAAAAATGCGTTTAGCTAAAGAAGAGCAAAAAATGATGCGTGATCAAGAACAAAGAGAATTAGAAAATCGCATTCGTGATGAAAGAAATTAAGCATGTAATAAAAGATTGGATTCTGCTTGGAAAAGTTGACGCCAATCTTTTTCTTTTTCAGTAAATGATTGGTTAAGCTTGTTAATGAGTACAAGACAAAAGCCCGATTCTTTAGTACAATAAGCAAAGAGATTTTAGTGCTGAAAAGCCTAATTACATAGAATGGTTAGAATGGAGGGATAAAAATGAGAAAAGTGGCACAAGTTATTGTAGATGTTCCAACGATGCAGACAGATCAGCCGTTTACTTATTTGATTCCTTCACAATTAGAACAACAACTTGCGGTAGGGATGCGTGTGGAAGTTCCTTTTGGCAATGGCAATCGTCACGTGCAGGGCTTTGTATTAGCTATTACGCAAGAAAATGAAGAGATAGTCTCTGATCAACGAATCGCTTGGAAAGAAATTCAGTCGGTATTGGATTTGAAACCAGTATTGAATGCAGAACTTTTAGAACTAGCTGATTATATGAAGGAAAAAACATTTGCATTTAAAATTACTTGTCTGCAAACGATGTTACCAAGTGTGATGCGCTCAGATTATAAAAAGTATATTTATTTAACGGACGAGTTAGATGCAACACTTTTAGAGCAACTATTTCACGGATCAGCTGAAGTTTCTTGGGATGAGGCACTTGAACGTGGCATTTTACCGCAATTGATGAATTTAAGAAAAGAACATAAAGTTGATATTCGTTATGAAGTGAAGACGCGTAATAAAGCAAAAATGATTCGTTCAATTCAAGCGAAAAAGAATTTTGAACAACTGGAAGAAGAGCGCGCTGGCTTACGTAAAGGTTCGCAAAAAAAAGAACAGTTGATTTATTACTTACAAAATTTAGGATTAGAAAAAACAACAACAGTTAAAGAGATGAAAGAGCTAGGATTTAGTTTAGCTAGTTTGAATGATGGCGAAAATCGTGGCTGGTTGACCTTTATCGAATCAGAAATGTATCGCGATCCTCATGCTGGACAAACATTTGCAAAAACGACAGCATTAGCCTTGAATGATGAACAACAAACCGCAGTTGATGAAATTTTAAGTAGTATGAATCAAAAGGCGAGTAAGACCTATTTACTGGAAGGAATTACTGGTAGCGGTAAAACGGAAGTTTATTTGCAAGTCATTGCGGAAGCGTTAATTCAAGGGAAAACTGCAATTATGTTAGTGCCAGAAATTTCCTTGACGCCGCAAATGGTTGACCGATTTAAAAGTCGTTTTGGGGAACAAGTTGCGGTGATGCACAGCGGACTGTCTCAAGGAGAAAAATATGATGAGTGGCGGAAAATCGAACGCGGAGAAGCACAAGTTGTAGTTGGCGCGCGTTCTGCTATTTTTGCTCCGTTAGATAATTTAGGCGTCATTATTATTGATGAGGAACATGAAGCAAGCTATAAACAAGAAGAAACACCGCGTTATCATGCACGCGATTTAGCAATTTGGCGTGGTGGATTTCATCATTGTCCAGTAGTTCTTGGTAGTGCAACTCCTTCGTTAGAATCTCGGGCGCGAGCGCAAAAAAATGTCTACCAACGTTTATTATTAACTGAACGAGCAAATCAATCGGCGAGGTTACCAACAATTGATATTGTCGATATGCGCCAAGAAGTACAAAATAAAAATACTTCATCTTTTTCGTATGCTTTACAGGAAAAAATACGAGATCGTTTAGATAAGAAAGAACAAAGCGTATTGCTTTTGAATCGTCGTGGCTATTCTTCTTTTGTTATGTGTCGAGATTGTGGCTTCGTTTTACCTTGTCCTAATTGTGATATCTCGTTGACGTTACATATGGACTCAAAAACAATGAAGTGCCATTACTGTGGTCATGAAGAACGAATTCCCTATCGTTGTCCCGAATGTGGGAGCGATAAGATTCGTTATTATGGAACGGGAACACAAAAAGTAGAAGAAGAATTAAAAGAACTTTTCCCTGATAGTCGTGTATTGCGGATGGATGTTGATACTACACGGCGAAAAGGTGCGCATGAAAAAATCTTATCAGCCTTTGGCAATCGCGAAGCAGATATTCTGTTAGGAACACAAATGATTGCTAAGGGATTGGATTTTCCAGAGGTTACTTTGGTTGGCGTATTAAATGCAGATACGGCGCTTAATTTACCTGATTTTCGTTCAAGTGAACGAACGTTTCAATTACTGACTCAAGTTAGTGGACGAGCGGGGCGGGCTGAAAAAGCGGGTGAAGTGATTATTCAGTCATTTAATCCAGAACATTATGCGATTCAATTAGCTAAAGCCCAAGATTATGAAGATTTTTATCAAAAAGAAATGCAGATACGGCATCGTGGCGATTATCCACCTTTTTACTTTACCGTTCAAATTACGGCAAGTCATCCAGATGAAAATCAAGCGGCGAAGCAAATGTTTTCAATCGTTAATGAATTAAAACAGGGGTTATCAGACCATAGCATTTTACTAGGTCCAACGCCGAATGCGATTTTACGCGTTAATAATCGTTATTTTTATCAAGTGATTATTAAATATAAACAAGAGCCAAATTTACAAAGAATACTAAAGAAAATTTTATCCGATACACAAAAAGTGACAGCGAAAGGCTTACGAGTATCGATTGATGCGGAACCAATGAATTTTATTTGAGTGATTTTTTGGTGGAGGAAGAAGGGAGTTTTTCAATTTCCTAGCATTGAGAAGCATCTCTTGTGGAAAATAGATAATCTGAATGAGAAACAAAAAGCGTTCACCATTCAGATTCCTAGTTTTCTAAAGGGATAACCGCTTCATTCAGCTTTTTTTGTTTTCTAGCTTCCAGAAGCAGCTCTTCGGCAAATAGATAAATAGCTAGAAAGATAAGGAGCATCTTTCCATCTATTTCCTAATTTGCTTCAGAGCTAACCACTTCATTCAGCTTTTCTTATTCGAAAGGAGTTTTTTTTAATGCGTTATCCTATTGTTATTTATCCAAATGATCGTTTGACTCAAAAAGCGGAGTCGGTGACGGTAATTACTGATGAGATTGTTGCTTTACTAGAAGATATGTATGAAACGATGGTTGCTCATGATGGAATTGGGCTTGCGGCTCCTCAGATTGGGAAAAATTTGCGGTTGGCTGTGATTGAGATTGATGAGGAAACTGGGCTTTTTGAATTGATTAATCCTGAAATCATTGAATCTAAAGGCAAAGATATTGATGTGGAAGGGTGTTTGAGTATTCCTGAAACGTATGGAACGGTTGAACGGGCAGATGAGGTAACGGTTCGTTATTTTGATCGTGAAGGGGATGAAATCGAAGTTACGGCTTACGGTTATTTAGCACGAGCGTTTCAGCATGAAATTGATCATTTAAATGGCGAATTATTTATCGATAAAATTATTGAACCAATCAAACCAGAAGATTTAGAAGCATATATGGAGGAACATATAAATGACTAAAATTATATTTATGGGGACACCAGCTTTTTCAGTACCGATTTTAGAAGGATTGTTAGAACAAGGCTACGATGTTTTAGCGGTCGTGACGCAACCGGATCGCCCGGTTGGACGAAAAAGAGTGATTACACCGCCACCAGTAAAAGAAGCGGCTTTAAAACATAATCTACTTGTTTTACAACCAGAAAAAATTTCGGGATCTCCTGAAATGGATCAAGTTATTGAATTAGCACCGGATATTATTGTAACTGCAGCTTTTGGGCAATTTTTACCAGAAAAAATTCTAAAAGCACCTAAATTTGGTGCGATTAATGTTCATGCTTCTTTACTTCCAAAATATCGTGGTGGTGCGCCAGTTCATTATTCGATTATTGATGGTGAGCAAGAAACAGGTGTGACAATCATGGAAATGATTAAAAAAATGGATGCAGGAGATATTTTAGCTCAAAAAGCAATTCCAATAACGAAGCAAGATGATGTCGGAACGATGTTTGAACGTTTAAGTAAGGTTGGCAAAGAGCTTTTACTGGAAACATTACCGAAAATCTTAGCAAATGAAATCACACCAATTCCACAAGATGAAGCGAATGTGACTTTCTCACCAAACATTACACGGGAACAAGAAAAAATCGATTGGCATAAAACAGCAGAAGAAATTGATAACCAAGTTCGTGGTATGCGGCCGTGGCCAACTGCTTTTACTACCTACAAAGAAACGACTTGGAAATTGTGGCAAGTAACTCCTTTGGCTGAAACAACAGAGGCAGAAGCTGGAACAATTATTAAACGTACAAAAAAAGAACTATGGATTGCTTGTGGACAAGGAACAGTCCTTTCAATAGTTGTATTGCAACCGTCAGGTAAAGGAAAATTAGCTGTTCAAGATTTCTTGAATGGCGTAGGAAAATCAGTTTCAGAACAAGATAAGGTGGCATAAAATGGGAAAAAAAATACCAGCAAGAGTTAAACGTTCGGTTCGTTATGTAGCGTTACAGACCATTGAACGAGTAGATAAAGGTGGCGCGTATTCTAATTTGCTATTAAATGAAATGATTAATAAATCAGATTTAGGTGAAAAAGATAGTCGCTTATTTACAGAATTAGTTTATGGAACGATTAGTCGGAAATTATTGTTAGAATACTATTTATCTTCGTATATCACGAATCCTAAAAAAGTGGATAATTGGGTGAAAAACCTCTTAAGTTTATCCGTGTATCAGTTAGTTTTCTTAGATAAAATTCCAGATCACGCTGTAATCAATGAAGCGGTAGAAATTGGTAAACATCGTGGCAATAGCGGAATCGGTAAATTTGTAAATGGTGTTTTACGTGCCTTTCAACGAGAAGGTGTGCCAAGTTTAGCCGAAATTTCTGATCCAATTGAACGTTTATCGGTAGAAATCAGTATGCCAGTGTGGTTAACGAATAAATTAGTTGCTCAATTAGGCATTGATGAGACGCGAAAACTGGGGCTCTCGTTATTTGAAAAAAGCCATGTCAGTGGGCGTGTAGATACAAGAGCAATCAGTGTTTTTGAAGCTTTAGAAGAGATTCAAGAGGCAGGGATAGAGGCGTCAGCTAGCCAAGTTTCTCCTTATGGTGTTGTAGCAGATAAAGGATTTTTAGCGGGTCATTATCTTTTTGATGAAGGAAAATTAACGATTCAAGATGAAAGTTCGATGTTAGTCGCACCTGCGCTACAAATCGAAAAAAATCATGTAGTTTTAGATGCTTGTGCAGCTCCTGGAGGGAAAACGGTACATATCGCATCATTTTTAGATGCTGCCCAAGGTGGACGAGTAAAAGCACTAGATATTCATGATCATAAAATTAAATTAATTCGCCAAAATGCTGAACGGTTACATGTAAAAGAGGTCGTAGACACAGAAAAGCTAGATGCACGTAAAGTTGGAACAGAATTTCCAGCAGAATATTTTGATCGTATTTTAGTGGATGCTCCATGTTCAGGTTTAGGTCTGATGCGTCGTAAACCAGATATAAAATATAATAAAGCACCAGAAGATTTTGAAGAATTACCGAAAATTCAGTTGGAAATTCTTGAAAGTGTTTCACATACTCTAAAACAATGGGGTATAATGGTCTATAGCACATGTACAATTGCCCAAGAAGAAAATCAAGAAGTCGTCGCTACATTTTTAAAGAAGCATCCTGAATTAAAAAAAATTGATGTAAAAGTCAATGAGGTTGTTCAATCAGCCATTCATGAGCAAATGCTGACGTTATATCCACATCAATTGGGAACAGATGGTTTCTTTATTTGTTGCATGCAGAAAGTTTGTTAAATGAGGTGATCGAAAAATGGAAATCAATTTCCAAACAGATGTAGGTCAAAGAAGAAATACCAATCAAGATTACGCTGGATTGTTTGAAAATAAAACGGGTCTAGCACTAGCTGTTTTAGCTGACGGAATGGGCGGCCATCAAGCTGGCGATGTTGCCAGTCAAATGGCGGTTAATAATCTTGGAGAACAATGGCAAAAAAGCGAGATTCACACATCAGAAAAAGCGATTCAATGGTTGATTCAAGAAATTCAATCAGTCAACGAAGCGATTTATGAGAAAGGGCAATCGAAACCTGAGTATCAGGGGATGGGAACGACGATTGTTACTGCAGCGCTTTTGAAAGAGTCTTTAGTATTGGCTAATATTGGGGATAGTCGCGCTTATTTAGTCCGAGGGGATCAATTATTGCAATTAACGGAAGATCATTCTTTGGTGAATGAGTTAGTAAAATCAGGTGAAATTACAGCAGAAATGGCAGCAAACCATCCTAGAAAAAATGTTTTAACGCGATCACTAGGAATGCCAAAAACGGTTGAAGTAGATGTAACAAACCATGTTTGGTTACCAAATGATTATATTGTTCTTTGTTCAGATGGGTTGACGAATATGGTGTCAGAAGCGAAGATGCTTGAGATTATCCATTCTGCACAGTCTTTAAAAGAGAAGGTTGCGACACTGATTACTGCTGCAAATGAAGCGGGTGGTTTAGACAATATTACGGTCTTAATCATTCATTTTGATGAGCGTAAGGAGGCAACACAATGATTGAGATCGGCAGAAAACTAAATGGTCGATATCACATTATTGGTAACATTGGCAGTGGCGGAATGGCTAACGTATTTTTAGCGCATGATTTGATTTTAGATCGTGATGTGGCGATAAAAGTTTTGCGTTTTGACTTCCAGAATGACCAAGCAGCGATTCGTCGTTTTCAACGGGAAGCTCTTGCAGCGACGGAACTAGTTCATCCGAATATTGTGAGTGTCTATGATGTAGGAGAAGAAGACGGGCTACAGTATTTAGTGATGGAATATGTTAAAGGGATGGATTTAAAACGTTATATCCAAACACATTATCCGATGCCTTATGCGACAGTAGTTGATATCATGGAACAAATTTTATCTGCTGTTTCACTAGCTCATGAACATCGAATCATTCATAGAGATTTAAAACCACAAAATATTTTGATGGATGAACATGGTGTCGTTAAAATTACAGATTTTGGGATTGCGATTGCTTTGTCAGAAACTTCGATTACGCAAACCAATACCATGCTTGGTTCAGTTCATTATTTATCACCAGAACAAGCGCGTGGTAGTATGGCAACAAACCAATCAGACATTTATGCTGTCGGGATTATTTTATATGAGATGTTGACAGGAAATGTTCCTTTCGATGGCGAATCGGCAGTAACAATTGCGTTAAAACATTTTCAAGAAGAAATGCCTTCAGTGAAAAGTATTGATCCAAATATTCCGCAATCATTAGCGAATGTAGTTTTGAAAGCAACAACGAAAGATCCAGCTGATCGTTATAAAACAGCAGAAGAAATGGCGCAAGATTTATACACTGTTTTGGCAGCCAATCGATTGGATGAACCTGTGTGGCAACCTACGGCTCTGATGGGTGAAACAATTGCTTTAACCCCAATTACAGAGGATACGCCAATGCCGGATTCTTTTAATGTTCCTGAAAATGAACCAGAACAGGAAATACTTGAACCTTTACCAGAGCCAGTTAAGAAGAAAAGTAAGAAACCATTGATCGTAGTTCTAAGTATTGTCGCAATCGCCTTATTTGGTCTGATTTTGATGTATTTCTTAGGTGGGCAATCAAGTAATGATGTAGATGTTCCTGATGTTAAAGATAAAACAGAAGCAGAAGCAAGAAAGATACTAGAAGATGCTAAGCTAAAAGTAAAAGAGGATGTAAAAGAAATTTCAGATGAATCTATTGAAGCTGGAAACGTCGTTAAAACAGATCCTGCAATCGGTCAATCTGTGAAAAAGAATCGAGAAGTCCAACTTTACGTTAGTTCAGGTGCTAAAAAGATTAAGTTGAAAGATTATGAAGGGGAGACGTATGACGATGCTCTTAGCGCATTGAAAAAATTGGGATTCCCTGAAAGTAATATTAAGAAGCAAACACAATCTAGTACAGATGTTGATGAAGGGAAAATTATCAGTCAAAAACCAACATCAGGTACAGAACTTGATCCTAAAACAGATGAAGTCAAATTGATTGTCAGTACAGGTCCAGATAGTGTCACTATTGGTGATTATTCGCAATATGCCTATGAAACTGCAGTTGCCGAGTTAATGGGATTAGGCTTATCAGAAAATCAAATTATTCCTTCTTATGAAGAAAGTGAAACGGTTCAAGCTGGCTTGATTATTTCTCAAACCCCAGCGGGTGGTTCATCAGTTAGCCTTAAAAATGGTAAAGTAACGTTAGTTGTGAGCAAAGGGTCGGACAAAATTGTTCTAGGTAATTATGCAGGCTATACTGCTGATGGAGCCGCAAATGCATTAGAAGCACTAGGGATTAGTAGTGACCGTATTATTCGTAAGGAAGAAACAAATGATGCGGAAGCTGGAACGGTCTTTTCACAAACACCAGCAGCGGGCTCGTCATTCAATGTAACCAAAGATAAAATTACACTATATATAAGTAAGGGAACAGATAAAATCACGATTCCTTCCTTTGAAGGGAAAACTGTTGCTCAATATAAGGCAGAATTAAGTAGTTTGGGAATTACTGGTGTGATTAGCGAACAACAAGAGACTTCAACGAAAGATAAAAATCAAGTGACACGAATATCTGTAAATGTTGGAGACAAAGTAGCACCTAATACAGCAATCACGATTTTCTACTCATCTGGTCCATCAACTAATGGTGGCGATGCTGGAAAAGAGGAAAATACTGGAAATAGTTAACGTATTTCTAAGTGATTTTTAACTAATCAACTCAAGAAATTGATGCAAAAGAGGTTGTTTTTGAAAAACAACCTTTGCATCAATTTTTTTTATTTTTAATAATCCCAAAAAATCCTCAATCGAATAATCATATTTTGAACAAAAGAAACCCTTTACATTATTGCTTTCAAATGGTATATTACCACTATAAGAAAATCGAATAAGTAACATTGGATAGTAACTGTTTAAATACAAGCTAGACCTATTTACGAACTAATAAGCCAGATTCGCCTGGTTTGTTTAGTGCTGTAAATAGGTTTTTTTCATTGGAGGTGAAATGAAAGTGGAAATCATCAAAGTTATCAACAATAATGTAGCGTTAGCTCGTAATGAACGTGGAAAAGAAGTAATTATTAAAGGCAAAGGTCTGGCGTTTCAGCGACAGGCGGGAGATATTGTGAATAAAGAGATTGTCGAGCAGTTTTTTTATTTATCTGATAAAGAAACATTTGAGCGCTTTGATGAGTTGTTAACAGAAATGCCCATCGAATACCTAGATTTAGCAGTCAAAATAATTGATCAATCCAAGTTGATTTTAGGAAAAAAACTGAATGAAAGCATTTATTTATCATTAGCGGATCATATTTATAATACGATTTTACGTAAAAAAGAAGGTATTGAATTAAAAAATGCCTTGTTATGGGAAATCAAAAGCTTTTATCCTGACGAATACAAGATTGGTAAATTGGCTCTAAGCTATATCAAGGAAACGTTTGACATTACCTTAGCAGAAGACGAAATTGGTTTTATTGCGCTTCACATCGTTAATGCGGAAGTAGAAGAAGGAAGTCCAGATGCGTATAAGGTCACAAAATTAATGCAAGAGATCGCTAATATCGTACGACTGTTCTTTAAAATCAATTTCGAAGAGGATTCAGTCTATTATTATCGTTTTATTACCCATCTCAAATTTTTCTCACAACGCGTGATAGCAGATAAAACGTATGATAGCCAGGAAGATCCCGAAATGATTTCATTTATGCAACGAAAGTACCATCGATCTTATCTTTGTGTAGAAAAAATATCTGAGTTCCTTCTAAATAATTATCGTTACCAATTATCGGATGAAGAGGGCTTATATTTAACGGTTCATATTCAAAAAGTTATTAGTCAATAATAGAAAGAGGTGAGTTGTTTCTTTTCGGATAGTGACATTCAGTTGGCTAGACCTTCACAATCTATTTTAAATTTGGAGGAAAACGAAATGGCAGATTATACACAATTAGCAAGTCAAATTATTAAAGAAGTAGGTGGGAAAGACAATATTACTAGTCTAGCCCACTGTATCACTCGATTACGTTTTAAATTAAAAGATGAATCACTAGCAAATGATGAAGCGCTAAAAACAATGAACGGCGTTGTAACGATTATGAAATCGGGTGGACAATACCAAGTTGTAATCGGTAATCATGTAGCAGATGTTTTTGATGCAATCAATATTCAATTAGGCGATTTTACGCCACAAGAAGAAAGTGGCGAGCATAAAAAAACAATCGATCGTTTAATTGATCTTGTTTCAGGAATTTTCCAACCGGTATTAGGAATCATGGCTGCAGCAGGAATGTTAAAAGGATTGAATGTTTTATTCAGTGTCATGGGACTTTATAGTGATTCTAGTGGTGCGTATATCATTATCGCCGGGATGAGTGATGCCTTATTTATGTTTTTACCTGTTTTTCTAGGGTATACTTCCGCTCAAAAATTTAAGCTAAAACCATTTGTCGGCGTCTTGATTGGTTTAGCCTTATGCTATCCTAGTCTTCAATTGTCCGCGATTGCAGAAACGACAGAGCCTTTATATACATTATTCAATCATACGATTTTTGCATCACCTATTTATTTAGACTTTTTCGGCATTCCAGTGATTACGATGGATTACACCTCTACCGTGTTACCCGTTATTTTCATTGTTTTTATTGCTGCTAAGTTAGAAAAATTCTTTAATAAAGTGATTCCAGATGTTATTAAATTCTTTACAGTACCGATGTTAACATTATTTATTTCAATGATCTTAGGACTTATCGTGATTGGACCGATTGTTACCTTTTCTTCTACTTTGATTGCAGAAGGAATTTTAGCTGTTCGTAATTTCAGTCCGATTCTTTCAGGTGCTTTAGTTGGTTTCTTCTGGCAAATCATGGTTATTTTTGGTGTTCACTGGGGATTGATTCCAATTTATATTAATAATATTATGACGCTTGGTTATGATAATGTGATGATGCCATTTTTTGCGACAACTTTTGCACAAACAGCTGTTGTAGTAGCAATCATGTTAAAAACGAAAAATAAGAAACTAAAAGAAATGGCTTTTCCAGCTGCTGTTTCAGCCTTTTTCGGTGTAACGGAGCCTGCAATTTATGGAATTACGTTACCACTGAAAAAACCATTTATTATTAGCTGTATTGCTTCGGCGATTGCTGGTGCGTATTTTGGTTATGCAAATCTACGAGAATATATATTTGGTGGAATCGGTATTTTTGAATTTCCAGCAATGATTAACCCAGAAACAAAAGGGATGGGGGATATAGTTGTCGGTCTAATTGGCGCCGGTATTGCGATGGCAATTGCATTCGTGGCAACGATGATTACCTTTAAAGATCCAGAAGAAGCGATTGCAGTGGAAAAAGAAACAGAAACAACGAATGGAACTTTAACACATATCAATACGAATATGACAGTCAGCAGTCCAATCGAAGGAAAAATCGTTCCGTTAGAACAAGTTGAAGATGCGGCTTTTGCTCAAGGTTTGTTAGGTCTTGGTGTTGGTATCCTTCCAACAAAGGGTGAAGTAGTCGCGCCATTTGATGGCGTAGTTGCGACATTGTTTCCAACAAAGCATGCTTTAGGACTGATTTCAGATGAAGGAATGGAAGTACTGATCCATATTGGTTTAAATACTGTTCAGTTAGATGGTCAATATTTTGAGAGTTTTGTTGAACAAGGTGATCATGTCGTTAAAGGACAAAAGCTTTTGACTTTTGATCAAGAAAAAATCAAAGAAGCTGGTTTTTCGGTCATTACACCTGTGATTGTGACCAACTCTTCTGATTATTTAGATATTTTACCAACGGATCAAACTGAAATTACACAAAATCAAACCTTGCTAAAAGGGTTGGTAAAGAAAAATTGAATATACGTGAAAAACATAAGTAGTTGAAGTTAATTAGTTTCATATTAACGATTAATAGAATGAAATAAAAAAGCGAGTGTAAAGTAGTTAATCAGATATTCCTGTTTAACTACTTCACACTCATTTTTATTTAATAGCCATATTGGTACTCATCTACTGCAGGTTCGGAATAATCGGCAGTCGGATAAGATTCTTCATAGTATATTTCTTCATTAGCTGGATCTGAAGAAGTTGTTCCGTTTGCTGCTGGAGTTGTGGAAGTAGTTTGTTCGTTTTCAGGGTTCCAAGTAAGATTTAGTTGTTTCGCTAAAGCTTTTTGAACACGAATTTTTTCTTCATCAGGAATGATTTGATACGAAATACCTAATTCTCCAGTGTATCCATCACCAGTAAATCCTTCACCTTGTAATTGGTCACTTTCAATATTTTTAAGAGCCTTTTGATAGTTTTTAAGGACAGTAATCATTTGATCTAAAGTCATATCTGTTTGGCCATTATCACCGATTACATTAAGTAATTCTTGATAACGAAAAACACTTTTAATCGAAAGCATTTCTTGCATTAGTAATGTCGTTACTTCACGTTGACGTTTTTGTCTACCATAATCCCCATCGTATTCACGCATACGCGCATACTGTAATGTTTCCCAACCGTTTAAGTGTTGTTTTCCTTTCGGGTAATGAATGCCTTCTGCGTCAAATTCAAACTCATTATCAACATCTACGCCACCAACCGCTTCCGCTAATTGAGATAGTCCATCCATGTTAATACTAAAGTAGTGGTTGATTGGGATATCCATATAATTTTCTACAGTATCGATAATCATTTTTTCTCCACCGTATGAATGGGCATGGTTGATTTTATCATGTAAGCCATCTTCGCCGATGATTTCTACATAAGCATCTCGTGGAATACTTGTTAAGGTCGTTGTTCCAGTATCATTATTTAAGGTTGCGACCATAATTGTATTAGCACGGAAATCGGTTTTTCGTTTGGAATCATTAGCGATTCCTAAAAGTAAAATACTAATCGGTTCGCTTGAATTGCTATCAACAGGTGTTGATTTTCTTTCCAAAGGTTGATACATTGCACTGGCTGTTTTTTGTACGCTCGTGAATACTTTGATTCCGTAAGCAGTAACTGCTGAGGCACCAACTGCTAAAAGTAAAACGGAACAGAAAATTACTTTTTTAACAAAGCTTCGTTTAGCAGAACGAGAAGCGAATTTTCTATCCATATAAGCTTTTTGTAAAATTGCATAAGACAGGTTAATCCAAGTGAAACTTAACAGGAATCCGCCTAAAATATCACTTGGGTAGTGGACACGCAAGAAAATCCGACTCATTGCAATCAATAAAAGATAGACAATCAGTCCAATCTTCAATGGTTTATAATTTTTATGTAATTGTTGTAAAACGATAAATGTTGAACACACCAAGCACATAGCTAATAATGAATGCCCACTTGGGAAACTAAACGATGTTTTGGCTGCTAATTGATCAACATTTGGTCTTGGTCGTGCGACTGAGTGCTTTAAAATAAACCCTAAAAAACTGACAATCAGTACATTCGATACATTCCAAAAGGCCAATAGTCTTTTTTTATGCCACCAAAGAATAATCGAAACCACTAAGCTTACCGCAAAGATTGGAACGATTGTCGCTGTTTTTGCTAATAAATTGACTATTGAGGTCAACGTTGCATTTGGAGTCCAAGAAAATTGATAGATTGAAGAATCAAGTGTATTGAACCAATTGTAATTTTCTACGACTAAAAAAGTTAAAATCGAAAAAAGGACCAAGCCTACGATTGCGTAAACGCCATTTTTTTCTTTCTGTTGTTGCATTGTACCATCCCTTCATAGCTATCTTCAATCAATTGCAGAAGATAAAAACTATTTCTATTCATTTTATTTTTTTCTGTTCACAATAAAAAAGCGACTGAGTCAACTTTTCCATTAATAAAATAGAAAGGAAGAATCAATCGATTAAATCCGTCTGCTTACTCTGTAAAAAAGTAAGTAAAAAGATGTAGTGTATTGATAAGGAAAAACTTATCAAAAAAAGCCAAACACTATCTTTCGAGAGGCTTGACTTGAAATCAATCTCATCGTCCGAGTTTTAGCACTATATAACGTAAAGAATACTCTTAGCTATTTTATGAAAAGCCTTAATTCGACAATTCCTGTTCTACACATTGGCGTCTTTCGACGTTTCTGCGCAATAGCCTATGTTTATATAGGAGCCTCACCTAACAAGGTTATTTTATTTATAGTAGTTCTTATACCACATAATATCTCTTTGAACACCTTTTATCAAGTTTTTTTTAGAATTATCCCACTTATCTTTATAAATCTTAAAGTTTTGATAAACAATTTTGTCAATGACTATTATTAACTTAAGGATAGCTGTCAACAAAAAAATTATTTATAGATAATCTTGAACAGATTGTTTTACTAGCTTGTTATTAAATTATTGGAATGAAATTTTGAAAAGTAGTGTTTGAACGATTCGATTCGTTATTATTTTATGTCAGTAACAACCTCCAGATTAATGTGGAACTAATAAGTAATTTACTGTTGACTGAACCTAAGCTATTCTTAGTACAAGAAATTCTTTAGAGGTGAAAAAAATGATTCTTAAGGATAGGGAAGAAAAATTATTAACAGTGCTACTTAAAGAAAATAATTTTAAACCTGCTAGAGCTATTGCGGTCTTATTGAATGTGTCTACTAAAACGATTTATCAAGATATAGATCAACTAGAAAAACTCGTTGAACAGTATGATTTGTCAATAGAAAAAAAGCCTAGAAATGGGATTCGGCTGAACGGGAGTGATAGAAACAAGAATAAATTAATCGGCGATATGCAGAGTGAAAAAAATGATTCTTCCATATTTAACAATGAGTATCGAAGAGTCTTTCTTTTTTCAGAACTACTTTTTGCTAGAGAAATTCAAAGTTATGCTTTTTATGCTGATAAATTTTATATCAGTATTCAAACCATCAAAAAAGATATGGATAGCATCAAAGAATATTTGATTCAGCAAGGTGTCGAATTAGACAAAAATAGAAATTTACTTGGACAAGAATCGACTATTCAAAACGCGTTTAAAAATTATTATGAAAAACAGACCTTCACTATTACTAACCAAGGAATGCAAGACTTCGCTATTTTTGATAACGCTATCATAGAGGTTGTAAACGAATTTATTAGACCATTCAATCACAACAAAAATCAAAAAAATTATCTTATTTGTTCACTTAGAAATAGCATTTTAGTTTTTCTAAGTCGTTCGACTTTAGGTAACCACTGTGAACAGCGCTCAAATTCGGTATTTAGTGAGATTGAAAATATGCAGTTATATATGACCGCATATGAATTTTTAGAGAAATGTAATAGGGAACTTGATATCTTTTTCAAAGAATCGGATATCTATCATCTTTGTTCTTTATTATTAGCACATGGAATTAAACCAAATGCACCGAAAGTCAATTACTTACTTAAAGAGACGATTGAAACGTTTATTCATCAAATGTCATTACTAATTAATCTTGATTTATCTCAGGACGATGATTTGTTCAATTCGCTACTTTCTCATATTGCACCAATGATTTTTCGCTTGAATATGGGTGTTTCCATAAAGAATCCATTGAAAAAGCAAATTGTCGCTCAATATTCGACGATGTTTAATATAGTGAAGTATAGTGTTCATCTGCTTGAAGAAGTTTTTGAAGTAGAAATTCCTGATGATGAAACTAGTTTCTTAACAATTCACTTTCAATTAGCATTTGAAAAAATAAATTCGACGAAACATATTTTAGTCGTTTGCCCAAATGGCTTAGGAACATCTCAATTAATTTATCAACGAATTAAACAAACCCTCTCAACCAATAATGTTATTGAAAAACTTGATTTTAATGAATTTGAATCAAAAAATTTATCTGGTGTGGATCTAATTATTTCAGCGGTTAAATTACCAGAACAAACAACTGTACCCGTTAGCTATGTTTCAGTGTTACCTACTTATGAGGAAATATCGATAATCAATAAAAAAATATCAAAAATAATTTCAATAGAAAAAAAATTCGAGGATGAAACATCTCAGTTACAGTCTTATTCAATTGATATGATTCTGGATTCAAAACTCATCTTTTTACAAGAAGAGTTTCAATCAAAAGAAGAAATATTTAAACATATTAGTCATTTTCTTTTTAAACGCGGAGCTGTTACCGAAAGATTTGAAAGCGCTATTTTCGAACGTGAAAACATTGGATCGACAGGAATGGATACTGGTGTTGCAATTCCCCATGCTGACCCAAAAACGGTAATTCAAACAAGTTTAGTCATAATGACGTTGAAAAAACCGATTTTATGGGGAAATACTTCTATTCATGTTGTTGTAATGCTTTCTATAGCAGAAAAAGATATGGGCATTGCACGAACGCTTATTTCTTCTATTTATACGATTCTTAGTTCTAAAGAAAATATCGATAAAATTGCCAATTATAACAAAAAAGATGACATTATTCAGTTCTTAAAACAGAAAGGTTGTGCAGCAAATGACTAATTTTTTCGATGGCGAAATTGCCTTATTTAAAGAAAGCGATCATACAAAAGAATCAGCTTTGAAAAAACTTTCTACACAATTATATACAAAATCATTTGTTACGGATGATTTTTACGAACAAATTTTAAAACGAGAAAAAAATTTTCCAACAGGATTAGTTATAAATGGAATTGGTGTAGCAATTCCTCATACCGATAGTCAATTTGTTCGACGATCACAGATTGCTTTTCTATCCTTAACGAATCCTGTTGAATTTTATGAAATGGGTACAGATAGTACGCCAGTGGAGGTGAGAATATTATTTATGCTAGCTTTAAAAGAACCACATGAACAATTAACTATGCTACAAAACTTGATTGCTATGTTTCAAAAGCAGAATACGCTCGCTACTTTTTTAGAAATAGAAACAAAAACAGAGTATATGGACTTATTAAAAATGAATCATTTAATTTGATTACTATTAAGGAGGAATTATCATGTTAGATGCACTGCAGTGGTTTGTTGATTTAGGTGCAACCGTCGTATTGCCAATTTTAATTTTTATCTTTGGTTTAGTTTTAGGGACAAAACCAGGGAAAGCATTTTCAGCGGCTTTAACTGTAGGGGTGGGATTTGTAGGTTTAAATCTAGTTATTGAGTTGTTGACGAATAGCTTAGGCCCTGCAGCTCAGTCGATGGTTGAACGATTTGGCTTAAATTTAACTACAATCGATATTGGCTGGCCTGCTGCTGCCGCAATTTCTTACGGTACTATTCTAGGATCATTAGCCATACCAATTGCTGTTGTTTTAAATGTCGTTCTTATTATTTTGGGATTAACTAAAACGTTAAATGTTGATGTTTGGAATATTTGGCATGCGGCATTTATCTCTTCATTAATTTACGCACTTACAGGTAATTTTGCTATGGGTATTTTTGCAACGATTGTATACACGATGATGATTTTATTGTTTGGAGATTTACTTGGGCCGATTATTAATAAATTTTATGGATTTCCTAATATCACTTTTCCTCATGGAACGGCTATTCCTGGATTTATTCTTGCATTGCCGTTGAATTGGCTGTTTGATCGAATTCCAGGTTTAAAGAACTGGAAAGCTGATCCAGAAACAATTCAAAAAAAATTCGGTATTTTTGGAGATTCAACTGTGATGGGATTCATTATAGGATTGGGAATGGGAATTTTAGCAGGCTATGATATTGCGGGGATTGGTCAGCTAGCCATTCAAACAAGTGCAGTTATGGTTATTATGCCAAGAATGGTCTCTCTCTTGATGGAAGGTTTAACGCCCATATCAGAATCAGCCAATCAATTTGTTCAAAAACGTTTCCCAGGAAGAGAATTGTTTATTGGGATGGATGCTGCATTATCTGTTGGGCATCCAGCTGTTCTTTCTTCTTCTTTGATTCTTGTTCCAATAACAATTATTTTAGCCGTTATTTTGCCAGGAAATACAACCCTTCCATTTGGAGATTTAGCAACCATTCCATTTTTAATTTGCTTGATGGCTGCCGTTTTTAATGGAAATATTATCCGCACAATTTTAGCTGGAACCATTTATATGACATCAATTTTATATATTACTTCTTGGGTCGCTCCTTTAGTAACAACTGCAGCTAAAGCTGCTAGTTTTGACTTACAAGGACATGCATCAATCACAGCACTCGCTGAAGGTGGTTTATGGACCACTTTAATGTATGTTGGTTTAACTAAACTATTTAGTTGGGCTGGCTTAATTTTCATTGGCTTGGTCATCCTAAGTTTAATGATTTATGTTAATAAGATTTTACCAAAAAGGACAAAACAAACAATTGAAGGGAATGATTAGAATGAAAAAGTTATTAATTATGTGTGGAACAGGAGTTGCAACTTCTACTGTTGTAACTGGGAAAATGAAAGAATGGTTGAAAGAAAAGGGTCTTGAAAATGAGGTGAAATTATACCAATCCAAAATTGCTGATGAAGTAAACAAATTAGATGATTATGATATTGTTGTTAGTACGACTGTTGTACCAGATAAGGTGAAGGATAAAGTGATTATGGGGCTGCCATTGCTGACAGGTATTGGAACGGAAGCTATGTTTACTGAGATAGAACAAAAGATTAAGGAATAAACGTTAGGTTAAAAAATACTAGGAGGTCGTGAATTTTGTCAAAAAGAAGTATACGTTCCCCATTTTTCACAGTAAATCCGAAATCATATATGTACGGAAAAAGTGCGTTAGCCTTTGCTAAAGAACTTGATGTATTTGCTAAAAGTTATGACGTAGATATCTTATTTACTTGTCAACATGCAGATATTTATCCAATTGCAAAAGAAACAACGCATTTATTCATAACAGCTCAGCATATTGATGGTATAACACCTGGACGAGGAATGGGAAGAATTCTACCTGAAAGTGTTAAAGAAGCGGGGGCGGTTGCTACATTTTTAAATCATGCGGAGCACCCGATGGAGCTGAGTGAGCTAGTTGATGCAATAGAAAGGGCTAATTCACTGGGATTATTAACCATTGTTTGTGCCAATTCAATTACTGAAGCGAAAATAATTGCAACTCTTTCTCCAGATATTATGGTATGTGAGCCAACTGAATTGATTGGGACAGGAAAAGTGAGTGATCGTCACTATATGGAAGCCACTAATGAAGCGGTTCGGACCGTTAATCCTTCTATCTTAATACTACAAGCAGCAGGGATTTCAAGTGTTGAGGATGTTCAACAAGCGTTGGAATCAGGAGCAGACGCTACTGGCGGTACGAGTGGTATTGTTGCTACTTCAAACCCTGTTGAAACAGCAAGGAAAATGATTGAAAAAGTAGCAGAATTCAAAAATAAGAGAAACGAAAACTAGAGTCAATCTGAAAATTACTGAATCAATCAACTAGTAAAAAACGGTTGGGTAAAAGTAGCTTTCTCAGAACTAAGCTAGTGTTGTGCAATACGTACTCGATTCTCGGAGTTATTCACTTTTTCCCAACCTCAACTAGTTAACAGAAGAATAGCTTGAACGATAAGCAAAGTTTTTTATTAAACTTTTATAACGGTTATATTCAAGTTTTCAGATAATTATTGTTCGAAAAGATAGTGAAAAAATAAGAAAAGAAGGAATGGTTATGTTAGTTAATTCAAAACAAATTTTATCTGAAGCGAAGAAAAAGAAGTATGCAGTACCCGCACCCAATTTTATTGATTTAGACTCAGCACGATGTTATGTTCAACTAGCTGAAAGAAGAAAGTTACCTCTTATCTTACCCTTTGCTCAAGCGCATGAAGAATTACTTCCCTTAGAAGAAGCTGCTTTAATAGGAAAATATTTGGCAAAGAAAGCGACTGTTCCAGTAGCGTTGCATCTCGATCATGGTCAAGACGTAGCTTTTATTCATAGAGCTATTGAACTTGGGTTTACTTCGGTTATGATAGATGCATCAACAGAATCCTTTGAGCGAAATATACAACTTTCAAAAGAAATTGCTAAATATGCACATCAATTTGATGTGACTGTGGAAGCTGAATTGGGGCATGTCGGTGCTGGAGAAAATTATGAAAGCCAGTCGATGACTGATTCTATCTATACTGAAGTGGCTGATGTTGTAACTTTTGTTGAACAAACGAATATTGACTCTCTTGCCGTTTCTATTGGAACTGCTCATGGAACGTACAAAGGAACGCCGAAGTTAAATTTTGAACGTCTGAATGAAATTTCTGAAAAAGTTACAATTCCACTTGTTTTACATGGAGGTTCTTCTTCAGGCGATAAAAATCTGGCATACTGTGCTACTCATGGCATTTCAAAAATTAATATTTTTACTGATTTAATCAATGGTGCATACAATAGTATTAAAGAAAGCGAACCAAAAAATTATTTGGATTTAAAAAAAGAAGCAGCTCTTGGGATGGAAAAAATTCTCGACCATTATTATCAGCTATTCCAGACTAAGTAGAAAGGAATTTTAGAACATGGTGATTAAGCATAAAGAATTAACTGTAACCTCTAATGGTAAGAGAGCAACCTATGTTAATATTACAGAGGATGTTAAGCGATTTGTAGAAGAAACGAAACTAGAGAACGGATTTTGTGTGGTTTCTACTTCACATACGACGTGTTCTGTAATATTTGAAGAATATGTCCATGATGTTGATTGGAATGGTGATGAATTGATTCAAGTAGATCTAAATAGAATTCTAGATAAAATCATTCCCCGTCAACTTACAGAATCTGATTATCTGTACCCAGGACCGAAACATGTTGAATTTTTAGAAGAAATAGCAAAGGATCATCCAGAATTTCCAGCAGATCCTGCAACTATCTTGAACGGAGATGCTCATATTCGTGCGTCAATATTTGGCCCAGAAAAGACGTTCATTTTGAAAGATAATAAGTTACTTATTGGATCCGTGGGTTATATTTATTTTATTGATTGGGATCAAAATCGAGAACGAAACAGAAAAATCAATATTATGATTATGGGAGAATGAGTGTAATCGCTTTTAATTATTAAAAATGTAAAAAAGTAAGATAGAGCCATTTACTGCTGGTTTTATCTTACTTTTTTTGTGTTCTGAATAAGGTGATTTTAAGATAGGATAGATGGAAAATAAAATTTTAAAAAATGCATTCCATCATAGTTTGTAAATTGTTATCTGCTCCATAAAAGTAGCTACATTTTCTTTATTAATAAATCCTACCCGTTGGTGTTGTGCATTAGACATTCCGCATGCCATTGCATATTTGATCCGATCTTCAAGTGGGAAATTATTTTCTAGCGCATAAGCATAGCCACCTACAGTTGCATCTCCAGAACCAGTAGGGTTTAGAATCTCTATTTTAGGAATAGAGATATCATATATCGAATCTTGAGTTTTAAAGATAGCTCCTTCTGCGCCACAACTAATCATGACTGTTTCGATGTTATTGAAATCATAAGAACAAACATAATCAATCAAATCAGTTTTTTGTGAAAATTCCTTTCTAGCAATATCGCTGATTTCATGAATATTAGGTTTAATAAAGTTGGGAATATAGGTCGTTTCTTTTAATAACTCATCTAAATATTGTCGAGCAACATCCACTAAAATTGGTATTTTTGGACTGATTTTGGTGCGGATTACTTCAATTAATTTTGGAAAAATATTTTCTTGTGTCGAGTTAACTGATCCGTTAATGCAAATTGTTGTGATATCAAAAGTTGAACAAATTGTTTTAATCATTTCCATTAGTTCTAGGATATTTTTATCACTTACTTTTGGTCCTTCTTCAACAATCTCGGTGTGTGTATTGGCATCGTGCATGAGTGTGACCGCATTTCTTGTTTCGCCATCGACAGAGATCATACTGATTTGTCTAAAGGTTTCTTCTGCTAATTTTTCTTCGGCAAATCGTCCGTTAGTTCCTCCCAAAAAACCAGTTAAAACTACATCGGCTCCCGATAAATTGGCTGCTCTAGCCGCATTGATACCTTTACCGCCAATGTCAATTTGTGGTGATTTTACGCGATTTACTTTTCCTAGTGTCAGAGTATTAAGTAAATAAATATAATCAATTGAAGGATTCATAGTAATGGTTAATATCATAAAATTAGTTCTCCTTTACAATCGTCGTGAATTGTGAGTAATTTTTAAAGTCCTCATCAGAAATTTTCCAATCAGTAATTAAGTAATCGAGATTAGAAAGTGTATTGAAGGTATAAATATCCGCTTTATTAAATTTTGAACTATCAAGAACTAAACAATTTGTCTGAGAATGATTAATCGCACAATTCTGAACATTTCCTTCAAATTGTTTTGAGGTAGTAATATTGTTGTTATAAACACCATTAGTAGCAATAAAAGAAATATTGATATTTAAGTTATCAAAGGCTCTATTTGCGATGTCTCCGATAAATTCTTCGGTCTTATTAAAAAATTCACCCCCGGTTAAAATGCAGCGATAGCGTTTCTTCATTTCTAACAATACTAATAAACTATTAGTAACAATGGTTAAATTCTCTTTATCAATATAGTCTAAGCCGTAAAGGATGGTTGTTCCAGGGCCTAAAAAGACGGTATCTCCATCTTTAATCAGTGAATTAATAATAGTTCCGATATATTTCTTCTCATCAATATTTTTGATGATTTTTTCTTCTGTGCTTAATTCGGGAAATGATGCCTCAATTACTTTGATTCCCCCGCGCAGTTTTTCTACTTTGTTTTCTTTTGCTAAATAGTTAACATCTCTTCGAATGGTCATTTCGGAGACATTTAGTTCGTTTGATAAATCTTTTATAGTAATAAATTCATTTTTTTGAACAATATTGATAATATCATCCCATCGTTGCTCTTTTAACATATAATCCCCCCTTGGAATTAATTAAACATAGTTTTCTAAATTATAAACATTTTCGAACAAAAAAGCAATTGAATGAAAGTGTTTTAACAAAATATAACATAAAAATGAAAATAAAGCGTTGACAATTAACTAATACAAACATTATAATACAAATATGAACAAAAACAATCATTTTTTAGAAAGGAGACTAATATGAGTCAATATGCGGATATGTTTAATATTAATTTAATTGATTTAAATGTTTCGAAATCTGATCAACTCGACATTTTTAATTCTATCTATCAAGAGTTAAGAAAAAAAGAATATGTTGATGATCATTATTTAGAAAGTTTAATCAGTAGAGAGGAGAGATTTCCAACTGGTTTAATCACCCAAAATATGAATATTGCGTTACCTCATACAGATCCACAAGTGATAAAGAAACCGTTTGTTTTTATTTGTAGATTAAATGCTCCTATTAAATTTAAGCAAATGGGTGATAACCAAGAAATGGATGTACAGAATTTGTTTTTCTTGGGAATCAAGAATCCAAGAGAACAAGTTGGTTTGTTGCAAGCATTTATGAATTTATTTATGGACAGTGATTTTGTAAGCAGTTTCAAAAAAATGGACTCTAAAAAGGAAATCATTGATTTATTTCAAACCAATATATAAAACAGGAGGAGAATTAGAATGAAACAAAAATTGATTGTAGCATGTGGTAGTGGAGTAGCGACCAGTCAAACGATTGCCAGTAAGATTTCGAGTATGTTGGATAATGACGGTGTAGATTTTAAAGTTGAAGCAGTAGATTACAAATCAATTTTAAATGAATTGCCTGACGCAGGAATTTATGTGTACATTGCTCAACCAGATGAAGAAGTGTTAGCGAAGGCTCAAGAGTTGGCAATCAAAGTATATCCAGGGATTCCTTTTTTAACAGGAATGGGTATGGATGAGATTTACGAATCAATTGTAGCGGATATTAAAAATAATTCTTAGTAGGAGGATTCTCATGGAACTATTTCAAACAGCTATTAATTATATATTAGGGTTAGGTTCAGCAATTTTTGTTCCATTAATTATTTTGATTTTAGGTTTAATTGCTGGTATGAAATTCAGTAAAGCATTTATGTCAGCGTTAACGTTAGGAATTGCCTTCAGTGGAATGTCGATGGTGATTGGTTATATGACCAATGCTGTGGGTCCCGCCTCTGAAGCGATGGCTTCGAATACAGGGATCAACTTGCCTGCTTTAGATTTAGGATGGACTGGAGCGGCCAGTATTACTTGGTCTTGGGCGTACGCTTTTGTTTTCTTTGCGGTCACGATTGGTGTGAACTTTTTAATGTTGGTTCTTAATTTAACGAAAACATTGAACGTTGATATGTGGAATGTTTGGGGAAAGGCTCTGACTGCGTATCTTGTTTACTTTGTTTCTGGAAGTTTAGTTGCAGGGTTTATCGTCGCAATTGTTCAAGTGATCCTAGAATTGAAACTAGGAGATATGTTCCAAAAACATATTCAAGATTTAACGGGTATTCCGCTTGTAACAGTGACGCATTTTATGACTTCTTCGGCGGTATTGATGTTTCCGTTTAATTGGCTAATGGATAAAATTCCATTCTTCAACAAAAAATTCGACACCAATTCACTGAAGAAAAAAATCGGTATTTTTTCAGAGAACTCAGTGATGGGCTTTATTATCGGATTAGGATTAGGGTTTGCTTCTGCTTACGGAATCTCAGGTTCACTTAATTTAGCGATCCAAGTCGCAACAGCAATGGCTTTATTCCCGATGATCTCAAAAATGTTTATGCAGGCGTTATCTCCATTAGCGGATGCAATGTCTGAATTTATGAAGAAACGATTTAAAGATAAAGAAGTGTTTATTGGCTTGGATTGGCCGATTTTAGCGGGAAGATCTGAAGTTTGGGTAACGGCGATTTTATTAGTGCCAATTACGATTTTATTTGCGATTATTTTGCCAGGAAACCAAGTATTGCCTTTAGCTGGAATCATTAATTATTCGATTGCAGTAGGTGGATTGTTGTTAACAGGTGGGAATTTATTGAGAATGCTGGTTCTAGGTGTGCTAACGATTCCGATTTATCTGTATTCCGCTACTTATTTAGCACCAATTTTAACAGGTTTAGCAGATCAAACGGGTGCCGTAGAAGGGCATAAAGCAGGGCAATTGATTACGTGGTCATCGATTGAAGGACCCGAATTTCGTATTCTATTTGCGGAAGCATTTAACAAAAATATTCCAGCAATCATTGGTGTTGTGGTCTTTTTAGGATTGTTCTATTTGTTGAATAAGTACATGAAAACAGTAGATGTTCCAAGTAAAAAATATGAATAAAAAGTAGGAGGGATGATTGAGTGAAAACGAAATTCTTTTGGTATGTATTGCTTCTCTTAGCTATCTCATTGTTTGTTTTATCGTTAAGTTATGCGCAACCATTGTTAAATGTACTAGTGATTTTACTAGCAATTTGTATTTATAAATATGGTGATCAAGTCATTTTTAGTGAATATAATAAAAAGAGAGAATGGAAGAAACGTCAAGGTGAAGAAATCAATACTGCGACAAGAACAATTATCCAAGAAGGTAGACTATTTAAGAAAGGAAGTAATGAATAATGAGTGATGGAAGAATGTTATTTGAACAAGAACGATTGGATATGGCTAAAGTAGTCAAAGTGATTTTCGATCGAAAAAATACCAATGTTGCTGGCGGAAATTTTTCATTTAAGACAACAGATGAAGCAGGAAAAGAATATATTATTATGACTCCAACAATGATGTCAGAAGCTTATTTAGGTAATTTATCCCCTGCTCAAGTTTTAGTGGTAGACCCAGAAACGACCGAAGTAATTGATGGTGTTGGGAAATTGACGCGAGAAATCAATATGCATAAAGCTGTTTATGAAAGTAATCCAGAAATTAAAGCAGTTTTGCATGCCCATGCGCCAAATGCGATGTTTTGGGCAACTAGTGGGATTCCAATGCCAAACTTAACAGAAGCAACTCAGAAAGTAAAAGCTGTTCCAGTGATGGAATTTGCACCAAACTGTTCGGAAGAATTAGCGAAAATTACGAGTGATTATATCAAAGAAAATAAATTAGAATTACCACATATGCTTTTGTTAGATAGTCATGGAGTTCTAATCAATGCGCCAGGAAATTCTGGTTCTGAAGCGATTCACAAGGCCCTACAAATCTTAGATACTGTAGAGTGGAATGCGGAAATTGCTTATAAACAAGCAATGTTTCAATCAGTCGGCTTATTGGATGGTTTTTATTCAAAAGGCAAAAAGGTTGGTACGTTGGAAGATTTGAAAAATAAAGTAGCGATATATAATAAAGATAAAATTGCAGCAGGTGGCGACTAGATTAAAGCGCAAGCAACTGTGATGTAAAATAGAATGATTGACCCCGAACTCGTATAGCTCATGTTGTACGAGTTCGGGGATTTTTATGATTTGGAAACTAGTTGTTTATTCTACTGAGAAAAGATAGTCTCCAGAAGAAACCTTCTCTTCCATTGTCGGTAAAGCAATGGATTGATTAGTATTTGTGACGATAACAGGTGTAATCATATCAATATTCATTGCCTTAAGCGTATCAAGATCAAAGGAGAGCAAAGGGGTTCCTTTAGTTGCAAAACTATTTTCGTTAACCAGTGTTCTCATGTATTCTCCGTTTAGACTAACGGTATCAATTCCGACATGGATCAAAAGTTCAATTCCATCATTTGTTTTAAGACCAATTGCATGGTTGGTTGCTGTAGTCATTACTATTGTACCGTCCGCAGGAGCGTATAAAATGCCTTCTGCTGGTTCAATTGCAATGCCTTCTCCTATCATTTTTTTAGAGAACATATCGTCATCCACTTTTTCTAAATGAAGGAATTTCGGTATAGTAATCCAATAAGAATTTAGCTAATTGATAATCAGTAGAACCTAGTTTGTTTTCGTTGTAAATGTTTTCAATATTGTAAAGTAAACTCAATCGATTGGTTTCCATAATAAAATCTCCTTGGCCTAGTAGATTATGTTCAAAGTATATAATGGATAAAATAAAAATGCGGGACAATTTTTGTCGCCAATAGTATGGGGAACGCTGAACGGACTAATTGAATGGAAATAAAATCTGGTATAAGGGAGTTACTGTGAAAATTCAAACGTGACCAGAATGGCTAATTGCTACTTCTATTATATAATGAATTCTCCTTATCACCATGAATCGCGCTTTTTCAACTAGGCGGTGTTTGAAACATTCAAATACCCCGAAACGTTTTTGACTATCCCTTAATATCGAAATAGTTTCTTTGTTTTCTAGATATCTACGCTCTTTTTTGCTGATTTATGCTAAAATGGATGAGGATAGTTGAATCTAGGAGGTGACGTTGATGAAAGGCCAAATTAGAAAAGCGTTAAGTGGTTTTTATTACATATATTCTGATAGAGAAACGTATCAGACTAGAGCAAGAGGGAATTTTCGCAATCGAAACATCACTCCGCTGGTTGGAGATAACGTTTTTTTTGAAAGCGATAATCTGACAGACGGGTACCTATTGGAAATTTTTCCGCGACATAATGAATTAGTTCGCCCGCCAATCGCTAACGTCGATCAAGGGGTCGTCGTGATGAGCATGGTGGAGCCGAATTTTTCGTATAATCTTTTGGATCGTTTTTTAGTGACATTGGAAGATAAAGAAATCCGACCAATTATTTATTTAACGAAAATCGATTTATTAGATCAAGCTGGGCTTGAACAATTAGCTGATGTGCTGAATGTGTATCGTCAAATTGGTTATCCTGTGATTGCGGCCAGCCAAAAAGAGGATCGTCGTGCTATAACGGAATTGGAGCAGTATTTCCCAGAACAATTGACTGTTTTTATGGGACAATCAGGAGCAGGAAAATCTACGTTGTTAAATAAAATTTCACCTGAATTACAATTAGCAACGGCCAGTATTTCAGAATCGCTCGGTCGAGGAAAACATACAACACGACATGTGGAGTTAATTCCCTTGTATGAAGGGTTAGTTGCAGATACACCTGGTTTTAGTTCGATTGATTTTTTAGAAATGAGTGCAGTTGATTTACCAAAACAATTTCCTGAATTTTTAGTCGCTTCCGTAGATTGTAAGTTCCGCGAATGTATGCATCGTAAAGAACCAAACTGCGAAGTGAAACGCCGTGTTGAAGCTGGAACAATTGCTCGAAGCCGTTATGATAATTATCTACAGTTTTTATTAGAAATAGAAAACCGTAGACCAATATATAAAAAGAAGAAGGAGTGATTTTGATGAAAATAGCACCGTCAATATTAAGTGCCGATTTTGCCAATTTAGAAAGAGATATTCAATTAGTCGAAAAGTTAGGGGCAGACTATATTCACGTAGATGTGATGGATGGTCAATTTGTTCCAAATATTACGTTAGGTCCAAATGTGGTTTCTGCCATTCGTCCAGTGACAAAATTACCGTTGGATGTTCATTTAATGATTGTTGATCCTGAAAATTATGTTGATGCCTTTGCTAAAGCAGGAGCGGACATTATTACTGTTCATCAAGAAGCAACGCCGCATATTCACCGTGCGATGCAAATGATCAAAGCGTCTGGTGTTAAAGCAGGTGTGGTCATTAATCCTGGGACACCGCTTTGTGCGATTGAACATGTGCTGGATTTAGCCGATTTAGTATTAATTATGACGGTAAATCCAGGTTTTGGCGGACAATCATTTATTGAAAGTTCACTAGATAAGATAGCTCAATTAAAAGAATGGAAAGAAACAAAAGGCTATACTTATGAAATTGAAGTTGATGGCGGGATTGTACCTGAAACTGCGAAGCGTTGTAAAGAAGCAGGAGCAGATGTATTTGTTGCCGGTTCGTATATTTATAATTCTGAAAGTCCTAAAGATCGAATTGACGCGCTTAGAGCAGTGTTGGATTAATGGAAATATTACTGGTTGCAGGCGGTAATCCTAATAAATGGCCATTGATTGATAAAGAAAAATACGACTATTTTGTAGGAATTGACCGAGGAAGCTTATATTTGATTGAAAGGGACTGGCCGTTAGATTTAGCGGTGGGAGATTTTGATTCTCTTTCAAAAGCAGAATATGCTCAAGTTGTAAAAGAAGCTAAAAAGCTACATACTGCGCAGTCTGAAAAAGATGATACGGATACGCAATTAGCCTTAGCACTGGCATTTAAGACATTTCCGGAAGCAAAAGTAACCATTATTGGTGCAACAGGAGGTCGAATCGATCATTTCTTAGCCAATCTATGGTTGCCATTGGAACCAAGATTCCAACCTTATATGGAGTGTATTCGAATAAAAGATCATCAAAATACAATTGATTATTATGAACCGGGGACGCATGTTGTAACCCAAGAATCAGGCATGAATTATCTAGCGTATGTCTGTTTAACGCCAGTTACGAATTTGACATTAAGAGAAAGTAAATATCTATTGAATAATGAATGTACAGAGCAACCAACATCGTTTGCTAGCAATGAATTTATTCGCAAAACTGCAAAATTTAGCTTTGAGTCAGGTACGATTGCTGTGATTCAAAGTAAAGACAAATAAAAAAAGCTGAGCGCAAAATGCGTTCAGCTTTTTAACTAGTTTTATTAAACACGCTCGATTTTACCAGATTTCAAAGCACGAGTTGACACCCAAACTTTTTTAGGTTTACCGTCTATTAATACGCGAACTTTTTGCAAGTTAGGTTTAACAGTACGTTTAGTAGCGTTCATTGCATGTGAGCGGTTATTGCCGCTGCTTGTCTTACGACCAGTAAAGTAACATACTTTTGCCATTTTTAGTTTCCTCCTTTGCTTTGATATCGGAGCGTTTATTTTCAGCTCATACTAAAATAATTTAACATAAAATGCAAGGAGATGCAAGGGGAATTTGTAGGTTGTTGAAATAAGTGGAAATTTAGTAATTAGGGAAACACAAATAAGACTTAGCAGAGGAAAATTAGTTTGAAGAGGATTCGTATTTTTACCTTTTTTATTTCCTAAGTTGTGATTTTGCATGAATTACGGTAGAATCGACACTGAAATGAAGACTGTGATTAAACTTGAAAAGGAGGATGGATGATGGGAAGTTGGTTATTTTTAGGAATTATTCTAATTGTTGCTTGGACTGCTAAAAATCAAAGTTTATTAATCGCAACGGGAATTGTTTTGCTGATAAAATTACTGCCACAATCAAGTAAAATTTTGGATTTAATAGGAAGTAAAGGAATCAACTGGGGAGTGACGGTTATTTCTGTGGCGATTTTGGTTCCTATAGCTAAAGGAGATATCGGTTTTCAGGATTTACTTGATTCAGTAAAAACACCTCTTGGTTGGGTTGCGCTATTTTGTGGCGGATTAGTTGCCATCCTCTCTAGTAAAGGTGTTCATTTGATTGCTGATTCACCAGAAGTGACAGTGACTTTGGTTTTAGGAACAATCATTGGCGTTGTTTTCTTTAAAGGCATCGCTGCAGGTCCAATCATTGCTTCAGGAATTACCTACTATGTGATGACAGCGATTCAGTTTTTTTGGACAAAATAGGTGACAAAGGCTTATTGTGAAATGATAAGCAAATCTTAAATTGATTAGAGGAACTATCATTAACTAACTTCCTTTCTTTTCATTAGTGCCTAGCTATGTTAAAATGTTATGGAAGAAAATAGGGCAAGAGTGCTCTTTGAAGGAGGCTTTCATCAATGGCTGTAAAAATTAAAACGCCTGCTGGGACCATCGAGATTTCCAACGAAGTTATCGCTACAGTAGTTGGCGGAGCTACTACAGATATTTACGGAATTGTCGGAATGGCAAGTAAAAACCAAATTAAAGACAATTTAAATGATATTTTACGTAAGGAGAATTATTCTCGTGGCGTAGTAGTTCGACAAGAAGAAAATGGTGTCGCTGTTGACGTGTATACGATCGTTAGTTATGGAACAAAAATTTCAGAAGTTTCTAGAAATGTACAAGAAAAAGTAAAATATAATCTTGAAACGTTACTTGGTGTGTCAGCTAACTCTGTCAACGTCTTTGTTCAAGGTGTCCGTGTGTTGCCTGACTAGGCAACTACTGTTAGCGATGAGTAAGTGTCTAGCTTTCTAGCTATAACCATTCAGATAACGAATGTTTGAGTCACTTTTCTACGCAACGGTAAATCTAAAGGAGGATTTTTTAGGTGAATGTAACAGAAATTAGTGCAAGTCAGTTCCAAGAAATGGTTCAGGCAGGCGCAAGTCGTTTGCATGCAAACGCAGAATATGTCAATTCTTTGAATGTTTTCCCTGTTCCCGATGGAGATACAGGTACAAATATGAATTTATCGATGACTAGCGGAGCTAAAGCGGTTGCTGACTCTCGTTCTGAGAAAGTCGGCGAACTAGCAACGGTTCTTTCAAAAGGACTATTGATGGGTGCGCGCGGGAATTCCGGCGTTATTTTATCGCAATTGTTCCGTGGATTTTCTAAACAAATTCCTGAAGTGACAACCTTAAACGCCAAAGATTTAGCAGCAGCGTTCACTCATGGGGTGGAAACGGCTTATAAAGCAGTGATGAAACCTGTTGAAGGAACGATTTTAACTGTTTCAAGAGAAGCTGCACGTTCTGGTGAACGTAAGGCAAAAGAAAGCGATGACTGTGTTGAAGTCATGACTGCCGTTGTTAAAGGCGCGAAACGTGCATTAGCTAAAACACCAGATCTTTTACCTGTTTTAAAAGAAGTGGGTGTAGTGGATAGTGGCGGACAAGGCTTACTTTTCATTTACGAAGGCTTTTTAGAAGTATTATCTGGTGAGTTTTCAGCTTCTGAAATTTATGAACCATCACCTGTAGAAATGGATGAAATGGTCAATGCTGAACATCATCGTGGTGTCAGTGGTCATGTAGCGACTGAAGATATTAAATTCGGTTACTGTACTGAAATTATGGTTCAAATCGGTGAAGGTCCTACAGTGGACAGTACCTTTGATTATGAGACATTTAGAAATTACTTGAACGAATTAGGAGACTCATTACTGGTAGTTAATGATGATGAAATCATCAAAGTTCATGTGCATACAGAACATCCAGGAGAAGTCATGAATTATGGACAAAAATTCGGCTCATTGGTAAAAATCAAAGTAGATAATATGCGTTTGCAGCACGAGACATTAGTTGAGCATGATGAAAAAGTAGCACAATCAGCAATTGCTCAAGCTGAACGAGTTCCTTATGCTGTGATTGCGATTGCTGCAGGTAAAGGAATCCAAGAATTATTCAAAAGTTTAGGAGCTAGCTATATCATTAGTGGCGGTCAAACAATGAATCCAAGTACAGAAGACATCTTGAAAGCAGTGAAAGAAGTAAATGCTGAACAAGTATTGATTTTACCGAACAATAAAAATATCTTTATGGCAGCAGATCAAGCAGCAGAAGTGGCAGATGTTCCGGTAGCCGTTGTTCCTACGAAAACAATTTCTCAAGGGATGACCGCTTTGTTGGCATTCAATGACCATCAAACACTTGAAGAAAATCAAGCAAACATGACTGAGATGATTGAAAGTGTAATCAGTGGACAAGTGACAACCGCTGTTCGTGACACGACAATCGATAATGTAGAAATCAAAAAGGATGACTTCTTAGGAATGATTGACGGAAAAATCGTTGTTTCAGAACCTGATATTTTCCAAGCTTCTTTAGCTACATTAAACCAAATGATTGATGAAGAAACAGAAATCGTAACGATTATTGTTGGCGAAGGTGGAACTATGAAAGAAGCCGAAAAAATGATTGAAGCGATAACTGCTGACAATGAAGATCTTGAAACAGAACTTCATGTTGGTGATCAGCCTGTTTATCCATACCTATTCTCAGCTGAATAAAAACTATAAGGTTGCGGCAGCAGTATTTCATTTTGAAATAACAAGTAACTCTGTACAAAAAATGTACGGACTTCTTGTTTTTAAAATGAAAAACTTCTGTCCAACCCTTTTTTTATCGTATTATTTAGTTAGAGTCTGTGTGAAAAAATGATGTAGAATTATTTCATTAGTTTTACCTAAAATTTTTCAAAATAAGCTGATTTGCGTAACTAATGATGAGAGGAGGATGGAAATGAATCTATTTGATCCAATTGGTGTATTGCCTGGAGTAGGACCGAAACGAGCGGATAATTTAAAAGAGTTAGGGATTGAAACGGTAGAAGATTTACTTGCTTACTATCCATTTCGTTATGAAGATATTCAAGAAAAAGATTTAAATGAAATTCAGGATCAGGAAAAAGTTACGTTGAAAGGTTTGGTCGTTTCAGAAGCGGTACTTAGCCGTTTTGGGTACAAGAAGAGTCGGTTGACCTTCCGTATGATGCAAGATCATGCAATAATTAATGTTTCTTTTTTCAATCAACCTTATTTAAAAGATAAAGTGATTTTGTCAGAAGAAATAGCGGTGTATGGGAAATGGGACGCCAAGAAAAAATCATTGAATGGTATGAAAATTTTAGCCGCTAAAAATGATGGCGAAGATTTTGCCCCCATTTATCATGTGAATAAAAAAGTACGGCAAAGTAGTTTAGTCCAATTGATTCGAACAGCATTTGAAAAATATGGGACTTTGATTGAAGAAATTTTGCCATTAGAATTGATTGAAAAGTATCGTTTGATGCCTAGAAAAGAAGCAATGTTTGCGATGCATTTTCCTGTTAATCCAGAAGAAAGTCATCAAGCAAAAAGACGAATTGTTTTTGAAGAATTTTTGCTATTTCAAATGAAGCTTCAAGGGCTTAAAAAACAAGAAAAAGCTGAAAAAAATGGTTTGTCGATTCATTATGATGTTGAACGTTTAAAACAATTTACACAAAAGTTGCCCTTTACACTGACTGCAGCACAAAAAAAAGTGACCAATGAAATCTGTCGCGACTTGATGAGTCCGCAACATATGCAGCGATTGCTACAAGGAGATGTAGGAAGTGGAAAAACAGTTGTTGCAGCAGTTGCTCTTTATGCAGTAATGACCGCGGGATTTCAAGGTGCGTTGATGGTACCGACGGAAATTCTTGCGCAACAACATATGGAAAGTTTACAACAATTATATGATCCGTTAGAAGTGCGAACGGCTTTGTTAACTGGTTCAACAAAAACAAAAGAACGAAGAAAAATTTTAGCTCAATTAGCCTCTGGGGAAATCGATATTATTATTGGAACCCATGCGTTGATTCAAGAAGATGTTGTTTTTCATCGTTTAGGATTAGTAATCACGGATGAACAGCATCGATTTGGCGTGAATCAACGAAAGATTTTAAGAGAAAAAGGTTTGCAACCAGATGTTTTGTTTATGACAGCTACGCCAATTCCTCGAACGTTAGCTATCACGGCTTATGGTGAAATGGATGTTTCGATTATTGATGAAATGCCAGCAGGAAGAATTCCGATTGAGACACGTTGGGTTCGTCCGCCACAGCTAGATACTGTGTTGGAATGGATGGGAAAAGAATTACAAGTTGGACATCAAGCGTATATTATTTGTCCCTTAATTGAAGAATCAGAAGCATTGGATGTAAAAAATGCTACAGAAATATTTGAACATATGTCTGCTTACTTTAATCCAACCTATCAAGTAGGGTTATTGCATGGGAAAATGAAAAATCAAGAAAAAGATGAGATTATGCAGGAGTTTAAAGAAAACCGATTGCAATTATTGGTCTCGACTACTGTTATTGAAGTAGGTGTAAATGTACCAAACGCGACGGTTATGTTGATTATGGATGCGGATCGTTTTGGGTTGGCTCAATTGCATCAATTACGTGGACGTGTAGGGCGTGGTTCAGAAGCATCATATTGTATTTTAGTTGCGAATCCAAAGAATGAAATGGGCGCTGAACGGATGAAAATTATGACGGAAACAAATAATGGTTTTGTTTTAAGTGAAAAAGACTTAGAATTACGCGGACCAGGAGAAGTTTTCGGTGCGCGCCAATCAGGAATCCCGCAATTTTTAATTGGTGATATTGTTGCAGATTTTAATATTTTAGAAGTAGCAAGACAAGAAGCTAGCCAAATTTGGCAAAAGAAAAACTGGTGGCATCTGCCTGATTATAGTGGTTTAGCTGAACGTATCAAACCAGACGATGCAGAACAGCGCTTTTTTGATTAAGGTAATGTTTCCTAATTTAGATTAAGTGTAGCAAACTTTTCGGTAAATAGATAAAAGGATCGAAAGAGAAAAAGCCTCTTTCGTCCCTTTTCCTAATTTACTCAAAGTTTAAACGCTTCTCTTCACTTTTCGATATGTTATACTAGTTTTTGTAAATGATTTAGGAGGAACGGTTCTATGAAAATTGCAGTTGACGCAATGGGTGGAGACAATGCTCCACAAGCGATTGTAGAAGGAATTATGTTGGCAAAGCAGGAGTTTCCTGCTATTGAATTTTTATTATATGGAAAAGAAGCTGAAATTCGAAAATATGTGACAGATGAAAAAAATGTAACGATTATTCATACGGATGAAAAAATTAATAGTGATGATGAACCTGTTAAAGCGATTCGAAGAAAGAAGACTGCTTCAATGGTTTTAGCGGCGCAAGCCGTCAAGGATGGAGAAGCGGATGCGATTTTTTCAGCAGGAAATACAGGAGCCTTGTTGGCAGCAGGTCTATTTATTGTTGGCAGAATCAAAAATGTTGAGCGACCTGGCTTGATGTCTACAATGCCAGTCATTGGGCAAGTCGATGGTGGCTTTGATATGATGGATTTAGGAGCGAATGCCGATAATAAACCAGAACATTTAGCACAGTATGCTGTTTTAGGAACGTTTTATGCGGAAAAAGTACGTAAAATTAAAAATCCAAGAGTAGGACTTTTAAATAATGGAACAGAAGAAACAAAAGGTAGCGAATTGACGAAAAAAGCGTTTGAACTACTTTCTGAAGAAGCGGGCATTAATTTTATCGGAAATGTGGAAGCGCGTGATTTGCTAACTGGTGTGGCGGATGTCGTTGTGACAGATGGATTTACTGGAAATGCTGTGTTGAAATCAATTGAGGGTACGGCTCTGAATATGATGGACTTGTTGAAAAAATCAATTTTAGCTGAGGGTGTCAAAGGGAAAGTAGGAGCGATGCTGCTAAAGGATGCTTTGCGTGGGATGAAAAATGAAATGGACTATTCAAAACACGGTGGCGCAGTTCTTTTTGGACTTAAAGCTCCTGTAATCAAAACGCATGGTTCGACTGGTCCAGAAGCTGTGAAATATACGATTCGCCAAATTCACACAATGTTAGAAACAGATGTTGTCAAACAATTAGTCACTCATTATGAACAAGTTAATAATTAAGGACTGCAACGTGATTGCAATATTTCTGTTATTAATTTGAAAAAAAGATGGACAAATTTGCTTTTTCTGAGTACAATGTATCATAGCGTTGTACTTTTTTAAGACAACTTTTTTCAAAATAGTGGAGGTGAATACAGTTGACTCGTGAAGAAGTATTTGGAAAAGTAGCGAAGATTATCTCGAACCACTTTGATATTGAAGCTGAAAATGTGACAGATCAATTAAATATTAAGGACGACTTAAATGCAGATTCAATCAGCGTGATGGAATTTGTTTTAGAACTGGAAGATGAATTTGGAACGGAGATTTCTGATGAAGATGCAGAAAAGATTGAAACCGTTGGTGCTGCGACTGATTATATCGTTAATCATTTGTAACATACACAGATTCACTCTCGAGCTAGTTGCGAGGAATTATTTAGCTAGTTAGAATAAGAAAATAGCTTTAATGGTTACTTTGATTTTATGGGCCTGAGGATGTGACTCAAAGAGTTATATCTCAGCCCTTTTTTGCTGTATAGAGTAAATAAAGTAAATTTACATAGAAAATGAATCGATTTAGTAACAAATTAGCTTTAATTTAAAAAAATAGCCAAAAAATTAATTGTTCTCTGATAAAATAGTTAGAGAAGTGGTCTTTTCGTTGTTTTTATAAGGACAACCATTTAAAAATAGACGAAAAAAAAGTATAATAGTAAGGACTGTAAATAAAATTAAAGGAATGTGGAGAATGGACAATCAGTTAACTACGGAATTGAAAGAGCGTTACGGCGTTGTTTTCCATGATGCTAACCTACTAGAACAGGCTTTTACTCATTCATCCTATGTGAATGAGCATCGATATTTAAAATTATCCGACAATGAACGTTTAGAATTTTTAGGAGATGCAGTATTAGAACTAGTTGTTTCTCAATATTTATATGAAGAATTTCCAGATTTACCCGAAGGAAAGTTGACAAAAATGCGCTCAGCAATTGTTCGAGAGGACAGTTTATCTAAGTTTGCTAAAGAATGCCATTTTGATCAATATGTTCTGCTTGGAAAAGGAGAAGAAAATTCTGGTGGGCGAAATCGTCCTTCTTTACTATGTGATCTATTTGAATCGTTTTTAGGTGCGTTGTATTTAGATCAAAAAGCAGGAACTGCTAAAAAGTTTATTGCTCAAGTTATTTTTCCCAAAATCGATGCCGGTGCTTTTTCACATGAGATGGATCATAAAACACATTTACAAGAAGTTTTACAACGTCAAGGAGACGTAACGATCGAGTATCGCTTGATCAAAGAAGAAGGGCCTGCCCATGACCGTATTTTTTCTATTGAAGTGTATGTTGATAATACACTGATTGGAACGGGTCAAGGCAGATCTAAGAAGTTAGCTGAACAGGATGCCGCAGAACGCGCGTTAAAAGACATTTCTAAGTAGGTTTGGAAGGAGCAGTGTATCTGTGCATTTGAAACGAATAGAGATCGCAGGATTTAAATCTTTTGCGGATCGAACGGTGATAGAGTTTGAAAATGGCGTGACCGCTGTAGTCGGACCGAATGGGAGTGGCAAAAGTAATATTACAGAAGCAATTCGTTGGGTTTTAGGCGAGCAGTCAGCTAAAAGTCTTCGTGGCGGTAAAATGCCAGATATTATTTTTGCTGGTTCGGAAGGTCGAAAATCACTCAATATTGCAGAAGTGACTGTTGTGTTAGATAACAGTGATCATTATTTGCCATTGGATTTCACGGAGATTAGTGTTACACGTCGATATCGTCGGACAGGAGAAAGTGATTTCTTTATTAATAAACAAGGCTGTCGGTTAAAAGATATCCAAGATTTATTTATGGACTCAGGATTAGGAAAAGAATCGTTCTCGATTATTTCACAAGGGAAAGTTGAAGCGATTTTTAATAGTAAACCTGAGGATCGTCGTGGGATTTTTGAAGAAGCGGCTGGCGTATTGAAATATAAGCAAAGAAAGAAAAAAGCGGAACAAAAACTCTTCGAAACAGAAGATAATTTGAGTCGTGTTCAAGATATTATTTATGAATTAGAAGACCAATTAACTCCTCTAGCTGCGCAAAGCGAGGCGGCGAAGGAGTTTTTAAGGCTTAAGGAAACATTGACGAAAGTGGATGTTAGCTTGACGGTCACTGAAATCGAAGCAGCAAAACAAATTTGGGAAGCAAAGAGTTTAGAATTGGACGAAATAGCAGAAAAACTGACTTCTGCGAGCAAACAAATTCGTGACTCAGAAGACCAACTTTTCCAATTAAGAAGTCAGCGAAACAAAGTGGACGAACAAATTGAAAAAGAACAACAACAATTGCTTCATGTAACAGAAGCGTTAAAGCAAACAGAAGGACAAAAAGACGTTTTAATCGAACGGTCCAAACACAATTTGCAAACAACAAGTGAATACCAGCAATCATTAGATGAAAATGCTGCAAAAATCACTCGTTATCGAGAAGAAATTAGAGAGATTCAATCAACGATTACTGAAAAAAATGAAGTGAAACAACAATTAGTGAATGCACTTCAAGAAGCAGAATTAAACGTCGAAAAATACAGTAAATCTTCCAAAGAATTATTAGAAGAATTACGTAGTCAGTACGTTGAAGTGATGCAACAACAAGCCAACACAACGAATGATCTAAAATATTTGGAACGTCAATATCAACAAGAAACAGCTAAAAATCAACAATCAGTTGAAAAACATGAATTACTTGAGCAACAAATGGCGGATGCGCTGATTCAAAAAGAGGAACTCACAAAACAATTAGCAGAATCGGAACAAGCATTAAGTGATCAGCGAAGCCAATATGCTCAGCAAAAACAACAATTAGAACAAAAGCAAGAAGTATTGAATCAGAAACAGAAATTGATGTACCAAGCAATGAACCAAGTTCAACAAGCGAAAGCACGTCAAAAAAGTTTGCAAGAGATTCAAGAAAATTACTCTGGTTTTTATCATGGAGTTCGAGCGGTTTTAAAGCATAAAGAACAACTTTCAGGAATTGTTGGAGCGGTTGCTGAATTAATCGAGGTACCAACGAAATTTACCGTAGCGATTGAAACAGCACTTGGCGGAGCAGCGCAACATGTCGTTGTAGAAAATGAAAAAGACGGTCGTGCCGGAATCACTTTTCTAAAACAACAGCATAGTGGTCGAGCAACATTTTTACCGCTAACAACAATCAAACCACGATCGCTATCGAATGCCGTTCGTGATCGAGTAAAAAATGTGCCTGGTTTTTTGGGGATTGCTAGTGACATCGTGGGCTACGCTGATTCAGTTAGTAATGTGATTCAGAATTTATTAGGTGTAACCTTAATTGCTGAAAATTTGGAAACAGCGAATCAATTAGCGAAATTAGTTAATTATCAATACCGAGTGGTTTCTTTAGAAGGAGATGTTATGAACTCGGGTGGTTCTATGACTGGTGGAGCGAACAAAAAAGGCAATCAGGGAAGTCTGTTTTCTCAAACGCAAGAGTTGCAAAACATTACCGAACAAATGGAACGCTTAGAACAGCAGTTGACTCTGGTTGAGCGAGAAGTTCAGCAATTGACAACCGAAGTAAAACAAATCAATGAAGCATTAGAGCATTTACGTACAACGGGTGAAACCAGTCGTTTGAAACAACAAGAATTACAAAATAAAGTGACGAATCAAGAAGAGATGCTGACTCGTTTAACGAAGGAAAAACGTTTATTTGAGTTTGAAACCAAAGAACTACACCAATTCTTGACCGATTATCAAATCAAAAAAGAAGAGCTAGTAGAACAGCAGGAAGAACTAGCTCAAACAAAGAATCGCTTGGATCAAGAAATGAAACAAGTGGATCAAGAAGCGAGTCAGATGGAAGAATTGAAGACAGGAGCCTTAGAAAAATTAAATCAAGTTCAAGCAGAACAAGCAGTTGTCGTCGAACAAATGAACCATTTGACACAACAAAGCGATGAAAAGCAAGGGCTTTTAGATGAATTATTGGCTAGAGAAACAGCTCTTCGTCAACAGTTGGAACAATTAAATAGTAATCATTCGGATCATCAAGTGACAGAAGAAAGCTTAGCTGTTCAGTTGGAACAACTAGCTGAGAAAAAAGAAGCTTTACAAGTCAGCATTGGAGAAGCTAAACGCACACGACATGGTTTGCAAGATAAAGTAGACCAAATCGATAGTAGTTTAGCCGAAGAAAATAAATTACAACAACAATTATTGGGTGAACAAACAAAAATCGAAGTCGAGAAAAATCGTGCAGAAATCAAGTTAGACAATTCTCTGCAATATTTGCAAGAAGAGTATAGTTTGACGTTTGAACGAGCAATATTGGATTATCCGCGAACGACTGAAAAAGAAGAAGCAAAAACAGAGGTTAAACGCTTGAAACGTGAAATTGAGCGCTTGGGTCCAGTTAATATCAATGCCATTGAACAATACGAGCAAGTCAATGAACGACATGAATTTTTGGTCTCCCAAAGAGATGATTTGTTGGATGCTAAAGACCAGTTATTTGAAACAATGGATGAAATGGATCAGGAAGTTAAAATTCGCTTTAGTGAAGTTTTTGAAGCGATTCGTAATCAGTTTAAGCAAGTTTTCCCTAATATGTTTGGTGGTGGACGTGCGGAGTTGATTTTGACGAATCCAGAAGATCTACTGAATACAGGGGTTGAAATTGAAGCCCAACCACCTGGAAAAAAATTACAAAATTTGAGCTTACTTTCTGGTGGCGAGCGTGCCTTAACGGCAATCGCTTTACTGTTTTCGATTATCCGTGTTCGTCCAGTACCGTTCTGTGTGTTGGATGAGGTAGAAGCGGCCTTGGATGATGCCAACGTTTCGCGATTTGGTCATTATTTAGGTGAATTTGAAGATGATACGCAATTTATTGTCGTAACGCATCGTAAAGGAACTATGGAAGCTTCGGATGTGTTGTATGGTGTAACGATGCAAGAATCTGGTGTTTCGAAAATTGTTTCGGTCCGTTTGGAAGATGTTAAAGAAGGCGGCGCCATTTCAGCAGAAATTTAGTTTAGTGATAGGAGGAAAAGAAATGATTAAATTAATCGCAATCGATTTAGATGGAACCTTACTAGATAGCAAAAAAGAAATTTCTCTACGTAGTAAAACTGCTTTGATGGAAGCAAAAGCTGCTGGAGTCAAAGTCGTTCTTTGCACTGGTCGTCCTTTAAAAGCAATCGAAGTCTATTTAGAAGAGCTTGGTTTACGCGATAATGGAGATTATAGCATTACATTCAATGGCGGTTTAGTGCAAAAGAATGAATCTGGTGAAATCATGGAAAAAGCATTAATGCCATTAGAAGATATTCATGAACTACACGAATTGGCGGTGGTATTGAATGTTCCGTTAGATGTTTTATCGGATGGATTGGTTTTACAATTACCTTCTTCTCCAGACTATCCTTCTATTTATAGTGAGTTGAACAATTTATTGACATTTGAAGCCGCTCAACTGGAACAATTATCAGCGGACGGAGTCTATAATAAAGCGGTGGTTGCTTTAGAGGCAGAGTATTTAGATGAACAAATAAAAAAAATACCGAGTGAATTCTATGATCGTTATGAGGTCATTAAAACAAGAAAAAATTTATTGGAATTTATGCCAAAAGGAATCACAAAAGCATATGGGATTTCTCTGTTAGCTAAAGATTTAGGAATCAAACAAGAAGAAATCATGACGATTGGTGATGAAGAGAATGATTTGCCGATGATTGAATATGCGGGATTAGGTGTTGCCATGGAAAATGCTGTGCCAGAAGTTAAAGCGGCTGCGCAAGTTATTACCGATACAAATGATCGTGATGGTGTAGCAAAAGTGGTGGAAACCTATGTCTTAGATCCGTTGAAAGGTGGAAAATAAATGGGATTTTTTGATAAAATAAAAAAAGCCTTTATGAATGAAAAAAAAGAGCAACCTTCCGAGATTGAATCTTCTGAAACCCAAGAAGACTCCGTGCTGAATCCTGAAACTTCAGAAAGCGTTGAGTCGGAAAAACAAATCGAACTAGAAACTGAGACAACTGACTCGGAAAAACTGACAGAACCAGCTAAACAAATTGTAGAGAGTGAAGTTATTGAAGTTCCGTCAATAGATAGTGAAGAACAAGAAATAGCTGAAATTGCAAAGGAAACGATACCTGAACCAGTACAAGAATCGGTACCAGAAATCGTAGCAGAAGTAATTCCAGAAACGGTAGATGAGTCTCCAGAAGAAACCATCGTTCAAGAAAAATATGAAAAAGGACTGGAAAAAACGAGAAAAACATTCGGGCAACGTTTGAATGAATTATTTGCGAATTTCCGTTCAGTCGATGAAGATTTCTTTGAAGAATTAGAAGAAACGTTGATTGGTGCCGATGTTGGTTTTGATACATCAATCAAAATTACCGAATCTTTACGTCAAGAAGTGAAACTAAAAAATGCTAAAAAACCAGCAGCAATCCAAAATACAATCATTGAAAAAATGGTTGATTTATATGAAGCTGAGGGCGTAGAAGAAAATAACGCATTGAATATTCAAAAAGATGGTTTGACAGTTATGCTTTTTGTAGGTGTTAACGGTGTGGGGAAAACAACCAGTATCGGAAAGTTAGCACATGAATACAAACAAGCAGGGAAAAAAGTGTTGATGGCAGCGGCGGACACCTTTAGAGCGGGAGCTATCGATCAATTAGTGGTTTGGGGCGAACGTGCTGATGTAGAAGTAGTTCGTGGCAATGCAGGCGGCGATCCTGCGGCTGTGGTATTTGATGCTGTAGAGCGAGCAAAGGCAGAGCAAGCAGATATTCTACTAGTGGATACAGCTGGGCGTTTACAGAATAAAGTGAATTTAATGAAAGAGTTAGAAAAAATTAAACGAGTGATTCAACGTGAAATCCCCGATGCACCACATGAAGTGTTGTTAGTAGTCGATGCGACAACGGGGCAAAATGCGTTATCTCAAGCCAAGCAATTTAAAGAAACGACAGATGTCACTGGGCTTGTTTTGACTAAATTAGATGGAACTGCCAAAGGTGGGATTGTTCTTGCGATTCGAAATGAACTCCATTTACCAGTCAAATTAGTTGGTCTAGGTGAAGGAATCGATGATTTAGAACCGTTTGATGCAAATGATTTTGCAATTGGTCTATTTAAAGGATTATTAAAAATAGAAGATTAATAAGAGCTTGAGACAGAAGCTTACAACGTAAAAAACGTGTATTTATAAAAATTGTTTTACTGATTTTTGTAAATACACGTTTCTTCTTTTTAATTGCTAACTTTAACGAATTGTTCCTGTCCATATGAATTTATGAATTTCGACTTACTAAAGTGCATTAGCATCGTCTTATGTATAGGTCATATTAATTGTTTCTGAACCGTCAGGGTTGATGAAAATAACTTGCATTTTGATATCTGATACCATACTCTTCACTGAATTAATAATTGGCTCTAATTGTTTTACAAAAATTGGTTTAAGCGCGTCAGTATCAAAATCGAACCCTGCATCTTGTGCTAAATAATAAGTGTAAATAATGGTATCATTATCCTTTTCGGTTATTGTAATATCGGTATACAAATCCCCTACTTGCTCTTTGATTGTTGCTATTTGTGATTGCGCGACCACAATCATAAGTGAAAGTGGGCTTGTATTGCTAGAATCTGTACTATTAGAATTTTCTATCGTCTTTGTCGACTCGACGCTTTTTGCTCTTGATTCTCTTTGGCGGGTCGAAGTTGTCGAAGTAGCTTGTTATGTATGTTCTTTTTTAGTATTACTAGAATTATTCTCAGCACTCTTACTTTCTTTCTCACAAACTACAAAAATTAATAGACTTAAAAATAAACAAATGCCCCCATGTTTCATCTTTTTATCCCTATTACCCCTTTTATTAAGTATTTTTACCCTTTTTAATTTTATTATAATAAATTTTTTAAAAAATATTATTTAGTCGGTTTATTCTAATTCAATGATTATAATATAACAAAATTGATAGTCACCTGAAAGATAAATCAATGTTGAAAAATATTTAAAATAGCTATACTAGGATAAATCAATAAATGAGGAGATGAAATAATTGAATAGTTTAACGAAAAATAAATTTAATGGACTAACAACCTTTGACTTGAAAATGATAGGAATTATCTTGATGTTTATCGATCATATTCATCAAATGTTTGTGCCTATGGGAGCACCAAATTGGTTGGATTGGTTTGGCAGACCCGTTGCTACCATTTTTTTCTTTGTAAGTGTAGTTGGATTTAGTCACACAAGAAGCAAAGAAAAGTATCTTTTGCGGCTATATATCGGAATGGTTGTAATGACCTTAGGAAGTTTTATGCTACAAAAAATAGTTGGCTATGAAGAAGTTCAATTGATGAATAATATTTTCCGTGACTTATTAGTTGGAAGTTTAATGATGTATGGAATCGATAAAATAACTACAGGCGTTTCAACTAAAAAAACGAGTACTATTTTATTTGGTATTATTGCAATTTCCTTTCCGTTTATTACATCTTGGATTTTGACTCTATTGATGATGAATCCTTCAACAATTATGGCGTCTGTTTGGATTGGTAATTTTGTTCCATCGTTACTATTTACCGAAAATAATATTAGAGTGTTGCTGATTCCGTTGATGTATATAACAAGAAAACATCTTTCGTTACAATGTTCATTGATTGCTTTGACCGCGTGCTATTATTTTTCTTTAGGGGTAATACAGTGGATGATGATTTTTGCGATTGTTCCAATTGCATTGTTTAATGGTCAAAAAGGTAAAGGGATGAGAAACTTCTTCTATTTCTTTTATCCATTGCATATTTGGATTCTATATTTGATTTCTGCGTATATTTATATGCATTAAGATTGAATTAGTTATTTTATTTAATAGACAAATAAATAATTAAATTTTTTAGATAGAAACGTTAAAACACAGAAGAAATTTTGTGATTTAGCGTTTCTTTAAATTATAGATAGTTTTAGTGTGTAGATTAAAAAAATGTGAATTATTGAAAGGAGAGTATTTTTTTTAATGCATGGGAATAAAATATCTTTTGTGATTTTTTAAATTTTTTTAAAATATCAATAAAATTGTGTTTAATTAGTGTTGGATATGTTTTATATCTAAAAAAAAACAAACGTTATTAATATTTTGTTTTTTTAAAAAAAATTTACATTTTTAGATATGAATAAAAGTACATTTGGTTATAATTATATCCTTTTAAAAATATATATAAAACATTTTTTTGTTTGTATATTTTATTTTTTTCTTTTGAAATAAATTATTTTATCATTATTTTTATATATCGTTAAAAAAAATGATAAAAATAATTCGTTTTTTATATAGACATTTAAATAATGATGAGATAGTATTATTTCAACATACAAAAACATTTTATATTTATTTCATATTTTATTCAATAATTTTTGGATGAGTAATAAATAGAGAGGTTGGAATATTAATGGAAATTGGATTTATTACAGACTGCACTGATATGTATGAAAAAATTAAAAATACTTTTCAATCGAAAAATGAAACTATATGTTTAGTTGAAGATAAGAATCAGTTAGATGATTTAAAAGGAATAATTATTTATTTTGCGAATGATAATTATTTTGCAAAAATTATTGAAAATTTACTTTATTTAAAAACAAAACCAACAGCTTTTTTGTGGGTAGGTGTACCGAAACTATTGGATGACGAAGAAAATATATTATTAGAAATGGGTGTTAATAATGTTTTTTCATTTCCTGATGAAATTAAAAAAAGTTTTTACATTGTCAAGAATGCATTTAATCGTATAAGTGTCGAAGAAAATATAGAGCTACAAGAAACAAGTAAAAAACTAGTTTTGAATGAAAATAATCAATCGGTAATAATTAATAATGAGGAACGATCGCTTACGAGAACAGAGTATAAAGTGTTCTCCTTACTAATTAATCAATTAAATAATACAGTAACGTATGATGAACTAGCTAAAACTATCTGGGGAAATGATTCAGAAGATAGTGCAGAGGTTAGACCTAAAATAGCCAATATTATCTTTCATGTTCGAGAAAAAATTGAATCTGGAATTTTTGATATTGTTACTACAAGAGGAAAAGGATACATTTTAAAAAAAACTAAAGTAGAAAATTAAAGGAGTTATTATGAAAAAAAACGTAACTAGATGGTCATTTTTAGTTCTATTTATATCATTATTCATGTTTGTATTTCCGTGTTCGACATATGCAGAAGATTCTGGAATAGCCTATACATACAGGATAGAAAAGCCTGATAATCAAATAGATGAAAATATTGCTTATTTTGATTTAATGATGACACCTGGTCAAGAACAAGTGTTAAAAATATCAATTACTAGTTTATCTGATAAGGATCAAACGATACAAACCGTTTTAGATTCAGCGAAAACTAATAGCAATGGCGTTATTGAATACAACCAAACGAAGATTGATACAGATGAATCATTAGCGATTAATTTTAATGATCTTGTTTCTACTGAAAAAGAATTTGTGCTTAAAGCAAAAGAAACTAAGACATTAGAAATTTCAGTAAAAATGCCAGAAGTAGCTTATGATGGCGTTATTGCAGGTGGCTTAACTTTAAAAGCGAAAGAGGATGAAAATTCAACTGCTTCTTCAGGTGCGCGTGTGAAAAATGAGTATGCGTATGTGATTGCTATTTTGTTAAAAGAAAACAGTAATGAAGTGAAGCCGGAATTACAATATAGAAAATCATATGCAGGCGATCGAAATTATAACAATACGATTTATACACGTGTTGCAAATGCTGTCCCAGCTTACCAAAAGGATGTTACATTAGAAACTCAAATTACTAAAGCAGGCAGTGAAGAAATTTTGTATGAAGGACGACAAACGGGAATTCAAATGGCGCCAAATAGTTTCATCGATTTTCCAATATCAATGAATAACGATGAAATGGTTCCAGGCAAATATAGATCAAAAGGGAAAGCAACTATTGGTAGCCAAACTTGGGAATGGGATGAAGAATTTGAAATAACTAAAAAAGAAGCAGATAAGTATAATGAGAAGAATTCGGCATTGACACAGGAAACTGTTGACTGGAAATTGATTTTACTATTAGTTGGTGGGTTTATCGCTATTCTAGCAGTAGTTTCGAGTATCTATTATTTCCTTATTAAAAAGAAAAAAGAGGCCAAAAAAGCGGAAGAAGCAAGAAAGAAGAAGAAAAAAAGAAAGAAGAAGACTGAGTTATGACACTCACTCAAATTATTAAAGTAGCTTTAATCTCATTAATTATTATTTTGCTGATTCTCTTAGCTATGCGAAGTTTCTTATTCTTTGTAAAGAAAAAAGAGTTAAAAGAGTTTTTAAAGAAAAAGAAGAATAGAAAAAAGAAGAAACGATTTAAAAAAAATAAATTTCTTTTAGAAAAAAGTATCAAAAAGCAACAACATTCGATTATCGTATTAGTAATTTTAGAAGTACTCTTAATCTCAGGTCTATATGGATTCATTTACTATCAGAACGCGAATATTTCATCTACAGATTCTGATTTAATTGTACGAGGTTATTTTCTAGTAGATGATTTTACCAAAGAAATCGAAAAAGCTTCTGCTACCTCAAATGATGAAGAAGCGAGTAAGCAAAATATCAAATACTTAGCGTTGTCGATGGCGACCTATTCTAACAAAACAGCTAATACTTCAAATACAAAAGAAGGGCAACGACTAATTAATAAATATTATAAACAAATTGGACAGTTAGGAATGAATGCAACGCGAGATATCAACTCATTTTATGGGGATAAGAACGATATTTTGGCTTCTTATAAATCAGAATTAGCTCGAGTGAAGGAAAATGAGAGCAAAGCCTTTGAATATTATAAAATTAATGCGAATTCTTTGGATAACAACGTGGAGAAGTAGGAATTGACTATGAAAGTAACAATTCGAATTCTGTTAATTTTCACACTATCTATTCTGATTTTTAGTAGTTTAGCCAGTTTTAAATTTTCACTAAGAAGGGTTGGGGAATATACGATGACTCCTACCCTGAGAAAAAATGACCTTGTTCTTTTCGATAAGAATACCGAAAACTTGAAACGTTTTGATATCGTATTAATCAAACAAAATTCAACGTATTCAATTAGACGAGTTATCGGTCTGCCTGGTGAAAAGGTTCGTTATACAGATGATGTTTTGTATGTGAATGAAAAAGAACAACCGGAAAATTTTATACGAAATGAAATCGGTGAAAGTCAACTATATGGAGGTTTCTTTACAAGAAATTTTTCGCTATATTCGATTAGTGAAAAAAGCACTATTCCTGAGAGTGAGTACTTAGTTCTTTGTGACAATCGATTTATTGAAAACGATAGTCGTACTTATGGTCTGGTGAAACATTCAGCAATCAAAGGGGTATTAAAAAGCAGCTTTCATGTAACTTGATGATTGTGTATTTATTTGGAAAAGAAAGGGTATTGTTTATGAAAAAATTAGTTGTTTTGGTTAGTGCAGTAGTTATCTTTTTTATGATACCGATAACTGCATTAGCAGATAATGGTGGGCAGGCTGATGTACCTGGAAAAATTATATTTTATGAAGATAGTAGCTCGCAAAAACCGAAAGAATCATCTAGTAGTACTGAAACGAAAAAAGAGTCAAGTGAGTTACACGAAAAACCAGTTGGACGCTTTCCAAATACAGGAGAAATAGTAAAAAAAACAAGTATGTGGATTGGGATTGGTTTGATCTTATGCATCATTATTTTCTTAATAGGTAAAAAAAGGAGAGATCATGATGAAAAAGAGAGTTAGTGGTTTGGCTTGTATTCTGTTTTCTATTCTTGTGAGCTCTTCCCCAGTAATAGCCGCTGAGCAAGAGGGTCATGTTTCAGTTGAAGACTCTGGTGTATCAGGAATTATTGATCCGGAACATCCGGAAGTGGTTGTTGATCCAGGAGAAGGTCCTTCGACAACAGGATCACTTCGAATTGATTACATTTCTTCGCTGAATTTTGGATCAGAAGATTTAAATAAATCTGGTCGTAAATTTGATTCCTTAGGTCAATTGTTTATGGATGATACATCGGCAAGAGGCTATTTTGTACAAGTATCAGATTTTCGTCCGGATGATGGTTGGGAATTGCAATTGACACAAAAAAGTCAATTCAGCAGTTCGATTGTTCAAGATAATGACACTCGATTCCTGAAAGGGGCGGTCCTTTCCTTTGATAAAAGTTGGGCAAATACGAACGGAACAAGTAATGCACCATTGGTTACAAGAGATGCTGTCTCTCTCGACTCTTTAGATATGGCATATACGATTGCTACTGCAGGAACAAACGAAGGGAAAGGTTCTTGGACCATTGCTTTTGGTTCTTCTGAATCGAACCCTCAAGAGAAAGAACCGACGTTAACTCCTTTGAAAGATAAAAAAGGAAACGCCGTGACGAATCAACAATATAATAAACCAGAATATAAAAATTCTGCGATTTCTCTTACAGTTCCTAAAGAAACCAAAATTTATCCAGTTGAGTATTCAACAACGTTACAATGGACACTGATTGCAGGTCCAAATTAATCAGGACATCAGAGAGAAATTCTCTTTTGTATAAATAATTTAATTTCCAAGGAGGAAAACGAAATGAAAGTAAGAAGTTTAAGTTCTATCGTATTATTAACAGCGGTGGTCGCTGGTTTGGCGGTACCGACAGCAGCAAATGCTGCAGAATCAAATGGTCATGTGAAAGTTGAATCTGGTTCAGTTAAACCTACAGATCCGATTGTTGATCCAGAAAAACCTGATAAAGGTCCTGACGTTGATCCAGACACACCAGGAGTACATCCAGGGGAAGAAGGTCCTTTAGCAATCACGAATACAACTGATTTAGAATTTGGGACTATTCAAACTGGGAATGCAACCATCGAAAGAAATGCTGATGCTATTTCACTTATTGATGCAGATAAAAAACCAACAGGAGAAAAACGTGGAGCACTAGTTGCTTGGTCTGATGTTCGAGGTACGAATGCTGGATACACAATTACAGCAGCGATGACAAAACAATTTGCACTTGCTGATAATTCAAAAAAATTAGGTGGAGCAACAATTAGTTATACAAATCCATTAATTGAAACAAAATCAATTAATAAAGAGATTGCGCCTGCATTAACAGCTAATGCGTCTGCATTCACATTGGGTGAAGATGGAGCTGCAGTAACAGTTGTAAATGCTGCTACTGGAAAAGGTGCTGGTACGTACGTTCTAGAGTTTGGTCAAAGTGCTGATTACGATGCATCAAATGCGGTTATTGGAACAAGCGTTACACCAAAGGGTGAAGATACAACTGCTTCTTCTGTTAAATTAACTGTTCCTCAAGCAACAGTAGCATCAATGACATTAGGTGATTATACATCAACTGTTACTTGGTCTATCGTGGCTGCGCCAACTGACCCAGCTCAATAATAAAATGTATTGAATCAGGTAGGGCTTTAGAAGTCCTGCCTGTTCTGTAATATTGTAATATACTGAAAAGAAAAATTACTTAAAATCACTTTGTAATAAAATCTCCAGTTTTATGCTAGTTGCATGAACTTAGGGTGAAAAAGAATTTCGCGAAATGCAAAGCTACTTTTTTCTTTTGAGCATAGAAAATGAAAAAGTAAAGTAACTATAAAAATTAGAAATTCTTTAACTAATAGATTGCAGCTAGTGATTTATGAACGAATGGAGGGAGAATGAATGAAACTAAAAACAAATAACAAAAGAATTTTTAATAATTATTTTGTTAAATTTACACTAGTACTAATACTAGTATTTTTGGGAGGATTATTTCATGCAGAGTCTGCGTTTTCAGCAGAGGTGACAGCAGGTACTTGGGATGAGTTTAAATCAGCATACGAAAATCCAGCGACAACAAAAATAACGTTAACAAATGATGTTTCTTATACGGGTGGAACATATCTTGCAATTCGAACGACTAGTATAGAAATTGATGGAACAAAACCTGGTACGACAGGAGATTTTCAAAACTACTCTATAACACTTGGTGCTACGAGCCTACGAATAGGTCAACCGACTGAAGCTTCAGGTTATGCTACTATGAAACTATCTAATATTACAGTGAGTAATAGAGGTGATGATGGTACAGGTACGAATGCTGGGTTTATAAGTACACCTAGTGGTTATGATACTGCTAGTAGAAATCAATATGGGCAGTATTGGACATTTGACTATGAAAATATTTATGTTCCTAAAGGAAGAACTTCTAGGCTTGCAAGAACACCTAGAGCACAAATGAACTTTTCTGGAACAAACTATGTTTCTACTACCTCTGAGAATTTTTATTTAGGTGGAATTAACTTTGCTGATGGAACAAAATATTATGGAGAAATAACAAGTTCTAATTATTCTATTATGTGGTTTAGATCAAAAGTTGGCGCTTCGGACACGGGTACAGGTGATTTTATAATCGGAGATAATGCCGATGTTAAATTACGAAATACTGGTACTGGAACGAACTATCCAGCTATTTATTTGTTCTTTAGGAATATAGAAGTAGGAGAAAATAGTAAATTTACTTCTACCGTTCCTGGATCGGCGTTACAATTCGCAGGTAATGGACAAAAATTTACTGCTAAAAAAGGATCTGTTGTGACACTTACTTCCCTAAATAGTAATCCATCTATTAAAGATGAGCAGAACTATTATATAAATGCAGAGTCTTCAAATGCAAGCACTCCAATAATGAATTGGAATAGTTCTTATGCTACGAATTTAAATATGGATTTTCAAAAAGGATCATCCTTATTTATAATTGGTTCAACAACGAGCGCTTCAAACGGACTAATTCAGTTGGGGACGAATGCTGCCAATACAAATAATGTAATTACTATAGATAATCCAGAACAATTTGATATTAGAAATAACGGATCTAGAAATAACAATAGATTTGATGCTGTTCAAGTTAAAAATAATGGATCTGGAAATCGTCTAGATATCTTAAATAGTAATCTATCACTTTGGAAATTAGGGACATCCTTTAGTACTTCAGCGGATTTTAATTACTCCGATGTTGGATCATTTTCAATCACCAAAGGAAACGTTATTACTAGTAGTGAGACAGAACTTGCGGAAAGTATAAACAGTATAACGACAACTTCTAGATTAAATATTTCCAGAATTACTGGATTAAATTCAAAGCCAGTAGTAAATTGGCAATATCGTTTATCAGATGCAGATTCAAAACTTCAAAATATGGCAAGAGTCGTATTAGGATTAATTCCTGATGATTCAGGTTTAGATGAAAATGGTAATCTAACTTTCATAGAACAATATGCCGGTTTGGGTCTTCCAGTAACTATTAGTAATAGCGCTAATAGTGAAGTTATAGATTTATCTACAGATAAAGATGGATATGTATCTACGATAGTAAACGACTTCTATAATGCTGGAACCAAGTTAACAGCAACTGCAACGAGAGGGAAGTTGGTATCAGATCCTACAGATTCAGAAGCAGTTTTCAAAATAACACCTCCTTTACCAGCGAAAGTTAGTTCTGGGAAAATATATAACATAGATACTAGCATTTCCGGTAAAGGTGCAGAACCTGGGGCCAAATTACTTGTAAAAGTAAATGGGAATTTGCTATCTGATACTGTTAATGTTAACTCAAATGGAGAGTTTGATTTTCCGCTTACAACACCATTATCTGTTGGGGATAAAGTGGAGCTCTATTTGCAAGATAGTGCTGGGTTGGCACCAACAAATCTGAAAACACAACCGTTACCTATTACAAATAATTCAGTTGGTAATATAAATCCTTCAGCAGTTTTGAAATATGCGGATGCCACGTTTGAACCTGCAACTGTTTATGTAGTTGAAAAAGGAGTTATTACTAAAGGTAGTGTTGGGAAAAACTATTCAATTGATACAGATAAAATCGGTGTTGGTAGTACACTTACCTACAGTGTTGTTGTCTCAAATGATGAAGATGAAGGTAGCAATATAAAATGGAATAATGTTGAATTAACAGATGTTCTTGATGAAGGATTAGACTTTGATCTAAAGACGGCAGATGTAAAAGTAAACGGGAACTCAGTAGAAAATGCAACGTATGATGCAAATTCACGGACGCTAAAAGTACCGTTAGGAACTATTTTGCCGACAACTTCTAAAAATGAAAACAAAATGACCGTTACATTCAAAGCAAAAGTTAATAAAGAAAAATTATTAACAACGATTTCAAATACAGCGAAGGCTTCTGGTACAGACGATATTGGAGCTGTTTTTGAAAGAGAATCTAATACGGTCACTACAGATACAGTTTTAGATACTTCTTTAACTGTTCACTTTGTTGATTTAGATGGAAATGTGTTAAACGATCCTATCGTTATAGATTCTTCAGTAAATGCGTCTATCGATTTAAACAAAAATACTGATGTACAAAAAGTTATCACTAAATTAACTGCAACAGAGTATCAATTAATGAGTTCGCCAAATCCATCTACTATTGTTATTTCTGGTAAAGGGGATCATGCAACATATACTTTTGACGGAGTATTGAAAATTATTTCAGCACCTAAGTCAATTGATTTTGGTTCATTGAAAGTTTCCAGCAATATACAAACCGTAGATGATCCAACTATAGATGGTGACTTGACCGTTTCTGATACACGATCTAATCAAACAATTGGCTGGGTATTGTCAGCGAAAGTAACCAAACCAATGACAAATGATGTGACTGGAATGGTTATGCCAAACGCTTTGAAATACAATAGTAACAATGGTCAGAACTCAGTTGTTCTAAGTGGAGATGATTTACCAATCCAAAATGGAACATCAAAAGGTAGCGTGAATATATCTTCAGATTGGGGTACAACGGATGATTCTAATGGGGTTAAACTAATGTATAATCCTGCGTCAATGAATTCAGGTAATGCATTAGGTGATTTCACTGGAACGATTCAGTGGACATTATCAGAAGTCCCTAAACTATAATACGCGATGTGAAAAGGAGTACGATTATTTTTACCAGCTCTTTTCAAATCGAACTGACAGGCTAAATTAAACGGTTCTACTGCAAAGTTTTCCGCCAATATAAAGTATTTATATTGGAACGAAGACGAGTCGGTTTAAAGAATTGTATCGAAAGTTATGAACTGCCACAATCACTATAAAAGGCATGGGAATAATTTGAGAGAGATATAAGAAAAGTCGAAAAGAAGGGGTTCTTTTCGGCTTTTCAGTTTATAAAAAATTAAAATACTACTAAGAATTTTTGTCTAAGTAGTTAGAATTTTAAGAATGGTTCATTCGTTTTGAAGTTTTGTAACAGAATTAATATCATCATACATTATTTATAAAGGAGATTTTTTTATGAAAAAAGTTTTGTTAGGTTTAGGATTTTTATTTTTGGGAGGCATTGCTTGTACGACACAAGTTCAAGCGAGTGAAGACTATGTATATATTCCTGATAAGGATATGAGAAATGCGGTAGTTGGTCAAATTGAAACAATAAATAATTCTTATCAATTACCTAATTAAGCTGAAATGTCTAAGTTGACATTTCTAGGAACAAATCCAGCTAGAACTATTGAAGGATTACAATATGCAAGTAATGTCGAAAATCTAAACGTAAATCCAGTTGAAAATATTGTAGATTACAGATCAATTTCAAATTTGAAAAATTTGAAAACATATTATACCTATAACTCTATGGTTTCAGCTACGAATTCCATAATAGACATACGTCCTTTTTCTCAACTGGATAATGTTGAGAGTTTATACTTCGGTTACGCAAATATTACAGATTTAACCCCATTAGAAAATCTAAACCATTTAACATCATTCTTTAGTCAGGGTTCCACTATAACATTACCAAAAACTTATATCAGCAAAGAAAACAAAATATTTATTATAGAAAGTCCTGTTAAATACTCGTCGCAATTCACTAAAATAGATGTCCAAGCAAACGGTGGAGAGCTAGCTTGCGAATTTTCTAATAATGCTATTATTATTAGAAATCTAGATCCAAATATACAGGAAATAACTCTCTCAATGAACGGTCAATCCGACTCTTTTGATTGGAATGAAGGATTTAGTTCTACAATGAGCTTTAGTGTTCCTGTTTCATGGTACTAAAAGTATCTTTTAAAGAAGTAATTTAACGCGTAAATAATAGCAGGGCACATGCTTTTTAATGAATGTAATTTCTGTTTTTTGCTATGTTGTCTGAATCAAGCTATTGCTCAGAAAAAATCATATTTTTGTGTTCTTAAATGATTTAAATCTATAAAAAATATGTTTAAGGTATGTGTTTTGGTACTCTTTTAATCTTAAAGTATAGATAAGTCATGGGGATTGTACATTCCTTGTTCAAATCTAAAATGAGTTCGTCGCTTTTCACTAAATTATTCATCTGAAGTAGGTAGGGATTCTTTAATAAGATAAAAACCTTATTTTAGGCTTGTTTAAAATGGATATAACAATAAGGATAGTACTTATGGGCAAGAGTTCCTCTTACGATTTGTATACACGGGAATTAGTGTTCATTTATTTTTTGCGTTTGAGAATTGAAGCGCTCAGTAATGAAGTGGAATTATTGCGACATAAAGAGAATAAAATGTAAGCGGGAAATAATAAAGTATATGTCAAATAGGGATTCACAGTTGTATAGTATACATAGTGAGTCCCATTCGTTTATTTACAAGCAAGTTGAACTTGTTTTGCCCAAGGTAAATAAGTTTCAAGTTCGATAGAATTTGACCAATCCTTAAGATTGGGTAGTTTTTCAAATAAAAAAGCTAAGTATTTGGTTGGATCGAGCCCATTAGATTTGGCTGTGTCAATCAAGCTATAAGAAATGCCATTAGCTATTGCCCCAACCTCTGATTATCAAAAAATGCAAAGCTCCAAATAGGCATTATCAGACTTTGGAAGAGGAATTTTCGTGTTTCCTATCATTTTCTTATTGCGATGAATTACAGAGAATGAAGTAAATCGATGATACATCGTATAAACTTGATTTCGAAGCTAAATGTTGTTGCTATAAAACTTAATTCGCTAACTGCATGTTACAATTTCATATTTTATTTCCTTTTTAGTTAGATTATTTGCACTAACAGTTCGCTTTAATTGTATTTTTTGAGGCGTAAATATATAGTTATTTTTCGTTTTTTTTGTTTATTGCCAGTTAAAATGATGTGAAATAAAAAAATGGAATATGGAGGGAGATGAATCGATTTGCTTTAAATAAAGAAGAGGAAGACAAGAATATGTTTTTAAGTAGACTTTTTTTCAGCTGATTTTAACTTTTTTTGGCATTGAATAATTATCTTTTAGTTCATTATTATATTCTTTAGAATATTTTTTTATTTCTTAGTATATTGTATAGAAATGATTTTATTTCATTTGCTGTAGAATTAATTATCATTTTTTTTTACCGAAATAAAAAAATATGAAAAAAATATGAGTTTTTTTGTATAGACAATCAAAAAATAATAATATAATATAACTTTGGACGAAAATGATATTGAAAAAATCATTATATTTTTTGGAGTTGTATAGTGTGCTAAAAGATTGCTATATATACTTTAATAAGGATAAGGAGACTGATTTATGAAAATAGGTATTATCACAGATTGTAATGATATATACGAAAAAATAACAAATGTTTTTGACTTGGAAGATACAACATTTATTTTGGTTAAAGAGAAGAAACAGGTAGAAAATTTAGATGGAGTAATTATGTATTTTAGCAGCGATAATTATTTTGCCAGAATTATTGATTGTTTATTGTGCTTCAAATCGATGCCAACTATGTTTTTGTGGGTAGGAATTTCCCATTTGGAAAGAGAGGAGCAACGAATACTACTTGAAATGGGAGTCAATAGTGTGTTGTCATTCCCAGAGGATTTAGAAAAACTTAATTATATTATAAAAAATATGTTTAGTCGTTTGTCGATGATGGAAACATTGGTAAAAGAAAAAATGGAAGATCATTCAATATTAAATGAAAGTAATCAATCCATTGTAATTGATAATGAAGAACGCTCGCTTACTGGGATGGAATATAAAGTTCTCTCTTTACTAGTTAGTAAAATGAATAGTACTGTGACTTATGAGGAAATTGCAAAATCTATTTGGCTAGATCTTTCAACTGAAAAAAAAGAAGAAATTAGACCGAAAGTTGCGAATGTTGTTTTTCATGTACGAGAGAAAATAAAGCTTAGTAATTTTGATATTGTAACGACGCGTGGAAAGGGGTATGTTTTTACAAAAAATGAAGTCGAATGCTGATTTTGTATTCTAAAAGAATTTGTACATATGCAATTAATTAGAACAGTTATTTTGAACAAAAATTAAAGTAACTGGTCGAATTTCTTACTGTTTATACCATTGTTAGTATTGTTTTTTTGTTTAACTTATGTGGAAAACCTTGTGATTGGTTTCTCATATAGGACAGAAAAAAGTTACATTGATCCATTTATCAGAGTAAGAACCAATTATCGAGAAGATATCAGATTTAGCAAAAACAAACAGTAATGAGTTCACTGAATACAATCAAACGAAGTGTGATAAAGGTGCATCGTTTAGTGATTGATTGTAATATCGTGGTTACTATTGAAAAATATATAGTATTATAACTTGAAAAAACAAAGACACTATAGTTAATAATTAAGATGGCGGAAGTTACTTATGAAGATATTATTGCAAGTGGTTTGACTTAAAAGTTAAAGAAAGCGAGACTACGGTTTAGCACAACAATGGCTGTCGTATAAAAAATGAACATATTATGTAATTGTTACTTTGTTGAGAGAAGGCAACAATGAGATTGCCCTGAATAGTTCTATCGATTTTTCCACAGAATGTTGGCAATTTCCGCCCCGACATTCATTGCAAAGAACGCAATAACGGATGCTTCATCCAATGGCTCGATTTTAAACAATAGTTTTAAGACCTTAATAGATAATGATGAAACAATAAGTGAACGCTCACAAAAAGTTGAAAAACATCATATAGAAATCATTCAGCCTTAAACGGTAATTTTTCGTGTTTTTTTACATTTTTGTGAGTAGTCGCTTATTACGATACATTTGGAGAAAGAAGTCGTTAGACATCAATTTAGTTCTTAGGGTAAAAAATTAATCCTGAGTTATTTTCTTTTAGGTTTGTTTAAGAAAATAGGTGGGAAATAAATGTTGGAGTTGAGTTAAAGATTATTTGTCTCGATTCCGTATTCTTCCGCCATTTTTTTCAAACTAAAGCCACGACCAAAGACCTCGCTTGCGTTCATCGAAACAATAAACGCATGTTCATCGATAGCTAAAACATGATCTTTCATTTTACTAAAATCTTTTTCACTAATCACAGACATCAACAACATACTTTCCTCTTTTTGATAACCGCCTTCGATAGGAATCATCGTTAATCCTTTGTCTAATTCGACTAATACTTTCTCTTTAATTTCCATATATTTAGGCGAAATAATCAAGACGTTTTTAGAACGAGCAAAACCAACTTGGACTAAATCGACCACACGACCAATCAAGTACAGACAAATCAATGAAAACAGTACTGTATCGATGTCGAATACATATAAGGCAGATAAAATAACCAAACCGTCAACAAACAAAATAGAAACACCAAGTGAAATGTTGAAATACTTATTAACGATTTGTGAAATAATCGCGGTTCCTCCAGTAGAAGCATTTCCTCTAAATACCAAACCTAAACCAATTCCCGTTAGAACACCACCAAAGATGGTTGCTAAAAAAAGATTATGTGTCAACGTTGGTAAATCAGTTGTGATTCCTACAAAGAATGGATAAATCAAGCCACCATAAATTGTTTTGATTCCTACCTCTTTGCCAAGCAGAAAAAAGCAAAGAACTAATAGTGGTAAATTGATTGCATATAAAACAATCGCAGGATTAATCCCGAATAAATAATTGATTACAACACTGATTCCACTAGCTCCTCCAGCTACCAGCTTATTCGGTAATAGAATACAATTGATCGATATCGCTAAAACAAGAGAACCTAAAGTAACATAAAGTGTGTCTAGAAACTGTTTTTTTCGAATAAATGCTTTCATAATTCCCTCCATATCATAAAAATAATTGCTAATTCCTTAGCTATACTATCACGAAATAGAAGCAAAAACATTAAATTGTTTTAATGTAGAACAAGAAGTGAGTGAGACAAAATAAAAAGTACTCTGGTTCTATCCGCTAAAACTGAATAATTGGCATAGACTAATCGAAATATCGACAATATCCAAACCATTATTTAATACAAAGAGCGCAAGAACTCACAAAAAAATAAAAACTACCAAATAAAAATAATAGGACATCAAAGTAAACCATTTGTGTTTCTTGGCATTTTCGACAATTCCTTCTTATCGCGATATATCCAAAGAACGAAGTGATTGGATGAGGTACTTACTTCTGTAGTTAATCCTTTTTTAAAATGCACAATAATTGAAACTATTTGAAAGAATGAATAAATCACTTAGTTGTAACTTTTTCTACTACTTTCCATAACAGTATCAAACGTTTTGGGATTCTCTATATTTACTTGTGTCAACGTAATTAAATACCCATCACAATCTTTAATTGTAATTTCTGTAGCATTCCAGGGTTGAACTGTTTTTGGTTCAATAATATCATTTTTAGCCAGTTTATTTTTTAGATTATCAATAGTATTAATCGATAAATTCAATCTTAAACCATTTCCGACAGTAAAATCATTAGATTGGATTAACATATATCTTGATAGTTTGAAAGGCGTAAATGATCCATGATAACCTCATTTTTTTCATTCCTAAATTTAAATAATGATTTAAATCCTAAAGTGTTCTCATACCATCTAGTAGCTTTAGTAATATCATTGACCATAATCTTATTAAATGCTGGCATTATATAAAATTCCATAGCTTAACTCCCCTCTCTTACTTAAGAGTATAATGATTGACGTTGAGTTAATGTCAAGAGTAATAATAAATTAGAGTAATTCGATTTATGTAAAAAATGCGTATCCATAAATTTTGCAAAACAAGGTATTTTGAAATAGGCGTACTATCAAAACACCAAAGAAAAAGAAAAACGGTAGAGTTTGCAGCCTCTACCGTTGAAATGATCACTAAACCATAAGAATCTTTATCGAATTGAAAGAAATTCCAAAAAGTGTCTAGAAATTCTTACAAAAATTATGTACAATAAAGAAGCTAGTGCTATGGTACTAGTAATCAGGCAACTTGGATAGATGGAGTATGACGTCTATTCGGGGCTTCATTTATTAGGTGGTACTAGTAAATGAAGTGCCTATTTATTTTTTTCTTAAATGTAGTTTCAGATAAAATTCACTATTCCTATCGTGTTATCTTTTCACCCTACATCTAATTTCTTTTTCTTGGTGAATCTAGGATAGAAAACAAAAAAACGAGAACAGCTTTTCCTGCACTCGTTCACACAATAGGTATGCTAAAGAACCATCTTTTTCTGGCTTTGTGGCTAAAGGGCAAAGAGAATTGACGGGCACACAAAAGAAAATAGGTCATTAAGGCTACGCTATTGGCAATTGGTTAAGCAGAGTATGTTGTTTAATCAAGACTTTATGCGTTGGGTGGTAGCCAAACACTAAAGCGCCAATGATTTATTTTAATGTCAAAAGAAGATGTTCATTAAGTACCAGACTAAATAAAAAGAGGATTTATTCTTTTGTTTTGTATTTCTATCCTATAGCTATAATTATTCATAAAAATCAGACGATTCACAACAAAAAAACGACAATTAATAATTAAATAACAACAAAAAGTCGTTCCTTATATATAAGATAAAATAACGAAAAAATTAGTTTTAGAAGTTGGGGATTTTTATTTTATTATGGGATAATCGTCTCGTGTTTGTTCGACTACCTAAATTTAAGGGTTATGAAATATTATTAATTATCAAGTAATTTATTTAAACGGAGAGAATGTAAATTTCGTTTACCATATTTAATTAGGATCATGAAAATAAAAGTTCTGTTAGCTAATAAAATTTATTAGATTATAGAAATATATAGTTATTTTATAAGTATTTTATCTCTGATAAAGTTGTATCTTTAGTAAAAAAACATTTTATCTATACTTTTTTATTGTTATAGTAAAAAAAGAAATATTCTCACATTATTGTTAGTATGTATACTTTTATATCAAATATAAAATATTTGATATATATAATTTTTACCTTAGAAAGGAGTGGAAAATAACTGACAATAAATTGTGAATAGTAGAATTTTTCTAAATAAAATAAATTTCCACTAATGAGCTAATTCAGTTTTAGTTAATCAGTTGGTAAGAAATGGAGTTTTAAAAATGAAAAAAAAAATTTTAAGTCTATGTCTGTTTATGGCGTGTTTGTTGAGTTATTCTACTCTTAGCGAAGCGGCAGAAAATAATGTATTTATACCTGATCCCGATATCAGACGGAATATCTTATCTGCTTTGAAACCTACCACAATCAAAAATGAACTTCCTACAGTTGGTGATATGTTACTCTTAAATGATGAACTTGGTTTATTTTCTACTTATGGCAGTTTAGAAGGTTTACAATATGCGAAAAACACTGAAAAATTAAGCGTTGAGTCTTCCAATGTAATTGATTATAGACCTATTTCATCTTTAACTAATTTAAAAACTTATTACTCATACTCTTCTATGGATCAAAACACGGAAAAAATTATTGATTTAAGAGTGTTTTCACCATTAAATAAGCTTGAAAGTTTAAATTTAGGATACGCTAATGTAACTGATTTAACGCCAATAGAAAATTTAAAAGATTTGAAATATTATTATTCATTTGGTGATGAATTAAAATTACCAACAGTATATGTCAGTCAAGAAACCAGAAAATTTATTGTTAAAAATCCTGTAAAATATTCATCACAGTTTACTAAAAGAAATATTGAGGCAAGTAGTGACAAATCAGACGAACTATTTGTAGAAGAAAAAAATAATGCATTAGTAATCGATAATCTGGATATAAATACAAAAGAAGTGAGATTAATTTTAGAAGGGTCCTCTGAAACGTTCACATGGCAAGAGGGATTTTTGACGACTCAAAATTTTATCATTCCTGTGTCATGGTATTAAAGGTCAAAAATATATATGAACTGTCTTAACTATCCTGATTTTAATTAACAAAATTTAATATTTAACAAAAAAGATGATCTACTAAGATTATCTTTTTTTGTAAATATAACCAAGCTGTCAAAACTTAAAAGTATTGATAGCCTTAATAAAGACTAATATATTGAATAGTATTAAATTTAAAATAATTGATATTCTGTTAGGGTATAATTGACAATGGCAACTGCCCGTAAGGGGGTGTATAAAATGTTTGAAATATTACTTTCGTTGGTTATCGCACCGTTTTTTGTTGACTAATATTAGTTGATCATTGGCTAGGTGATTAGAAGAGAATCAAGCAGTTGTCACTAGCTCAAACGCTGAGTCGCAACAGCGAAAAGAAAACCACCCTACTCGCAATAGGGTGGTTTTTTGATGTATAAAATGTTTGAATTACTTTCGTTTTGCAAGTATATTTTAGCATATTACTATTTAAAACTCAATTTACGAATTTTCACTTTGGATAACTATACTATATATCTTATTTAGTTCTTTTGTGTTGTATATTTGGATCACTTTCATCATAAATACTAGTTAATGTAGTTCTAAAATCATCTGAGACTTTCTCGGATGTATTTTTAATTGATTCTCTATTGTTGTTTTCACTACTATTTGTTAAAGTATCTAAATTCTCTTTCTTAGAAAATAGGAATGAAATACAAATTATAGTTATCATGCATATAATTATATATATTTTTTTTATATGTTTATTCATTTTAATACTTAGACATGAAGTCAAAAATAGCATTATTTATTTTAGCTCCTCCCCCACCTGTTTTAACTTTACCTTCAGAATAGCCATAAGCATGAGTTGCTTCTAACTGATTGTTACTAGGATTATATACTCCACCTCCACTTGAACCTCCAGCAGTAAGCCAAGGATATTTTAGAATTCCAGAATCAATCCAAGTGTTAGTGCCATATCTAGTTACCAATGTTCGTCCATCATCTATATCACCATCATATCCGTTAAGTCTTAAATAACTACTTTTTGCAGTTGTATATCCAAACCAACCGGTGCTATTCCCAAGATTACTATCTAATTTTATTACACTAACATCTCTTTGTTGGGCAGTTAATGAAGTCCCACTTGACTGAATATAGCCGCCAAAAGTGTATAGTATGCTTCCATAAGCCATGTTAAAATCAGTAGCATTATTTTTTACAGCTGGATAGACTCTTACTGTTTTAGCCCAACCAAGTTCTCTATCATAAATGACATGTGCTGCAGTAACAACTTTGTTGGGACCAATAATGCTTCCAGATCCATGACCTCTAACTGTTCCTCCATTTTTAGTTCTATAATCACATATTATTAAGACAGAAGCTCTATAGGGAAAAGAATTAGGATTAGAAACCCTTTGTCTGTTATTAACTGCTGGTATTGCTCTACTGTTTAGATTGTTATTAGGTTGTAATGTTTCAAATGAATAGTCAAAACCTTCTGTTGTTCTAGGAAAACCTATATCATCAGGTAGTTCTGTTTTAATACTTCTTGAAACAGCTGTGTCATTTTCAACAACAAATGCTTCTGAACTTTTAACTGTTCGTGAATTAGGATTGGATTCTTCTAATATTGATATATCACCATTATTACTGACAATTTGTTCCTCTGCATTTGAAGGGATAGGTCCAACAGAAAAAAATAATACCAACAACAAACTAGTAAATAAGCTTCTTAATCTAATTTTGTGCATTTAAATTCCTCCTTTATTTATATAGATTAATAATAAGCGCTTACATTATATGTTGCAATATATTTTTTGTAATAAGTTGAGATTATTGAAAAATATGGCAGAACGGAATAAGGGAACTTATGTTCTTTTGATTCTCTTAGTGTTACAGTTTAAGTGCAACGATTTATTGAGAATTACTTAGAAGACATATGGTTATTGCGGTCTGCTCGAAGTGTGGTATACCAACAAATTTGTTTACTTGAAAAGAATAGATATGGTGATCTTTATGAATGGCTAAAATGGACACGGTTTATTGGTGCAACAAAATATGTCGATTTAAGTATGAAACCAATTAAGCCGAGTTTTGACCGAAAGTTCCGTTGGTTAAAAAATTATTGTGGTCAATCCATTTATGTTATGCAAGTAGCAGGAGAACAACTAGGAATTGATTACTTACAACAAATAACCAATGTGGAAGAATTGAGTGAAGCCAATCAAAAAGTATTGGAATGGCAATTGGCAAAAGAAATGGACTTATTAAGTCATAAAGGAAGATTGCTTGCTAAAGAAACAGGTGAAATTATTTCATGAGTGTTTAGATGAATTCTAAGCACTCTATTATGTGTTTTAAGACGTTTTAAATGAACAAATGAGCATTTTTCTCTTTCTAGCATTTAACTACACTTAAAAGTTATTCTTTTTTGTTCTAAAAAAAGTATTTGGAAAGATAGGTAGGATACTCTATATTATTTTAATATCTTTTTTAAACCTTTATATTGATTTTTCATATTTCATAAACTTTTTGAAGTGAAAAATAAGGGATACCAGTGGGTGTTTAGGTAGACCAATTGAATTTCACAAAGAGAGTCCACCAATCACATGACTGGTGGACTATTTTGTTTAATTAGGCTTATGTGAACATAGAGCGTACATAATCAAAAGGATAGTTATTTAAAAACTAAACAAACGGAACATATAGACCCGCTGCGTTGGTTATATTGAAATCGTCTAGGCAAATTCCTGTTTCTTTTTTTATCAGGGTTGCTAAGTCCTTTGGGGATAAGGTTGTTTGTACTCTAATTTGAGATCCATTTGATTTGATCCAATTACCAGCTTTTCTTAGTTCGTTAAACTTTTTAACATCAATTTCTTTATCATTTTTAAACGAGATGATAAGATCTACTGTTCCAAATGCGTCATCAATTTTCTTCTGTACTTTATCTTTTATTGACATGATAAAAACCTCCCTTTTATGTCATTATACCTCGTTAAGAAAAGAAGTTGAATAGGTTATCTGTATAAAAGTATTTTTATAGTTTTCACAATGTAAATTATCTGAATCAGGAAGAGATTCAATTTTAAAATTTAAAGTAAAGATGTAGAAATTGAAATAAGAGAAAGACGCACCTTCTTATAAGTATTTCTGCTAGTTTTAAATCGGTACTTCCATCAAGAAATCAAGTTGTTCGTCTTTTCCCATAAAAAAGGAATGTTCACCAACTCTAGTAAAACCCAAACCTTTATAAAATTGAAGAGCAGGTGCATTATGTTCCCAAACTCCAAGCCAGATAGAGGTTTTTCCTAATTGTTTTGCTCTTTCTAAAGCTTTAGCATAAAGTTGTTTTCCTAATCCTTGCCCCTTGAAATCGCGTTCCACATAGATTCGTTCTATTTCGAGTCCGTTTTCGTTAACAGGTTCTGTTTGAGCCGTTCCGATATTTATTTTTACATAACCTGCTAATTGATCATCTACATAAATAAAATAAAACTCAGTTTCTGAATTAGCCATTTCTAAAGTTAATTTTTCTGTATTGTAGGCAGTTGCTAAATAGTCTTCTAAATCTTGAGGATCATTATATTGTGCAAAGGTATCCGAATAAGTGCGGATACTTAAGTCTCTAAGTGTTGTTAAATCTGCTTTCGTAAGTTGTTTGATGGTTCCCATTTGTTTATCGCCACATCCGCTTCTATAGTATTATTTAGCTTCATGATAGCATAGATGAAGTTTGAAAAGAAGTCGATGAGCTGGGAGGTATTTCAGTAAAAAGATTCATTTTTTTATTAAAGAAATTTTTAGTTTGTAGAATAAGGTTGTTCTAAGTGTTAGGCTTCAACAATCAAGTAGATAAAACAGGTTACGAAGAAGTTAAGAGGTTCTGGCTGTTCCCTGTCATGATTGTCTGCTTATTTTATTTTAATTTTGATAAATAGATTAATTTTATGGGTATAAGCTACAGATAGGACGTTTTTTGTGACGCTAAGTAAGTTTATTGATGGATCAGAGGTAGTTATTATATTAAATTAATTATTTACTAATATGTTAACTTGTGATATTCTTGTTAAGATGATATGTTAATTATTTTGAATTAATAACCAATTGATGTGATTTTTGTTAATAATTAAATTTAAAGTTTAAAGTGATTGGAAGAACAATAAAAAACTGTCTTTGTTTCCATTTTATTTGAAAGCGTTTTTATACAGTTTGGTGAAAAGTATTTTTTATTTTGTGTAAATAATGTCGCGGTTTTTTATTAGTATAGGAGAAAAAGATGATTCGTTGCAAAAAAATAATTTCATGGATTTATATTACTTTCTTATTGATTATTATTAGTTCATCTCTTCTATCGATATTTCTAAACAAGAATGGGTATGGACCCTATCAATTTAAATCTGTCTTAAGTGGCAGTATGGAGCCGAATATTTCAGTAGGCAGTCTAGTCGTTGTAAAAAGAACACCACCACAAAAACTTAAAGTGGACGATATCATTAGTTTTTCTGCGAATGGTCAAGTGATTACACACAGGATTATTTTCATTGAAAATACAGGGGAAATCATTACGAAAGGAGATGCAAATAATTACGAGGATGCGACTTATGAAAAAGAGATAATTGGGAAGGTTTTGGTATCAATGCCAAAGGTTGGCTATTTTTTTAGGTTGCTTCAATCTACTTCAGGAAAAATTGCCCTTGTTTCATCAGTGTTAAATATGGTCTTACTAGAACATTTTATTGGATTGATTTTAATTGAGATGAAAGAAAATAAGAAGGAGTTTGAGAAGGATGAAAAAAAGCAAGTTATCGAATAAAACGAAGATTATTTTAACGGGAATTGCTTTGTTGCTGTCAATTGTTGGAACGACTTATGCTTGGTGGACTGCACAGTTTGAAACAACGCAAAATATCACGATGGGAAACTTGAATATTACGGGAAACTTTCCACAATTAGAAGCGGCTCTTTATGAACCGGGAACGTCTGCTGAGATGTCTGGTGAAATTAAGAATACAGGAACGATTCCGGCGCTTATTCGACTTGAAAATAATAGTCAAATCAAATTTGTATATAGTGACGATGCATTGACATTGATTCCAGCAAATGATCGCAAATTTGTGAGTGATCAAGAAGGCAGCGTGCAATTGAGCATGAAACCTACATCAGGTCTTTATAATGATCCAAGTAATTCAACGGCGTATTGGTTTAAAGATGGGCAAGACAACACGTATCTTTTACTTGATCCTAAAGGGAAGGTAGAAGTTATCTGTACTGCGTATTTTGATGGTGATATCATGGGGGCACGTTATCAAGAATCATTGATTCAAGTGAAAACAAAGATGCGTGCGACACAAGTCTTAGAAGGAGCAATCAAAAGCGAATTTGAGATAAATAGCCAAGAATTAGTTGGATTAGAGGATCAAACGAGAGCTTTTGCAGATAATAGAGCTGTACTTAGATTACAAGAATTAGTCAATCGTTGAACCTAAAACAATAATCACTTTTTTATAGAGGAGAAATGTTATGATCAGAAAGAAAAGAAACTTATATTTAACAATAGTTTTAAGCATTGTATTTTTAGTAGTGGGAGGGAAGGTGCAAGCCGCAGATGATTCGTTCGAATTGACGTTTGAAGATGGTAAAACGGGCAATTGGAAAGATATTGTTGGAACAACCGATTTATCCGTTTCTTCCAAACAATTGGTTGCTAGTAATACAACAACGGGCAGTACTATTGAATCGGTCGCTATTGCAACAGACTCACCAGTTATGAAAGACGGAGAAGTGTTATTAGATTTTCTCTATGAAGGACAAAAAAACTTTAGTCTAATTTTTAGAGCGGATGACACGAAATCATCTAATTGGCAAACCTTTGCTTATAATTCAGAAGGAAAATGGACCTTGGGTGAGCCTGGTGGTAAATGGATTTCTGAAATAGCAGGCCCAACCCTTGAAGCGGGTGAGCGTTACCAATTATTAATTCGCTACAGTGGGGTATCAATCAAAGCCTATCTAAATGGCGAAGTCTTCTATGAAAATGAGGTAGTTACTTACCCGAATAATAAAGGAACGATTTCAAATGATTGGCAAGGAAAAACAGGAGTAAGATTTTTCGGTAATCGTTCAACCTTAAAAATTAATGCGTTGAAATCTGGTCCAGTAGGTGCTTTTTCAAATGAGCCAGAACCAGAAAATGAAGAATCATTGGCTTTGATGCGTGATCGTTGGAGAACGAATGCAGTAGGTGACTTTGAACGTTCTCCAGAATTACTAGATGATCCAGATGTAAAAAAATATATCGATTCACTTTCAGCAAACGCGGAAAGTTTATATGAACAAATGGATCAAAGTGAAGGGCGTACCTATTTATGGGCAAAAGTTGCTTCTGATACCAAAAGTGCTGACTTAACGACTCAGTTTAAAAAGCTGAATACATTGGCGAAAGCATATGGCACAAAAGGAACGAGTTTATACAAGAAACCAGAAGTTGCAGAAGCTATTTTATCAGGTTTGGAGTTTATGACTGAAACGGGTCGTTATGCAGGTGGTAAATATTATGGTAACTGGTGGGATTGGCAAGTAGGTGTACCGCAAGAATTCATCACAACTTTATTTATTATGCATGAAGAAATACCGAAACAGCAATTACAAAAATATACCAATATTCTATCTAGCTATTTACCAAATCCATCACAACAACTGTATGGAAAATCGCAAGATACAATTGTAGAACTACACTTTATTCCGAATTTTGCGAATTCAGGTGCGAATCGTACCGATCAAGCCTTATCTTGTTTAGGGATTGGAATCTTAGCGAACGATTCAGGTAAAATCACTCAAGCAGTTGCTAGTATCAAAGAAGTTTTCGAAATCGTTTCATCTGGCGATGGTTTTTATGAAGATGGTTCATTTATTCAACACTACGATATTCCTTACAATGGTTCTTATGGAAATGTATTAGTAAAAGGTGTGGGTAAAATCTTCTCGATTGTTGCAGACACACCTTGGCAGTTAGAAACAGAATTAATTGATCAATTTGTGACGAACGTGGAAAATGCGTTTATTCCATTAGTGGTTAATGGTGAAACCATGCCAATGGTCAATGGACGTTCGATTTCAAGAGCACCCGCTGGAACAAAAGAGGGATTTGGTTCAACTACCTTATATAATTTGTTGATTACATCAGAGTTTGCGAATGAGACAAGTAAGGCTCGTCTACAAGAAACGGCGAAATATTGGATGGTTCAAAATCCTAATTACTACTACAAGCACACGAGAGATTTTAAAGATTTATTGATAACGAAAGAATTAATGGCAAATGATGCGGTCAACAGTCAGACGCGTCCATTTACAGGCAGTCATGTCTATGGTGCGATGGATCGTTTTGTTTATGGCGATACTTCTAATATTGTCGGGATCAGCATGTATTCTACGCGTATTTCGGCATTTGAAGCGATTAATAAAGAAAATAAAAAAGGCTGGCATACATCAGACGGCATGGTTTACTTGTATAATAGTGACCAGCAATTTGGTGACAGCTATTGGCCAACGGTTGATTTCTATCGTTTACCAGGAACAACAGTGGATACTGTGGCATTAAAAAATGAAGACCAGTTTACTTCCTATCGTTCGAAAGAAGCCCATGTGGGTGGCGTGACAGATGGCGAAGATGCTACAGTCGCAATGAATTTAAATAAAAAAGGAACGTTGAATAATAGCCAAGCAACGACGATGGATTTAGAAGCGAAAAAATCATGGTTTATTCTTGATGGAAAAATCGTTCAGCTAGGCGCTGGAATTAATGGAACAACGAATGCAAGTATTGAAACCGTCGTAGAAAACCGTTTGTTAGATGAAACAAGTCAGTATGAATTTAAAAATCAAGCAGGTAAATTAAGTGAAAATAGGACGAATCAAACAGTCAAAGCCAATGACTGGCTCTTATTGGATTCGACGAAAGAAAATCAAAGTATTGGTTACTTAATGCTCGAAGATCAAACAATTACGACTCAAAAAGAAACTCGAACAGGAACCTATAAAGAAATCAATGATGCCTTCCCTAGTGATAAACTATATAATGGAACTTATCAAAAAGTTTTGATTGAGCATGGGCAAAAAGTGACTGATGGACATTATGCGTATGTGACGTATCCAGATGCAACTGAACAAAAATTGAATGATTTAGTTGCCAACAATCAACTTAGTGTTTTAGCGAATACTAAAGAAGTTCAAGCGGTAAAAGACAATCAATCAGGAACGATCGGCGTAAATATTTGGGCAGCGAATGGCGTAACAATTGCGGATATTTCTACCAATAAACCTGCAGCATTATTAGTGAAGAAAGTTGGCAACCAGTATACTATTAATGTATCAGATCCACGCCAATCAAATGAAGTAATCGATGTGAAGTTACCAAACGCTGTCAAAGCAGTTCATGAAAAAGATGAAGCGATTAGCTTAAAAGAAGATGGCCAAACGATTGCTGTGAATACTAAAAATGCTTTAGGAAAAACGATGAGTATTACTGTTGAATTAGAAGCAGATGAAACCGTTGATGTGATAGGGGTAAAGTCAAAACAAAATAGTTTAACGATGCTGAAAAAGGGAGCAAAACTACCTTTAGATTGCTCAATTTCACCAGAAAATGCAACAGATCCTTCATTTGAATGGAAAGTAGAAGATGCTTCAATCGCAACAATTGAAAATAATCAATTAGTAGCGAAAAAAGCAGGTACAACACGAGTAACAGTAACGACTAAAAATGGTTTATCAGATCATTTTGTATTAAGAGTCACGCCTTAAGTAAGTATTTGATTCAAATGATGCCCCCTAAAAAGCTTGATTCACGCTTTTTAGGGGGATTTTTTGCTTAAGGACAAGAACCCTCTTAAGAAAAAATGAACAGCGTAGCACTAAATGAGGAATAAAATGTAATAGTAATCAGAAAAAATTTTTATTACGTTTCGTTGTTCCTTCTATTCATTTTTATTTTCTTGATTTTTTTGGCTCATTGTGTTTAATAGAAAAAATGTTTGGATAAAGTGGTAAATATTTCACAAATTTTTTTATTGAGAAAGGAAAAAAAAGTTATTTTATTAAAATTTAAGTTGATTAATCCGCTGAAAATAAGAAGTTGATTACGAATTAATGACATTATGTTTTTTTGTTTGATTATTTGTAAATTGAATGTTTATTTTTTTTATTTAAACGATATTGTTTCCATATCATCTGGCATTATTCCGATAATTTATTGATATATATATCTTTTTCATTATGAAAAATAATTTTCTGACTATTCCTTAAAATGAAGACTACCAACTTGAGTCAATACGAGGTAAAATAAGGAATACTCTACTTATAAAAAAGAATATTGGCGTTATAACTATTATGTAAACAATAGTGAGTGAAAAGATGTTTTTTCTCGTTGCTTTTATATATAATAGGTGGAAGAGATTGTTTGTGAAAAGAAAGGTGACAATATGAAATTTAAAGAGTTACTCCAGGAAAAAACAGTGCGTCCATTTACATTATCCGCACGTTTTGGCTTAGAGAAGGAAAGTCAACGTAGTACGATGGATGGAGATTTAGCAAAAACAGACCATCCTAATAGTTTAGGTGATCGTTCCTACCATCCCTATATTCAAACCGATTTTAGTGAAACACAAATAGAATTAATTACTCCAGTTGCTAATTCGATTAATGAGATGCTGCGTTATTTAGCAGCGATGCATGATGTAACGATTCGCTCAATGCGAAAAGACGAAATGTTGTGGCCATTAAGTATGCCGCCGCAATTACCGAAAAAAGATGAAGAAATCAAAATTGCTAAGCTTGAACAATTTGATGCGGTTCTTTATCGTCGTTATTTGGCAAGAACTTATGGAAAAAGAAAACAGATGGTAAGTGGAATTCATTTTAATTTTGAATATGGAATTGACTTGATTGAAAAATTATTTTTAGCGCAAGAAGAATATTCAACAATTGAAGACTTCAAAACTGTTTTGTATATGAAGGTTGCTCGTAATTATTTAAGATATCGTTGGTTAGTAACGTATTTGTTTGGCGCTTCACCAGTTAGTGAAGATGGCTATTTTAAGGATGGAGAACGTCGTCCACAAGAACCAGTTCGTAGTATTCGAAATAGTTCGTTTGGCTATAAAAATCATGAAGATGTAAAAGTATCCTATGAGTCTTTAGCAAAATACACACAAGATATTGAGCGAATGGTTGAAAATGGGATTTTATCAGAAGAAAAAGAATTCTATTCTCCTGTTCGTTTACGCGGCGGGGCTAAAATGGCAGACTTGGCTCAAAAGGGTGTCCGTTATATCGAGTTAAGAAATCTGGATTTGAATCCTTTTACTCGTCTAGGAATTGAAGCAGATACCTTACAATTTCTACATTTATTTATGTTGTTCTTACTTTGGACGGATGAAAAAGAAGCTCCTAATGACTGGGTAGCAACTGGCGATATTGTGAATGAACAAGTTGCTTTAGGTCATCCGTATTCCCAAGTTAACATTGTAGCAGAAGGGGAACGTATTTTTGAGGAAATGCTAGATATGTGCGATGAACTAGGTTTGATGACAGAGAAAAAAACTATTGGACTACATCATTTACAATTACAGTCGCCAGGTTTAACGGTTGCTGGAAAGATGTGGAATATCATTGAAAACAACTCGAATCGAGAACTAGGTATTATTTTTGGGAAAGAGTATCAAGCGATGGCTTACGAGTTTCCTTATCAACTTGCTGGATTCCAAACAATGGAATTATCCACACAATTATTTTTGTTTGATAGTATTCAAAAAGGAATTGCCTTTGAAGTGCTAGATGAACAAGATCAATTTTTGAAATTAAAACACAATGATCATATTGAATATGTGAAAAATGCAAATATGACAGGAAAAGATAGTTACATTGTTCCGTTGATGATGGAAAATAAAATTGTGACGAAAAAAGTTTTAGCGGAAGCAGGCTTTACTGTCCCTCAAGGGGATGAGTTCGATGCTTTTGAAAGAGCTGAGTTTGCCTATGATAAATATTCTGAAAAAGCATTTGTAATCAAACCTAAATCGACGAACTATGGCATCGGAATTTCAATTTTCAAAGATGGCGCCTCGCTTGCAGATTATACTGAAGCGTTAAAAATTGCATTTAATGAAGATACATCTGTCTTAATCGAAGAATTTATTCCAGGAACAGAATATCGTTTCTTTGTATTAGATGGTGAAGTTCACGCTATTTTACTACGTGTTCCAGCAAATGTAATTGGAGATGGCGTTCGTTCAGTTGAAGCTTTAGTAGCAGAGAAAAACCTAGATCCTTTAAGAGGAACGAATCATCGTTCCCCATTAGAATTGATTGAATTAGGTGCGGTTGAAAAGTTGATGCTAAAAGAGCAAAACTTGTTGATTACCTCAGTTCCAGAACAAGGGCAAGTTGTTTATTTACGTGAAAATTCTAATGTTAGTACAGGTGGAGATTCAATCGATGTGACGGATGAATTAGCTGAAAGTTACAAGCAAATTGCAATTGATGCTGTTGCTGCGTTAGGCGCTAAAGTTTGCGGAATTGACTTAATCATTCCAGATAAAAATGTACCTGGTTCGAAGCATAGCAAGACCTATGGCATTATTGAAGCAAACTTTAATCCTGCGATGCATATGCATATGTACCCATATAGAGGAAAAAATCGTCAATTGACTCTTGCTGTTCTCAAAATGTTGTATCCAGAAATTTTTTAAATCTATATAAAATAAAGGATCTAACGAAGTTGAGATAGAGGCTTTACGAAGAAAAAAATAAGGTGCCAACCACGAAAATAGTTTCTAATATCTTTGTGGTTGGTTCCTTTTGTTCAATTTCAAAAGATAAAAATAAAATCGATTTTCTTTTTGTTTCGTACGCTTCTTGTGTTTGAGCCAATTTTAGTTACTGCTAGATTTTTGATGGGGTGAAAAAACACGGATACCTTTTGGTGTAAAAGAATAGAAAACTAATTTGATTTTTTCATATTTTATATCGGACTAAAAAGAAAATTTCCTCTGAGCTTAAATGATAAGCGATATTCTTAAAAGTTAGATTACTTAGTTGATTCTCGAACGATCAGTTTAGGTAGGTAACGTTTAGAACCTTGTGATTTCCCTCCAGATTCGATTTTTTTGACTAACATTTCACCACAAACTTCCCCCATTTTAATAATATCTTGTTTTGCAGTTGTAATCTTAGGCGATCCTATTTGATCTAAGAAAACACCATCAAAACCAATTATCCCAAAGTCTTCTGGAATGCTACCAGCTCTGCGTAAAATAGCGCGCTCGATACCTAAAGCTAATCGATCTGAACTACAAATAAAACAACAATTTCCTTTATTAAATAACGACCAATTAGCCAAAATAAATTTTTCTGTTTCTGTTGAACGGTTTGAAAAACGATAAATCGAGCTCGTTTTTCGTACCTCTTTCATGACGTTGAAATAGCCCCTTTCTCTAGATAGTTCAAAAGGCTCATCGACATCAATACCAATGTAGATCAAGTTTTTATAGCCAGATTTCAGTGCGTATTTTGTTGTCATTGTTGTTCCATATTCATTATCACTATCTACGAAATCAAATCCATGGGTATTTTCACCAAACAAAACAACAGGTTTTTCCAATCGGTTGATCCACTCAAAATCTTTTTCTCGAAAGCCTGTAATAATATAGCCATCACAGATTCCAACATCAAAACCATTAGTCGTAATTAATTGCAGGGAATAGTGAGCATCGCCAACAGATTTTGCAATGCCCATCAATAAATTCATATAGTATGGTTCAGTAGTGTCGATCTCTTCAAGAATAAATAGTTTAATGATTTGAGAACGACTAGTGGCCAAAGCTTTCGCTGCAATATTTGGTTGATAATTTAATTCTTTCATAGCCGCAAAAACAAGTTCTTTTAACTCATCTGTCACTTGTTCTGGGTGATTTATCACTCTCGAAACGGTCATTTTTGATACATTTGCCCTTTTGGCTACATCCAATAAAGTCACTTTCGCCATTTTTCCAAGGCCAACCTCCCCTAAAAAATTTAAATAAAATAACTAGTTTTAATTAATGTTGCGCTTAAAAAAAATATTAGAGTCGATTTTCATACGGAGTATTCTTTTACGCAATGAGAAAACTAGCACTTTTTCTGACTATAAACTTAGTGAAGGTTTTATGTCAAGCATTTGAATAAAAACCACTAATTGATAAACGCTCATTTTCTTTTTTATTTATTGCTTATGTATTGGGATATTAGACAGCAGAAAATAGCTTCTAAAGTAAGTCGATTTTATCTAACATTGAACAATAACTAGACCATTATAAAAGAAATAAAAGCGAGTCTAAGGATAAAAAAGAAATGTGGATATAGGTGACCCAAAAGTAAAGAATATTTTTGGCTTATCTCTTAAAACCGAACAAACGGCATAAACTAATCAGAAACTCGGCAATTTCCAACCCATCATTCATTGCAAATAGCGCAATACTTGCTGTTTCGTCCAATTGCTCGAACCTAAGCGATTGTTTTATGACCTTGATTGAACGGCATAAATCAATCAGGAACTCGGCAATTTTCAACCCATCATTTATTGCAAAGAACGCAATACTTGATGTTTCGTCCAATTGCTCGAACCTAAGCGATTGTTTTATGACCTCGATTGAACGGTATAAATCAATCAGGAGCTCGGCAATTTCCAACCCATCATTTATTGCAAAGAACGCAATACTTGATGTTTCGTCCAATTGCTCGAACCTAAGCGATTGTTTTATGACCTCGATTGAACGGTATAAATCAATCAGGAGCTCGGCAATTTCCAACCCATCATTCATTGCAAAGAACGCAATACTTGATGTTTTGTCCAATTGCTCGAACCTAAGCGATTGTTTTATGACCTTGATAATCGGTGGTGCAAAAGCAACTTCTACGTAAAGAAGCGAGAATTCACAAAAATTTGCGAAACACTCACTAGAAATCATTCGACATCAAAGGGGAATCTTTCGTGTTTCTTGTCATTTTAGTGAGTTGTCGCTTATTGCGCTACGTCCGAAGTGATTCGATGGATGTGGTATCTACTTGGTTCTTGGGGTTACACACTGCTGCTCTAACTCTTAGTAAAAAAATGAATAAGTACCGTGGGAATAGTTGATACTCTCTGTAATGAAGATTTTAATTTTTATTATTTAAAACGGACAAAAATATTGTTATCGGTAACAAAGAAAAATCAATTGAATAAGTAAACGCTTTCCGATAAGATGGTCATGAAAAGAACAAGAAGGAGTAGTGCCATGAATACAGCAGCTATTTATCATCGTCCTGAAAGTGAATTTGCTTATCTCTACAAGAAAGGAAAAATTCATCTACGCATTAGAACTGCACGCTCAGATGTGAAACGAGTTGAACTTATTCAAGGAGACCCGTATCTTTTTACCTCGGAGCAATGGTATTTAGAACGGATGCCAATGAAAAAAGGTGTTTCGACAGGTTTATTTGATTACTGGGAAATTGAGACAGATGCATCCTACAACCGTCTACAGTATGGTTTTTATCTTGAAGGAAATGATGGAACTGAGGTATTTTACTGTGATCAAGGAGTATATCCACATACTGAAGAAATAATAAAAATGGGTAACTTTTACTTTAAAATGCCCTATTTTCATGAGGTTGATCGATTTAAAACACCAGAGTGGGTCAAAGAAACTGTTTGGTATCAAATTTTTCCTGAAAGATTTGCGAATGGTGATTCTTCAAATGATCGTAAAGAAGTACTTCCATGGGGGAGTAAAGCACCTGACCGCTCTGATTTTTTTGGAGGAGATCTGCAAGGGGTGATCGATCATTTAGATTATCTTGTTGAACTGGGAATCAATGGTATTTATTTCTGTCCTATTTTTAAAGCAACGTCTAATCATAAGTATGACACGATTGATTATTTTGAAATTGATCCTGATTTTGGCGATAAAAAATTGTTTAAAAAGTTGGTTGAAGAAGCGCATAAACGAGGTATTCGAATCATGCTGGATGCGGTATTTAATCATATTGGGGATGATTCTCCACAATGGCAAGATGTTTTGAAAGATGAAGAGAAGTCAAAATACCTAGATTGGTTCCATATTCATTCATTTCCAATTAGTTATGAAATGAGTGATATCCCAGAAACAGCTAGAGATTTAACCTATGATACGTTTGCTTTCACCCCACATATGCCAAAACTAAATACCGCGAATAAAGAGGTAAGTGACTACTTGATTAGCATTGCGAAATACTGGATTGAAGAATTCGATATTGATGCATGGCGTTTGGATGTTGCCAATGAAGTGGATCACCAATTTTGGAAGAGATTTCATAAAGAAGTAACGGCTGTTAAAGAGGATATTTATATTTTAGGTGAAATTTGGCACTCTTCACAAGCTTGGTTACAAGGAGATGAATTTCATGCGGTCATGAATTATGCTTTTACAGATATGATAAAAGAATACTTTGTGAAAAGAAAATTATCTGTATCAAAAATGGTTGATGGGTTAAATGCACAAACGATGCTCTATCAGCAACAAGTTAATGAAGTAATGTTTAATGTCCTGGATTCTCATGATACGGCACGACTGTTAACGATTTGCAACGACAATCATGATTTAGCTCGTGCTACACTAGCTTTTACATTTTTACAGCAAGGCTCTCCTTGCATTTACTACGGAACAGAAATTGGTATGACAGGTGCGGATGATCCAGATTGTCGCAAGTGTATGATTTGGGAAACAGAACAACAGAATCAAGCAATGTTGACTTTTACACAACGCTTGATTCAATTAAGAAAAGATTATCAACCAGTTATTTCTTATGGAGATATACAGTGGGAAATCGTTGATGATACACATGATTTTATCGGTTTTTCAAAAACGTATCAAGGAATAAAACTGACTGCCTATTTTAATGAATCACTTGAAGAACAGCAAATTGCAATCACAGGTCAACCAGTGATGAGTCAAAATGCAGTATTTATCGATTCAGAATTAGCGACGTTAAGTGAGCATGGATTAATTGTTTTAGTAGAAAAAAATAAAAAATAAATCTTACTAGGAGGAACGAAAATGAAGAAAACATTATGGCGGAATACAGGATTGGTTGCTTTGGCAGCGATAGCAGTGGTTGGATTAGCTGCTTGCGATGGAGGAAGTTCCAAAAAAGCAAGTAACGATGAAAAAACGTTAAAAGTGTCAGTCAGTAAAGATTATGTCGAGTACATGAATAAAATAAAAACAGATTTTGAAAAAGAAAACGATATAAAAGTTGAAGTTATTGAAAAAGACATGTTTGATCAAATGGATGCCCTACAATTAGATGGACCTGCTGGGAAAGGTCCAGATGTGACAATGTCACCTTATGATCGTGTGGGTCAGCAAGGGTCTCAAGGGAATCTTGCAGAAGTGAAATTGCCAGAAGAAGATCGATATACTGATCGTGATAAGCAACAAGTGATGATCGATGACAAGATTTATGGTGCCCCAGCAGCAGTCGAATCCGTTATCTTGTTTTATAACAAAGATTTGATTGCTGAAGCACCAAAAACATTTAAAGACCTAGAAGCATTGTCAAAAGATAGTAAGTATGCAGATGGGGATAAAAATGTTGGGTTCTTAGCCCGTTGGACAGACTTTTATTATACGTATGGATTACTAGCAGGTTATGGCGGGTATATTTTCGGTGATGATGGAAAAAATGTAAATGAAATTGGATTAAACAATACTGGAGCAATTGAAGGAATTACTTACGCGACAGATTGGTTTAAAAATGTATGGCCTCAAGGAATGCTTGATATTAGTTCAAATGAAAATTTGATGTTGGACTACTTTACAAATGGAAAAACAGCAGCAATTATTTATGGGCCTTGGGGAGCAGTCAACTTTAAGGAGTCTGGAATCAACTATGGTGTGGCAAAAATTCCAACACTAGATAATGGTAATGACTACGAAACGTTCGGCGGTGGAAAAGCTTGGGTTGTGAGTAACTTTGCGAAAGATAAAGAGATGGCTCAGAAATTCTTAGATTATGTAACGAACGAAAAAAATCAAGAAGAATTATACGCTATGAGAAATGATGTTCCTGCAAACAAACAAGCTCAAGAAAAAGTTAAAGCAAAAAATGATCCTCTTGCTACAGCAGTAATTGAACAATATAGCGTATCGCAACCAATGCCGAATGTTCCAGAAATGGCAGAAGTTTGGTCTGGCGGAGAGAATATGATGTTTGATGCTGGTTCAGGCAAAATGACGCCTAAAGAAGCTGCGGATAGTGCAGTGAAGACGATAGAAGATGCAATCAAACAAAAATATTAACAAAATTATTTATGATGAAGAAGATGTTTTTTTAGAAATAGAAAATGTTCTCATCAGAGAGTTCATTTATAGTTGATTTTATTGGTATTGATAAGGATAGTAATAAAAAATAATTTTTTAATAATTTAATCAAATGATTGATATTGTGATAAAATCGTTAAGCTTTGTAAATTGAGCAAAGTTGATGATTTATTGGATTAAAATTCCCACCATGAATTATCAAGAGGTGGGTGAGACAAAAGTAAAGAACACTTTTGCTTTATCTCTTAAAACCGAACAAACGGCATAAAACAATCAGAATCTCGGCAATTTCCTAACCATCATTCATTGCAAAGAGCGCAATAATTGCTAGTTTGTCCAATTGCTCGATTCTAAACGATTGTTTTATGGCCTGATAAACGGTGATGCAAAAGCAGCTACTACGCTGCGCTTCGATCACAACAATTTCTAAGAGCTAAAGCTCTAAGAATTGAAGGCTTCAGAAATAAGCCGAAATTGTTGTAAAACACAGTGAATGAAATGAGCTGATGTTGCACAATACCTACTCGGTTACCAAAAATTTTAAGAACACCAAGTAGGAATCATTCAACATCGAAAGGAAACCTTTCGTGTTTCTTGTCATTTTCGGAAATTCCTTCTTATTGCGATAAATCACGAAGAACGTAGTGATTCGATGATGTATCATACCTACTCGGTTCTCGGAGCTAACCGCTTTTGTCCCAACCTCACTAGTCACTTGAGGATTTTATTCTTAGGATTCAAGCTAAAACGATTTTTGTCACAATCTTATCATTTTTTTGAAATTTTCTTGCTCCATCAACCGACTGTTATTAAAGAGGAGGCAATGATAGTGGAACCGCATATACAAAAAAGAGATCCTAGGTTGGCAATGTTACTTTCGTGCATACCTGGATTAGGTCAATTATATAACAAACAAATGATAAAGGGGCTTATCTTTCTAGCTGTTACAGCTCTATTTATTTTAGAAATGATTCTTTTTGGTGGGCAGGCTTTAATAGGTTTGATTACTTTGGGAAGTGTGCCAATGGAAGATAACTCCTTATTTCTTCTCATTGAAGGAACACTACAAGTGATTATTACCGTTATTTTTCTTATTTTCATGTTATTAAATATTAGAGATGCAAAAAAAGTGGCGCAAGCGATTAATCGTGGTGAAAAAGTTGCTATTACTGTAAAGGAAATTGCAAAAAGTGTTTATGAAAATGGATTTCCTTATTTATTAACGATTCCGGCATATTTAGTTATGACTGTAGCAATTATTTTTCCTGTACTAGTAACCTTATTTATGGCTTTTACAAATTATGACTTCAAACATATTCCACCAGCTAACTTATTAGATTGGATTGGGCTGAAGAATTTTTCAGGTATTTTTACACTAAGTTCTTACCGTGATACATTTCTAAAAGTATTTAGTTGGACAATTATTTGGACTGTTTGCGCGACTACGTTGCAAATTACTTTAGGAATATTGACAGCGGTTGTAGCCAATCAAAAATTTATCAAATTCCGTCGGATTTTTGGAGTGATTTTTTTACTCCCGTGGGCAGTGCCAGCTTTTATTACCATTTTGAGTTTTTCAAATATTTTCAATGATAGTGCAGGTGCCATTAACACGCAAGTTATTCCTTTACTTAATGCGATCCCTTTCGTAAATATTCCAGTAATCGCTTGGAAAACAGATCCGTTTTGGACAAAAACAGCAATTATTATGATTCAAGGTTGGTTAGGGTTCCCTTATATATACGTAATGGTAACGGGAATTTTACAGTCGATTTCAGAGGATTTGTACGAAGCAGCAAAAATGGATGGTGCAAATGCGTGGCAACGCTTTAGTAGTATTACATTGCCAGCCATTTTTCTAGTTGCAGCACCTACATTTATTACACAATATACAGGAAACTTCAATAACTTTTCAATGATTTATCTATTTAATGAAGGTGGTCCTGGTAGTCTAGGCGGAGGAGCTGGTTCAACAGATATTCTTATTTCTTGGATTTATAAGCTGACTACGGGTGGTTCACCGCAGTATTCAATGGCTTCAGCTATTACACTGATCATTTCGGCTATTGTAATCACTATATCACTCATTGTATTTAGGCGGACAAATGCCTTTAGTATGGAGGATTGACGATGAAAATAAAACATTCAGAAAAAAGAAACAGAAATTTATCGAAGATTTTCACTTATCTTTTTTTGATAGGGCTATCAGTTATTATTGTTTATCCGCTTTTGATCACAGCAACTTCTGCTTTTAAGTCAGGTAATTTAATCGCATTTAAATTAGATTTTACTGGTCAATGGACGCTAAATAATTTTGCTAGACTTTTTAATGATACGCTTTATGGAGACTGGTATAAAAATACGTTATTTGTTGCAACCGCAACGATGATTTTTCAAGTAATTATTGTAACTTTAGCAGGTTATACATATAGTCGTTATCGTTTTGCTGGTCGCAAAAAAAGTTTGATTTTCTTTCTAATTATTCAAATGGTTCCAACAATGGCTGCTTTAACCGCTTTTTATGTAATGGCTGTTTTAACAGATGGGTTAGATCACTATTGGTTCTTAACGCTGATTTATATAGGAACAGGAATTCCTATGAATACGTGGTTAATGAAGGGGTATTTTGATACTGTTCCAATTGATTTAGATGAATCAGCTAAATTAGACGGGGCGGGGCACTTTAGAATTTTTGCTCAGATCGTTTTACCGTTGGTTCGACCAATGGTGGCAGTTCAAGCCTTATGGGCATTCATGGGACCGTTTGGGGATTTCATGTTAGCACGATTTTTGTTACGCTCACCAGAACGCCTAACAGTTGCCGTCGGACTTCAAACTTTTGTAAGTGATTCGAGAAATCCCCAAGTGACATTGTTTGCTGCAGGGGCCATCTTGATTGCTGTTCCAATTTCAGTATTATTCTTCTTTTTACAAAAACATTTTGTAACTGGATTGACTTCTGGAGGAACGAAAGGATAAATGTAGAAAAGAGGAATTGATCATGCAAGAAATGAACTACCCTTTCAACTATATACAGTGCATTTTTTCACCTAGAAAAGTTTTTGAAGGGAGAAAAAACTTGAGTTGGTTTCAACTCATTTTTACATATCTGTTTTTGACCGCTTTACTGGTCATTCCAACAACTCTCCATTTAATTCAATCGAAACAATACCCAGTAAATCAAGCATTGCCCAATATGGAATTCTTGTTGACTGATGATGCAGCTCGGTCTTTTCAAAAATTAGTTGTTAAAAATGGTCAATTAGAAACAAAAGATACATTAATACTATCTGAAAATGGAGCAATGATTTCAGGAGTGGATTTATCGTCAAATGTGATCAAAAATAAACGTTTGAGTATGGTCTTTTATCCAGAAAAATGGGAGATAATTGATTCGACAAAAGAAAAACCGGTTACATTTACGATGGGTTATTCAACTCAGTTTGATCCCAAACTAGTCACTGATAAAGAGTCATTTAATACGTTTATCAACGAACAATTCTATTTAAGTAATCAAGCAAGTATTCTTTTATCCATAAGTTTTACTGTTGGTTTTTTCTTATTTGCAATGAACTTACTATTGGTATTAGGAGCGGCATTCTTTCTGTGGTTAACACGTAAAAGTCGCTTTTCAACGATTCATTCATTTAAGGAAAGTTTAAACATGGTGATAAATAGTTTAGGGTCAGGATCGATCGTTGCATTTTTAGTTGGGTTGGTTTATTTTGACATCATTGTTATGGTAGGAATTCAATCTTTATTTTTAGTAGTAATGTTAATGTTTAGTTATGTAAAAACGCGATTTAAAGGGCAATTAGTGGAGGGATAAAAGATGTATAAACGATTATTTGAAGTAGATCCGTGGGTCTTATCCACGCATCATTTAGATAAAGAACATAAACGACTAATGGAAAGTTTGACATCAATTGGTAACGGCTATATGGGAATGCGTGGGATGTTTGAAGAAGCATACTCTGGAGACACGTTGCAAGGAACGTATCTAGCGGGTATTTGGTTTCCAGATAAAACAAGAGTGGGTTGGTGGAAAAATGGGTATCCAGATTATTTTGGTAAGGTAATCAATGCCACTAATTTTATTGGTATGGAAATTACAATTGATGAAGTAGTACTTGATTTAGCAACCATTGATGTGACAGATTTTTTAGTAGAATTAGACATGCGTAATGGCATCTTGACTCGTTCATTTATTTACAAAAATGAATCAACTGCAATTCGTTTTACTTTTCAGCGTTTTGTAAGTATTGTTACTCAAGAGTTAGCAGTTCAACGTCTGCAGATAGAAGTTTTATCTGGAAAAGCGTCTATTTCTGTTAGGAGTACTTTGGATGGACAAGTAAAAAATGAAGATAGTAATTATGAGGAAAACTTTTGGTTAGAACAAGCTAGTGGTTTTGATTCTGCGTGCGGTTATTTGACTACACAAACTATTCCTAACCCTTTCGAAGTACCGCAATATACAGTGACGACAGGAATGCACCATTCGTATAGTAAGTCTTGTGACATAAAACAAGAGGTGCTCCCCCTATTAATTGTTGAAGAAAGTCATTTTACCTTAGAAGAAGGTGCGGAAATGACGATTGAAAAGCAAGTTGTTGTTGTAACAAGCAGAGATATATTACCCAAGAAACAAATTGAAAAAGTACAGCAACTGATAACTCAAGAAACTCTTAAAGATTTTGAAATCCATGCAAAAGAACAATCTTTAGCTTGGAACAAACGTTGGGAAAAATCAGATGTGAAAATTGAAGGAGATTCAGCAGCACAACAAGGAATTCGTTTTAATCTATTTCAATTGTTCTCCACTTACTATGGAGAAGATGAACGTTTGAACATTGGTCCTAAGGGCTTTACGGGTGAGAAATACGGGGGAGCAACCTATTGGGATACAGAAGCGTATATTGTCCCAATGTATCTATCTGTTGCCGATCCAGAAGTGACGAAGAAACTATTGATGTATCGTTACAATCAGTTAGCGGAAGCTTTTCTAAATGCTCAACGTCAAGGACTTTCTGGTGCTTTATACCCTATGGTTACATTTACAGGTGTGGAATGCCACAATGAATGGGAAATCACATTTGAGGAGATTCATCGAAATGGAGCAATTGCGTATGCCATTTATAATTATACTAACTATACTGGAGACGATTCATATCTTTTGAGAGAAGGAATGAAAGTATTAGTTGCTATCTCTAGATTTTGGGCCTCACGTGTTCATTACTCAAAAAACAAAGAACAGTATATGATTCATGGCGTCACTGGACCTAATGAATATGAGAACAATGTCAATAATAATTGGTATACCAATTATATTGCTACGTGGGTATTAAAATATACATTGGAACATTATCCAAGGAGCGACCAAACGATACAAGAAGAATTACAAGTGAGTATAAATGAACAAAAAAAATGGCGAGAAATCATTGAAAAGATGTATTTTCCAAAAGATGATCAAGAAGGTATTTTTGTCCAACATGATACGTTTCTTGATAAAGAGTTGATTCCAGTGAGTCAATTGACACCAGAAAATCGACCTATTAACCAGAAGTGGTCGTGGGATCGTATTTTACGTTCTTGTTTTATTAAGCAAGCGGATGTATTACAAGGAATCTATTTTTTTAATGACCAGTTTACGAAAGAAGAAAAAACACGAAACTTTGATTTCTATGAACCTATGACGGTACATGAATCTTCTCTTTCGCCTTCGGTTCATTCGATTTTAGCAGCCGAATTAGGAAAGCAAGAAAAAGCAGTTGAACTTTACAATCGAACAGCGCGTTTAGATTTAGATAATTATAATAATGATACAGATGATGGTCTGCACATAACTTCGATGAGCGGAAGCTGGCTAGCTATTGTACAAGGGTTTGCAGGAATGCGTTCGAAAAATGGGATCTTAAGTTTTTCGCCATTTTGTCCGACTGAATGGAAAAGCTATTCTTTTTCTGTTAACTATCGAGGAAGGCTACTTCATATTTCTGTAGGTCATAAAGAAGCAACTATCCGTCTTCTTTCAGGCGACCCTTTAAAAGTTAAACTATTTGAAGAAGAACTTGAATTAGTAGTGAATTCTGCTGAGAAACTAAAATACTAATAATTTCTGTATTTTTGTAACTTTTCATTTCTAGACTCCATTATGAAAAAAATACAGAAGTAAATTCAAACCTAGATGAATAAAAGAGAGCAAACAGGGAAAATTTCTGTTTGTTCTTTATTTATGTATACACGTATAGGCGAAACGACAAATATTTTTGTAAAACTTTTATTCAACAATAACAGTTTGAAATAAATCAATCGTAACTCTAAGAAACTGAACAATAATTTCAAGAGGAATAACTACGATAAAATAATCAAGATTCATCAATTTTATATCGTAGACTCAATTTTCTGTTGACTTTCATCTAATTAGGAGTTATTATTCAAAATGAACGTTGTTCATATTGAGGGGAGCGGAAAAAATGAATATATCGGTCAGTTCTAAAGAAGAGATCATTGCTTACTGTAAAGAAATCGTGCAAGAAAAGGATATTCAAGCGATTAGCATTCGTTCCGTTGCTGAAAAATGTGGTATTTCTGTGGGCGCGGTATATAATTACTTTCCATCCAAAAAAGAATTATTAGCGGCAACGATTGGTAGTATTTGGGCGGATATTTTTCATCGCTCAGAAGAGTCATTTGAATTTAATGACTTTATCGATTGTTTAGTCGCATTGTTCAAAAGTATTGAAGCAGGGAAAAAATTATATCCCAATTTTTTTACCAATCATTCTTTAGTGATGGCGTTTGATGAAAAAAATATGAGTGAAAAAATGATGGTAAACTTCTGGTCTCATATTAAAGAAAGTCTAGTGGAGATATTAGCGAAAGATTCTAAGGTACGAAAAGATGTGTTTAATCATCAACTAACGGCGGAACGGTTTGTTGATTATATTTTCGAGTTGTTTTTATATACATTAATAGATGAAAACAATGAATACGAAGGATTATTACAACTAGTACGCAATGCGATTTACTAGTGAATCGCTATTTTTTAGAGTAAAGTGAACGTTGTTCACATTTGGTGGAGGCTGAAATTTAATGATTAAAAAAGCAAATTTATTAGTAGTAGCGAGTCTTGTATGGATGATTGCAGGGTTTAATGTATTGAAAATCGGGATAGAAACATACCATGGTTTTGTTCAACCAATCAATTTATTATTATCCGTGGTAGTATTTTTAATTTTTTGGTGGCTGGTGTTTCATAAACTAACGGTCAAACATACGACGAGAATTATGAATTATCAAGCAGAAAAACAGTTATTCATCAAATTCTTTGATGTGAAGTCATTTATTATTATGGCAGTAATGATTACTGGTGGTTTGACAATCCGGGTATTTAATTTATTGCCTAATCGATTTATTGCCGTTTTTTATAGCGGGTTAGGCGCCGCACTATTTTTAGCAGGGGTACTTTTTAGTTATAACTATTTTAAAATAAAGAAAATAAGGAGTGAAAAATAATGAAAAAAGTAATGAATACAGCGATTGTTTATTTTGTGTTAGCGATGATTGGCGGTGTTTTTTACCGGGAATTCACCAAATTAAATGACTTCTCAGGTCAAACCGTTTTAGGTGTCCTTCATACTCATCTATTGGCATTAGGAACAGCGGTCTTTTTGATAATTGCAGTGTTATTTAAAGTGACAAATTTAGAAAATAATCAATTGTATCAAAAATTCTATGTATTGTATAATGTGTCATTCCCATTAATGATTGTGATGATGAGCACTCGAGGTGTAGTGGAAGTTACCAACACTACTATCAGCCGTGGCGTCGATGCAATGATTTCTGGCATTGCTGGTTTGTCTCATATTGGACTGGCAGTTGCGTTATTTATGTTGTTAATTTCAATTAAGAAAGAATTGGTGAATAGCTAATAGTTAGGAGGAAAAAAGATGTCGACATTATTATTATTAGCGATAATTTGTATGACTTTAGCGTTGACCTTTTATACAATTGGGGTTTTTGCTGAAAGAAAAAAAGGGATGTTATTGCCATGGCATGCAATCATTTTCTGGTGTGGTTTTGTCTTTGATACAACTGGGACAACAATTATGAGTAAAATTTCAGGCAGTGGTTTTTCCTTCAATCTTCATGGAATCACAGGTTTGATTGCTTTATTGCTGATGGCGTTTCATGCGATTTGGGCAACGATTATTTTGATTAAAAAAGATACTAAAGCTAAACACACGTTTCACAAATTTAGTATTATTGTCTGGGCGATTTGGTTGATTCCTTTTGTAATGGGTATTTTTATTGGTATGAAGGGATAAAATAAAAAAGAGACACCTCTAGTGTGGATAACTAAAGAGGAAGGTAGTGTAGCAAGAATATAACTGAATAGAATAACTATCCGAAGTATCCTAAAGTTAACCAGGGAGTAAAATGAGTACTGGCTAGCTTTAGGGTACTTTGAATTTTTTTAGAATAGAAAGTTATAAGTGATTAGTTGCCAAACTTCTATTATGGAGTAAAAAACTGAGACTTTGGAATGATTGACAAATGTCTCTAAATTTTTCACAATGTAAAGAAAGAGTAGACGAAAGGCGAGTGGCAAAAGTGAAAAAGATATATATTGTTGAGGATGAAAGTCAAATTACGGCTAGTCTTTCTACGTATTTAAAACGCTGGGAGTTTGATGTTTGTGTGACTAGTAATTTTCAGCGAGTTACTGAAGAAGTGAATACTTATCAACCGGATTTAATCTTATTAGATATTTCATTACCTTTTTATAATGGTTTTTATTGGTGTAAAGAGATTAGAGAACAGTCTAATGTACCGATTGTATTTTTGTCATCTGCTAGTGATAAAATGAATATTGTAATGGCTATGAATATGGGGGCAGATGATTTTATTGCTAAACCATTTGACTTGGAGATTTTAGTGGCAAAAATTACGGCTATTTTACGCAGAGGAGTACAAGACAGTTCTTCAAACTATAGTCAATATGATATATTTATATTAGATTTAAATAAAATTGAAGTGAAAAATGAAACAGAGAGTATTCCCTTAACAGTCAATGAAATGAAAATTTTGAATTTACTTTTTCAGCAACCGGAAAAGCTTGTAAGTAAAGAACAAATAATGGAAAAACTCTGGGAAAGCGAAAATTTTATTGATGCGAATACCTTAGCGGTTAATATCGCTCGCTTAAGAAGAAAAGTGGCAAATATTGGATTAGATCAATATATTTTGACTAAGAAGGGAAAAGGCTATTTATTAAGTAAAGGGGAATAATTACATGAAACTTATTTTACGTTATTTAGTTGATCAACGTACACTTATTATAGCCTATATGGGGATTACGCTATTATTTTGCCTAACTTTTTTTCTCTATGATATTCCTTTAATGGTTTATTTAGATGCGCTCCTATTTTCATTTTTCTTTCTAGTTATTCTACTTTTTGGATTATTTTGGAACTATTTGAACCACCATCGAAAAAGAATTGAAGGGATTAAAGCACCTAAAATATATGTAAGAAAGAAAAAGCTGTCTGCTTACTTAGTAGAAACAGAATATGAAGAATTACTCTATGCTCTAGATAACGAATATCGTAAAGAAATAGAGAAATTAGAGCGAGCCAATAATGAATTATTAGATTACTATAGTATGTGGAGTCACCAAATTAAAACACCGCTAGCAGTAATTAACTTAAAAATGCAAGAAAACGAGTTAGATCAAACGATTTTGAAACAGGAACTAATGAAGATTGATCAGTACTTAGAAATGATGCTTCAGTATTTACGAATGAATCATTCAATAAATGATCTTGTTTTTGAGGAAGTTAATTTAGATACGCTTGTAAAAAAAACGGTAAAAAAATATGCTACTTTTTTTATCTATAAAAACATCACAGTTAAATTGGAACCGATTGAAAAAATAATTATTAGTGATGAAAAATGGTTGCAGTTTGTGTTAGAACAAGTGTTATTCAATGCGATTAAATATACAAATGAGGGAAGAATCTCCATCTATCTCAATCCCGAAAATAGTGAAGAACTAGTAATTGAAGATACAGGAATTGGTATCTTACCACAGGATATTTCACGAGTATTTGAGAAAGGTTATACTGGTTTTAATGGCAGAATTAATCAAAAAGCCTCTGGGTTAGGCTTATTTATGAGTGAGAAAGTTATCAAACAGTTAGGGCATCAGATTCGTTTGACTTCAGAGGTTGAAGTGGGAACGAAAGTGATTTTTTCTTTTTCGCAAGTGAGTTATCTCGTAGAATAGTTTAGCGCGAAAACAAAGCTTACCAGAATGTAAGAGTAACGATCAAAGTGTAAGTGTTCTTTGGTCGTTTTTTTATTTACACTAAAAGAGTAAGTAAGGAGGGAGTGTAAAACATGCTATTATTGGAAGTCAATCATCTTCAAAAAATTTATCAAACCCGCTTTGGTGGAAATCAGGTAATGGCATTGAAAGAAGTCACCTTTCAAGTTGATGCTGGAGAATATATTGCAATCATGGGAGAATCAGGTTCAGGAAAAAGTACGTTGTTGAATATTCTGGCAACCTTAGATGCGCCGACAGCTGGTGAAGTATTACTCAACGGGAAAAATATAACAAGTATTCCAGAAGGACGACTAGCTGCTTTTCGGCGAGAAAATCTAGGGTTTGTGTTTCAAGATTTTAATCTATTAGATAATTTTTCAGTCAAAGATAATATTTTTTTACCCTTAGTTTTATCGAAAGTTTCTGTTAATGAGATGAACCAACGAATTAAACCATTATCTACTACTTTAGGTATTGAGACATTATTAGAAAAATATCCGTATGAAATTTCGGGTGGTCAAAAACAACGCGTGGCTATGGCGCGAGCATTAATAACAAAACCACAACTAATTTTGGCGGATGAACCCACAGGGGCATTAGATTCAAAGAGTGCAGAAAATTTGTTGGATTTGTTACAAGAAATGAATAAACAAAAACAAACGATTTTAATGGTAACCCATAGTGCTATCGCAGCGAGTCGAGCAAATCGAGTATTATTTATTAAAGATGGACAAGTTTTTCATCAGTTATATCGCGGAAATCAGTCGAATCTACTTTTTCTGGAAGAAATCTCTAAAGTTATGACGACATTGCTGACGAAGGGAGGATAAAACATGTTCTATCTTAAGTTAGCTTATACGAATATTTTGAAGAATCGAACCGTCTATCTGCCATTTTGCTTAGCTTCAGTTTTTACCGTGGTATTAAATGTCGTGATGCAGGTGATGTTGCATAATGAAGGAATGAATCATTTGCCACAGGCGGACTCTGTCAAATCGATGTTTGGCTTAGGCGGCATAATTATCATGATTTTTACCGTTCTTTTTACGTTTTATACGCATAGTTTTTTAATCAAACGTCGAAAAAAAGAATTAGGGCTTTATAATATTCTTGGCATGGATAAACAAAATTTAACGAAAATGATGTTTTTTGAAAATGTTATGCTTTTACTGTTTATTTTAGTAGTTGGTTTGATAAGTGGGATCATTTTTTCCAAGTTAATGTTTTTGGTATTTAAACGATTAACGGGATTTGGCGCTGCTTTTGAGTACAGTTTTTCATTAAAGTCAATCGGTTTGATTTTAGTTTTATTTAGTGGTATTTTCTTCTTTACATTTCTATTTGACATGTGGGAAGTAAGGAAAAGTAAGCCAATCGAGCTACTTAATCAGGCGAAGTCAGGAGAAAAGGAACCAAAAGCACGCTGGATATTGTCTGTTATTGGAATTGTTTGTTTAGGCACAGGATATGGCATATCGCTTAGTATTCAATCGCCAGTTGAGGCTTTAATGCTCTTTTTTGTAGCGGTAATTTTAGTAATTATTGGGACATATAGTTTGTTTATTGTCGGAAGTATTACCTTATTAAAACTATTGAAGAAGAGACCAACTATTTATTATAAACCCACTAACTTTATTTCGATTTCTGGCATGATTTTTCGAATGAAGCAAAATGGCGCCGGTTTGGCTACGATTTGTATTTTATGTACGATGGCTTTAGTGACCATTTCTACCACTGTTTGTTTATATGTAGGAAGACAAAAAATCATTCAAGACCGCAATCCGTTTGAACAATCGATCGTTTCTTCTTTCTCGGTTGAACAAACAAGCAAGGTAGTTGAAGAGATAGCTAAAGAGAAAGACGTCAAGGTGAAAAATTTAACGTTTATGACAAGTAGTCATACGTTTACTATGAGCGGTGATGAGAAAAGTGGCTATACACTATCCGAAGGAATGCTAGATGATTACCAAAATATAACCGTGCTGCGTTTTCTCGCTTTAAGTGAGTATGATAGAATTCAACAAACTTCGAGCCAGTTAAGTAATGATGAAGTAATGGTTTATCCTACTTCAGGGACTTTTAACGAACAAAATCTCAAAATTGGGTCACAGTCGTTTAAAGTGAAAGAGGTCATTAATTCATTTGCTTTAATTCCGTATCAGAAAGAAGCAACGGTGAAAGAACTTGTTGTTATTGTATCAGACGAATGGATGACTCCAACCTATTTAGCTACTCTGATACCAGAACTTAATCAAGACGAGGTTTCACTTGTTTCAGAGCCATTAACAACGGTCAATTTCAGTTTACAGGGTTCGACTGATCAGCGATTAGCCGTAGTGAAGGATGTTCGGAATACCATTGATGCACTACTTGCATCAAAAGATGATCCCTACAACCAATTTACGGTAAGTTCCATTGATGAAGATCAGGAAGATTTGCGGACATTATTTGGTGGATTTTTATTTATGGGAATTGTTTTTGGAATCAGTTTTTTGGTGGCAACAACACTAATCATTTACTACAAACAATTGTCGGAAGGAAACGATGATCGGGCGCGGTTTGATATTATGCAGAAAGTTGGATTGAGTCATAAAGAAGTCAAACGAACGATTCATCAACAAATTTTACTGGTTTTCTTTCTACCAATCACTGTTGCGATTTTACATCTGAGTTTTGCTTTTCCGATCATTCGGAAATTATTGATACTCTTTGGTTTAGTGGATACGAATTTATTGATTCTAACCACGAGTGGGACTGTTATTATTTTTGCTTTAGGTTATTTTATGATCTATTGGCAAACATCAAAAATTTATTATCGAATAGTAGAAAGGTAGTCAATACCACTTGAAATAGTTAGTTTAGCAGAATAAGTTATCTGAACAAAAAGGATTGGAGAAACTTTTTGTAGGATAACTTATTTTTTGTAAATTCGTTAAATGATAGGATTGCTTCATTTAGAGCTGAACATTATGTTCATTGGTCGTTTGTCTTATTGTAAAATGAATGAACATTTTTACCTAATTCGCTAAAACGACAGCTATTTTTTCAGTCATGTTTTATACTATGCTTATTCAAACTACAGGGGGCGGGGCAACGATATGTTAACAATGGCTTATATCGGTAATGGAAAAAGTACCAATCGATACCATATTCCATTTTCAACGAAGCGGGGAAATATTAAAATAAAAAAAATTTATGCGAGAAAACAAACAAGTCCTTGGGAAAAAATAGCAGGTGTCACGTACACGAATGATCTTACGAATATTTTAGAAGACCCTGAAATTCAACTAGTTGCTATTTGTACGCCATTAAAAACCCACTATGATTTAGCAAAACAATCTTTACTAGCAGGTAAAAATGTCCTACTTGAAAAACCATTTACTGAGACCTCTCAGCAAGCGAAAGAATTATTTCAATTGGCAAAGGAAAAAGGGCTATTTCTGCAAGCTTATCAAAATCGACGTTTTGATTCTGATTTTTTGACTGTTCAAACAGTTATTAAAAGCGGCGTACTGGGCGATATTTTAGAAGTGGAGATGCACTATGATTATTTTAGACCAGAAATTCCTTTAAGTGTTCAAATGTTTTCTCTAGAACAAAGTTATCTATACGGTCATGGCTGTCATACGATTGACCAAGTGATTTCTTTCTTTGGCTTTCCTGATGCAATTAACTATGATGTCCGACAATTACTAGGAAAAGGGCGTATGAATGATTATTTTGATATTGATATGTATTTTGGTCAAATGAAAGTTTCTGTGAAATCTAGCTATTTCCGTTTGAAAGAGCGACCTAGTTTTATTGTTTATGGAACACAAGGCGTTTTTGTCAAAGAGACAAAAGATCGACAAGAAGAAGATTTAAAACATTTCTATATGCCCAATCATAGTGACTTCGGGATAGATAAACCTGAAAATTATGGCACGTTAACTTATATGGATAAAAACAATGTTTATCATGAAGAAAAAGTAGTTTCTGAGATTGGAGACTATAGTCGGTTGTATCAAGGTGTTTATGATACGATTATCCATGGTGCTGAGAAACTGATTAAAGATGAAGAAACGATTCAACAAATAGAAATATTGGAAGCTGGAATCGAGACAATTATAAACGAATAAATCAAACAGAGCATAAACTGAACGGCTTGGTTTATTAGAAACGACTGAAAACGATTTTCTTTCGAATTTTTTATGATATATTAGTCAAGGGAGGAATGAATATGTCGATTTTTGAAAAGCTTACTAAGAAAACAGAATTTACTGACACAGAGAAAAGAATTGCCGATTTTATTCTGGAAAATGAAGAGGAGATGCCAACGATTACCATTAGCTATTTATCAAAACGCACATATTCTTCTCATTCAGCAGTCATTCGCTTGACTAAAAAAATGGGTTATTCTGGTTTTAAAGAATTTCGGGTGGCATTAATCCAAGAAATACAAAATAAACTGCATAAAACAGTTGCTGTAGACCCTAATTTTCCCTTCGATTATGATGATAGTTATTTTGACATTGCCAAAAAAATGGCAGATTTATCAATAGATGCAATTAGAAAAACTATTTTGACATTGGATCGAGAAAATATTGATCAGATAGCTAGAGCATTAATCAAAGCAGAGCGAATTTTTCTTTTTGGCTTAGGAGATTCCCAAATACGAGCAAAAAGTTTTCAAAATAAGTTCAGCAAAATCAATAAATATCTAATACTCGCGGATGAATATAGTGAAGGAAATTGGAATACCTTAAATATGACCAAAAATGATTGCGCTATTTTTATCACTTATGGTGGAGGGACAAGAGAACAAAGTAAAAATTTGGCTTATATTCGGAAAAAGGGAATCGATACGATTTTGATTACCGGAAATAAGTATTCACCAATGGGACGATTAAGTAAATATTTAATCGAAGTTCCTCAAGGAGAAGTAGAACATGTAAAAGTAGGTACGTTTCTATCGCAAATTTCTTTTGAATATGTTTTAGATACCTTGTTTGCAATTCTGTTTTCGGTTGATTATGCTAAAAATTTATATGATATGAAAGTCAAACAGGAGATATTATTATCCTATACAGAAAAGGATTGATTGAAACGCACGAGAAGTTGTTTAGAGAACGTTATTGGTTTATATAATTGATTGGAAAAAGGAGCGGTAATGAATGATCGGAACAATCGCAGCATGTTTTACAACACTAGCTTTCTTACCTCAAGTAATCAAAGTTGTGAAAACTAGAAATACGGGAGGATTATCTTTATTGATGTGTTTGATGCAAGAAATAGGGGTATTTTTATGGGCACTTCATGGCTATATTATTCAAGATGGCGCGCTATTGATAGCAAACTGTTTTACGTTTATCTTAACATCGATTATTCTTGTTTATAAAATTTATGGAGATGTTCAAGTGAAGAAAGAAAATATTTTAGAGGATATAGAGGAATAATTACAGTTTGTGGATTAAGGAAAAGTTGATTACTATCCAGTTAATGAGAAAATTTGAGGACAGATGACTCTTTTGTTGAGAGTTGTCTGTCTTTTTTTTATTATAATAACTGGAGTTTGTTATTTTAAAAATAGGGTGTTTTATTTAAATTAAATACATAATTTTTATTAACTAACAATTAAAATTTGTATATTTATTTTTTTGAAAAGAATAGAACTAGAAAAAATATTTTATATTTGTGAAAATAACGATATATTCCTTTTATATAGGGATTTTTTTACACATATGTGTGAAAATGACGCTATTTTTTTGTCATTTTCATTTTCCGTTTTGTTTCAAGGAATAGAGGAATCCGCGAAAGAAAATACAAAATATTTTCAATGGAATACTCATTTACTCACTATATTACTATATTAATCTATCTATTTATTTATGTCTATATGTTTATGCATTTATTTTTTTCATTTTTTGTTGAAAATATAAAAATATATGAAAAACTTTAAAGTGTTTTTTTGAATGGAACTTCTTTTTTTAAAAAAAATTTCATTTTTTGTTAATTATATTTTGTAAAATAGGAAAATGAATACTTAACTTTAATTAATTACCGTCACCAAAGCAGTCAAATGAGAGAGCGTTATCTTTGCTTATTTGTCAGCGCTATTAAGTGAATTAACTTTCTCTATTTTAAAATTATTCTCCGTCAATAGAATCGTCAATATAAAATACCTTCTCTATTTTGCTAAGATATTTTCATTATTTCGCGGATTCCTCTACTCTATGAAAAAATGGAGGTGAATTATGTGGCAACATTGGGTGTTTTATGTAATAACGAAGAGTTTTTACAGATATTAGAAAATAATTTTCAATCAGACAAATATCGAATTATTTCAGTAGTAGAAAAAAATCAATTTAAATTATTAGATGGTTTGATCATTCATATAGACGGAGTAGATTGGCTTTCTGAAACAGTAGACTGGTTGCTATATTCTAAAAGCAATCCTGGAACATTTATTTGGATTGTTTCACCAGAAAATCGTTTGAAAGAACAAAGTATTTTCTTAGAACTTGGTGCTAGTGAAGTATTTTTTTCTTCTGAGAATCTTGTAAAGATTAGTTACATTGTAAAAAATACATTTACTTGTATGGAAAATCGCTTGAATCAGTCTAATTTGCGATTAGCACAAGATACAAAGAAGATACTCAATGATACGAATCAAACCATACTAGTCAATGGAAAAGAACAAGTACTGACGAGGACGGAATATCGGATTTTACTAATATTAGTGGGGAATGCGAATAAAACAGTGTCATATCAAGAGTTATCGGAGTGTCTATGGGAAAATGAAAATAAAAGTGATTATGTTTGTCGAGTAGCGAATATTATCTGCCATTTACGAACTAAATTAAAGAGCAGTCAAGATTTTGAAATTGTTACCACTCGATCCATTGGGTATGTTTTTAAATGGAAAAGAGAAGTCTGATATAGAAAGAAGGTATATTACTTAAATAGTAATGAACAGATTCAAGTATTAAGTGTATTTAAATGAACTGAAGGAGAAAGTATTCTTGTAATGAATTGCGGTAGGCAATAGTAATGGTACTCATTATAGAGATAAGCCTTACAAGTAAAATTACAAATCAAAGAGGTTTGATGTTTAATTTACCCCAAATTAACAAGCTATCAAAAGAGTTTATTTAATCTTTAATAGGTAATAAATAGGTGAAATGTAATTATTAAATTGAGTTGAAAAGGGAGAGGAGATTTCATGAATAAGAATAAATTAGCAACCTGGGTTTCGTTGTTGATATTGATTACTAGTTCTTTTTTACAACCAGGAATGGTTTTAGCGGAAGAGCTAACAAGTTCATCAGAAATAGAAACAACAGTTAAAAATGATGATGAAAAGCAACAAAATTCAGAAAACAAAGTAGATGAGCAAGTACAAGAAAGTAACAGCATTATTCAAGAAACTGTGGAGGAGGCTAAATCCTACTCAGATGAGGTAAGTAATCCTAGAATTACTTATAATGCAAATGGTGGGTCTAACTTAGGTGTGGTTCAAAATGATCAGATTGCTTTAGGCGGAAGTTATACAATTAAATCTATTGGGACTAATTCTGGGCAGTTGAACTTTGTTGCGCCAAATCCTGCAACTCAAATTTTTGATGGTTGGAATACAGAATCTGATGGATCTGGTGATCACTATGCACAAGGAACAACGGTTGATACTTGGCCTTATTCTACAGATACCATCTTGTATGCTCAATGGGCAAGTGCTTCAACACTATCCTATGACCTAAATGGTGCTACTGGTACTTCTGCGCCACCAAGCAAATTCGGTAAAGTTGGAACAACTGCGACAATCCCAGCAATTCCAGATAATCTTGTTTTAAAAGAAAATACAAGTGCTGCAGGCACATGGAATACAAAAGCAGATGGTTCTGGGACTGATTACAGTCCAGGACAAGAGTTTACTTTATTAGCAAGTAATACTAAATTATACTTAAAAATTGTTGCAAATCCAGCTGATTTGAATGCTACACTAACATTTGATTTAAGTGGTGGAGATGCAACAACAGACACAAGTATTAATAATGGAATAAAAACGGATATTAATAATGGGTATAAAGTTACCTTGCCAGCAACGGTTCTAACAAGGGCTGGTTATCGTTTTGATGGTTGGACAATCAATGGTGCAAATTATGCAGTGAATACACAAGTAGAGGTGAAATATTCAACAGTGGCTAAAGCCATTTGGACACCTTTAGTGGCTGTAACGTATGAAAATGGTCTTCCTGCTGGAAATAATTATGTGGTTAATAATATGCCAGGGAGTGCGACTGTTGTTGCAAATGGTTCTAAGTATCAAATTCCTACGAATGTTCCAACAGTTACAACAAATGATGGAAAAATTTATACATTTGTTTCTTGGCTTTTGTCAGCAGATGGAACACAACGTTATCCAGGTGGGAGTATCACTACACAAAAAAATCCGCAATATTGGACAATGGTTGCTCAATGGGATGTTAGAGATTCAGCTACACAATATTTAGTGTCATTTAATGGGAACGGTGGAACTGGCACGCCCCCTTATGAATATATGAATGTTAATAAAGGGGAAACGATTAAAATTCCTGGAAAAGGAACACTTTCTAAAAGTAACTCTACTTTTCTTGGTTGGTCGAATGGAACAACAACTTATTCTGAGGGTGACAGTTATACACCAACAGGAAATGTTACTTTATCAGCTTCGTGGATGGTAAACAGTACTTCCGGTGCGGTCAAATTTAATACTCAAGCGAAATCTGGTAGTAATCCTACTACAATCATTGGTACAACAGGAGATAAAATTACATTGCCAGATGTTCCAGCAGATAATGTGCCGTCAGAAGATGGGTATACTTTCTGGGGGTGGGCAACGAGTAGCTCAGCTACTATTCCAGATTATTACGCGGATGGAAATTATACAATTTCGACGGGTATTACAACGTTGTATGGTGTGTGGTCTCCTACCTCAACTCAATATTGGGCCCAAGTTAAAATATCATTGAAAGATACTCCAAATTTAGTTTTACCAGAGGGGTACGCTAAAAATAATGTCTATCCATTATCCAGCAGTACAGACACTTATGATTTTAAATTACCTGAACTTAAAAATGAAGGTTATACATTTAAGGGCTGGTCATACAGCTTAGATGGTAAGACCTATAGTCCGGGAGAGACAATCAAATTATCAGATATTTCAAAAACCAAAAAGCCTGGAACATTAACACCCCAATGGGAACCAATCACTTATAAAGTGACATACAGTTCAGGAGACGCTGTTTTGGGAAGTGTTCCTACAACTGATAGTATCAGTGTCGATTATGGAGATAGCTATACTGTTTTAGGAAATACTAATTCACTTGCCAAAGTAGGTTATACGTTTATTGGTTGGACTGATGGAACGGATATTTATACACCCGGTCAAAACTTAAGACCCACACAAGATATTGTTCTTTCACCAGCTTGGAAACAAAATCCTAGTGGAGGAGGCGGTGGAACTGTAGCAACAGCTAATATCATGTATGTGTCCTTAGAAAGTGGTGCTACAGGTTCACTTCCAGAATCAGTCAATGTTCCAGCTAATTACACCTATTCATATACCGTAGCAGCACCAAAGGATGATTTTATTTATCCTGGTCATACATTCGTTGGATGGTATGTACTTGATTCTAAAGGGAACGAAGTTTACTATTCTCCAGGATCTACATTTATTGTTTCAGGCGATATGATTTTCTACGCTAAATGGAAAGAAACGGTAGTTAAGCCAGATAATTCTTATACGATTTCATTTAATGGGAATAAAAATACGTCTGGTCTGGTTCCAGACGCGCAATTTATTCTAGATGGAAAGACGATAAAAATGCCTGGTCAGAACACTTTAGTGAGAAATGAATTTGTTGATAATAATGAAACTACGGGTGAAATCAAAACAAATTCATATATTTTTGTGGGCTGGAGTACAAATCCAGATGCAAAAGTAGGGGATTCAGATATTGTGAAATCAGGAACAATCCTAACACCTAAAGAAGATACGGTTTATTATGCGGTTTGGGATTTAAAAGATCGTCCCATAACATTAACCTATGATGGAAATGGAAACACTAATGGAAATACTCCGAACAATGTAACTGATCAACGATATACTCAAGTTACTATAGACGCTACTAATAGCGGAAGTAGTTTAGGTAAAGAAGTTCAAGAATCAGGAGTTCTAGTGAAATATGTATTTGCTGGTTGGAATACAAAAGCAGATGGTACTGGGCAAGACTATTACTCTGGCAGTAAGTTGTCATTATCGGAGGATATGAAATTGTATGCCAAATGGCTACCTACGACATCAACAGCGACTTCTCGTATTATTTATATTGGAAATGGAAATGACATAGGAAATTTTATTCGTTATGAGGATACAAATGCCACGAGTTACGCAATAAAAGATTCAGGGAATATGAAAAAAACTGGTTACATGTTTACTGGCTGGAATACAGTTGCGAATGGTAGTGGAAAAGACTACAATCCAGGTGAATCCATTGTTACTAAGGATCAATCAAGTTTAGTTTTATATGCGCAATGGAAAGAAGTAAATAATACGGATATAAACATTGTTTACAATGGGAATGGAAATACTGCTGGAAAAACCCCTGACGATTACGTTGGACTTAAAGGTTCTTCGGTTAAATTACCTAGTCAAAATGATATAAAAGATCTTGGGATGACGAAAACTGGTTATATGTTTACAGGCTGGGGAGTGAATACGGCTGGAACTGGAACAATGTATGTTGCAGGAAACTCATATACTTTCAATCAAAATGCAATATTATATGCAATTTGGGCTGAAGATGGAAATTATATAGCGACGGCTTCTAAAGTAATATATAATCCTAATTATTTAGAAGCAACAGGTAGTTATGTCGTTGAAGGAGCTGTGGATGCTACTGCTGCTGTAGATGGAGTGTCTGTTTTGCATGGGCATAAAGTTGTGGCGAAAGAAAAAAATGCTGGCGTGTATTTAGGCGAAGATTATATTATTGCTTCCTATCCGACAACTGGATTACCTACAAGAGCTAATTATGCTTTTGCGGGTTGGTCAACAGATCCCAAAGCAACTAAACCAGATTATAATGCTGAGCAAATCGTTAACATGAAAACAACAAATCTAGAGTTATATGCGGTATGGGTGCCGGGGAATTATACAATTAAGTATGATGCAAACCAAGGTAAAGGAACGATGAGTGATCAAAACTTTACGTATGATGTTGCACAAAATTTGAATGAAAATAGTTATACTCGATCAGGCTATAGTTTTGCTGGTTGGAATACTGAAAAAGATGGCAGTGGAACAACTTATTCAGATCAAGCAAATGTTACAAATCTAAAACAAGCGAATGAAAGCTTAACTCTTTATGCCCAATGGAAAGCGGATGAAGCAGAGATTCGTTTCGATGCTAATGGCGGTTCCACAAAACAAACATCTATTAAAGGTGTTACAGATGCGACACTTGATTTAAGTGGAGTTGTTGAGGCAACACGGGATGGGTACAGCTTTGAAGGGTGGTATACAACAAAAGATGGCACAGATAAAATGCCAACTAGTGTTGCGATGCCAGCAGGAGGCACAACATACTATGCGCATTGGAAAGCTAATGGATACGTAGTGAAATATGATGCGAATAAAGGCGAAGGCACGATGAGTGATCAAGCTTTTGTATACGATACTGCACAAGATTTAACCCAGAATAGTTATACACGTGAAGGCTATAGCTTCAATGGTTGGAATACCGAAAAAGACGGTAGTGGAACATCGTATATAGATCAAGCGAATGTTGTTAATTTAACGAAAAACTCAGCGGGAATAGTGACGTTATATGCGCAATGGGTAGCGAATATGGATAATCAAATACTATTTGATGCTAACGGTGGTACAACGAAACAGGCAACAATTATCGGTGCAACTGACGCGATGATTGATTTAAGTGGAGTAGTTGAAGCAACACGAGATGGGTATAGCTTTGAAGGGTGGTATACCACAAAAGATGGTTCTGACAAAATGCCAACAAGTCTGGTTATGCCGGTAGGAGATACAACGTATTACGCACATTGGAAAGCGAATGACTATATAGTGAAATACGATGCCAATAAAGGTGAAGGTAAAATGGAAGATCAAACCTTTACGTATGATGTTGCGCAAGATTTGAGTGAAAATAGTTATACTCGATCAGGTTATAGCTTTACAGGTTGGAATACGGAAAAAGACGGTAGTGGAACAGTATATATAGATCAAGCAAATGTAATAAATTTAACAAAAATATCTGGAGAAGCAGTAACCTTATATGCACAATGGAAGGCAAATGAAACCGAAATTCATTTTGATGCAAATGGTGGGGTAACGAAACAATTGTCAATAAAAGGAACAACTGATGCAACGATTGCTTTAAGTGAAGTCGTTGAAGCCACTCGCGATGGCTATCGTTTTGAAGGTTGGTACACCACAAAAGATGGTTCCGATAAGATGCCAACAAATGTGATTATGCCAGCTGAAGGAATAACGTATTACGCGCATTGGCAAGCAAATGACTATGTAGTGAAATACGATGCTAATAAAGGTGCAGGTACGATGAATGATCAAACTTTTGTGTACGATATTGCACAAAATTTGACTGAAAATAGTTATACTCGTTCAGGATATAGTTTCATTGGTTGGAATACGAAAAAAGACGGCAGTGGAACAGCGTATATCGATCAAGCAAATGTTGTCAATTTGACAAAAAATACATCCGGAATAGTGACGTTGTATGCACAATGGATAGCAGCAACAGATAATCAAATTCAATTTGATGCCAATGGAGGGACAACAAAACAAGCAACAATTATAGGAGCTACTGATACTGATATTGATTTAAGTGAAGTTGTTGAAGCTACGCGAGATGGGTATAGTTTTGAAGGTTGGTACACGACAAAAGAAGGTACGGAAAAAATGCCAACAAGTGTTACGATGCCAGCAGGAGGCACAACGTATTACGCTCATTGGAGAGCGAATGAGTACGTAGTGAAATACAATGCGAATCAAGGGCATGGCACGATGAATGATCAAACTTTTGTGTACGATATTGCGCAGAATCTGACCGGAAATAGTTATGCTCGTTTAGGCTATAGTTTTACTGGTTGGAATACCGAAAAAGACGGTAGTGGAACGTCCTATTCAAATCAAGCGAATGTTGTCAACTTAACTAAAACTTCGGGTGATGTAGTAACATTGTATGCCCAATGGAAAGCGGATGAAACTGAAATTCATTTTGATGCTAACGGAGGAATAACAACACAAGAATCAATCAAAGGTGTTACAGATACAACAATCGATTTAAGTAAAGTAGATGAAGCTACGCGAGATGGCTATAGCTTTGAAGGTTGGTATATCAAAAAAGACGGCACAGAAAAAATGCCAACAAGTGTTACGATGCCAGCAGGGGGCACAACGTATTATGCGCACTGGAGAGCAAATGAGTATGTAGTGAAGTATGATGCGAATCAAGGAAAAGGTACGATGAACAATCAAACCTTCATATATGATATTGCGCAAGATTTGACTAAAAATAGCTATGATCGATCAGGCTACAGTTTCATTGGTTGGAATACCGAAAAAGACGGTAGCGGAGTAGCATATTCAGATCAAGCGAATGTTCTGAACTTGACTAAAAATGTAGATGGAATAATCACTTTGTACGCTCAATGGGTAGCAAATTCAGATAATCCAATAGTATTTGATGCTAATGGAGGAAGAACGAAACAAGCGACAATCATTGGAGCAACTGATGCAACGATCGATTTAAGTGAAGTAGTTGGAGCCACACGAGACGGGTATACGTTTGAAGGTTGGTACACGACAAAAGATGGTACTGATAAGATGCCAGCCAGTGTTACGATGCCAGCAGGAGGCACAACGTATTACGCCCATTGGAGAGCGAATGAGTATATAGTAAGATACGATGCAAATCAAGGTGAAGGTACGATAAATGACCAAGTTTTCAATTATGACGTTGCGCAAGATTTAATCCAAAATAGTTATACTCGTATTGGCTACAGTTTTATCGGTTGGAATACTGAGAAAGATGGCAGTGGAACGTCATATACAGATCAAGCAAATGTTATGAATTTGACAAAAATCTCAGGCGGCTTAGTAACCTTATATGCACAATGGTCAGCTAATAAATATGTAGTAAGCTACGATGCCAACAAAGGTGAAGGGATGATGGATAATCAACTCTTTACTTATGATGTTCCTCAAAATTTAAGTGAGAATAGTTATACTAGACTAGGTTATGGTTTTGCTGGCTGGAATACAAAACGAGACGGAACGGGAGATTCTTATACAGATAAAGAGTCTGTCATAAATTTACTAAATGATTCTGATAGCAAACGTACTTTATACGCACAATGGAAAGCATATAACTATGTAGTGAAATATGATATCAATAGCCTTCAAAGAGGCTTTAGGACAGAAGGTATAATGCCAGATCAAGAATTTGTTTATGATGTTGAACAGCATTTGACTAAAAATCAGTATAAGATTCCAGGCTATACCTTTACTGGTTGGAATACAGATATTTTGGGAAGCGGAAAAAGCTATGTGGATGAAGAGCTAGTAAAAAATCTTTCTAATAATGAAAATGAAGTAGTGACGCTATATGCACAGTGGGAAGCTGATGAAACCGAGATTCGTTTTGATGCTAATGGAGGAATAACAACACAAGAATCAATCAAAGGTGTTACGGATGCGACAATTGACTTAAGTGGAGTTGGCAAAGCCACACGAGATGGTTATACGTTTGAAGGTTGGTACACGACAAAAGAAGGTACGGAAAAAATGCCAACAAGTGTTACGATGCCAGCAGGAGGCACAACGTATTACGCCCATTGGAAAGCGAATGAGTACGTAGTGAAATACAATGCGAATCAAGGGCATGGCACGATGAATGATCAAAATTTTGTGTACGATGTTGCGCAAAATTTGACAGAAAATAGGTATATTCGTTTAGGCTATAGTTTTGCTGGCTGGAATACTGAAAAAGACGGTAATGGAACGTCTTATTCAAATCAAGCGAATGTTGTCAACTTGACTAAAACTTCAGGAGAAGTAGTAACATTGTATGCACAATGGGAAGCGGATGATGCCGCAGTTTACTTTGATGCCAATGGAGGTACAACGACTCAGAAAACACTTAAAGGGGTTTGTGATCAGACAATCGATTTAAGTGAAATAGCTGAAGCAACCCGTATTGGCTATACCTTTGAGGGCTGGTATACGACAAAAGAGGGTACGGAAAAAATGCCAACTAGTGTGACAATACCAGTAGGTGGTGTAACGTATTACGCCCATTGGAAAGCGACATCTAAAAAAGAACCGACTGATACCTCAACAGATACGAAAAAAAATATAGTTGTAAAAGAAGGGAAAACTTCTAAATTACCAAATACTGGTGAAACTAAATTCTTTTCAGCACTATCAACTATTGTTGGACTGGTAGTTGTTGCTTTTGTATCAGTAGTGATTTTCTTTAGGAAAAAAATGAGTTATTTTAAATAGATTTACTAGGGTAAAAGCGATTATTTATAAACGAAAGTAAAGAAGGCAATCAAGGAACGTTTATAGTAATAGCTATTAAGATTAAAAATAATAAGAGGAATCATCTAGGCTAGATGATTCCTCTTATTATTTTTTTGAGAAGATTTAATATTCTAATTCCTTAATCGCAATCGTTTGTTTCGTTTCTTCAACTTCTAAACCAGTTTTATTTTCCCACCATTGTTTAAGCTCTTTTTCATAGGTTGTTGGAAAAACATCTACTACTTCTAGTAAGGTGCGTCCTTGTAAACGAGCGTAAGGAAAATTAAGAATTAGGTTATACTTTAGTTCATTAAGCAAGCTATAATATTGGAACATCATGTAGTATAATGCCTCATCATCCTGTTCAAGCATGAGGTTTGGTGCCCGGTCTAACATAAAGCCAAAGCTGCGCATCATAAATGTAAAAGCATCCATATGCTCCACTTCGATTTGTTCGACTTCTCTTAATAATTTGATATGAGTGTTTAGTGCATTTGCTAAATCTTTTTTTAATAAATCTGCTTCAACCATCATTATCGCGCTCCTAATTAAAATAAATTTTGCCAAAACCCTTTTTTAACAGGTTTTTCAACTGGTTTTACGGGTGGATATTTGTCTGTAATCGAGAGCTGCTCTTCATTGACTGCCTGCTTAGCACAAAGAATCAAGCCGTAAGAATCAAGTGAGTTTTCAACAAAATCATTAACGACAGTGAACGTTGTTTGGTGTTCTGTCAATAATTTGATATAGCTAGCTTGTAAACTCATATCCATTACCCCATTCAGTAAAACAAAAGCTTCAGGATATTTGGCTAATTCTTTTAAAAGATTGTCTCTATTGGTTGACTCTTTCATTTGAGCAATGGTCATCGTTAAATAACAACGTTCCCGAAAAGTCCCCATATACTTTTTTTGCTCATCTGGTTTTAATAACGGTGTGCCGTACATCGCGTTATCTAAGTGTTTTTGCATGTCATCTTGTGCCATGAACCATCCCCCTCTACCTACACTTTATGCTTACTTTAAATTATAACATACAACGATCTATATCTAAAAAAAGATGAGAGCAGGAATAAATTTTTAAAGCAGGAGATGATAAAAAGTATTGCATTTCTAAATGATTTCGCATAAACTATCAAATAAGAATGAAAATCATTCTCAATTAGAAAGAGATTCAATTCTTTTCAGTTACTACTTAGTTTTTAGGAAATAGAAAATGGAGCGGGTACATGAAAAAAATCAGTCTTTTTATATTATTACTCCTTTTGTTTATTCTCTCGCTCGTTGTTGGTATCAAAGAAATCTCTTTGGCTGAGCTTTTTCATTTAGATGCACAACAGCAATTAGTTTTGGTGACAACTAGACTGCCACGAACGATTAGTTTAGTCATTGCGGGAAGTACGATTAGTATTTCTGGCTTAATCATGCAGCATTTGACGCAAAATAAATTTGTTTCCCCAAGTACAGCTGGAACGATGGACAGTGCGCGATTAGGTATTTTAGTTGTGATGATTTTTCTCCCTAGCGCTCCCTTGCTTTTTCGTTCCTTTGTAGCTTTTTTATTTGCTTTTGGTGGGACCGTCCTCTTTCTTTATTTGACGCGTTTTTTACCTGCCAAAAACCAAATTATGATTCCGTTAATTGGTGTGATGTTTGGAAATATCATTGGTTCGATTGCGACTTTTTTTGCCTATCAATTTCAATTAGTTCAAAACATGTCGTCTTGGCTGCAAGGAAATTTTGCGACGGTGATGAAAGGAAATTATGAATTGCTTTACTTGACGATTCCCTTATTGATTATCACTTATGTCTTCGCATACCAATTTACGGTTGTAGGCATGGGAGAGGATATGGCAACTAATTTAGGTATCCATTATCAACGAGTTCAATTATTTGGCTTAGGAATCGTTGCATTAGCTAGTGCTGTTGTTTTGATTATGGTCGGCAGTATTCCATTTTTAGGTGTGATTGTGCCAAATTTGGTCTCACTGCGTTATGGCGATCATATGAAAAACACCCTATTTGTAACGGCAATCGGCGGAAGTTTGTTTTTATTAGTTTGTGATATTCTTGCTCGAGTTGTTATCGCACCGTATGAAGTTCCAGTTAGTGTTGTTGTAGGAATTTTAGGGAGTTTCATCTTTATTGTATTACTCTTGAGGAGGAAAACGGCATGAGAAAATTCGTTCACTCCTATATTTTTAAATTATTGTTCCTTTCGGTAGCTGTGCTTGCCATCTGCTTCTTATACTTGACCTATAATACTTATGGGAATTGGGCATTTGCATTAGAGTTACGAGGACGTAAAGTAATAGCTTTTATTTTAGTTGGGATTGCTGCAACATTTTCGACAATCAGTTTTCAAACAATGACTCAAAATCATTTTTTAACACCGAATATTCTTGGATTGGACTCTCTCTATGTATTTGTTCAGACCTTATTGTTTTTCTTTTTAGGAGGACAACAACTATTGGGGAACGAAACACTAGGTACATTTTCATTGAATGTGAGTTTGATGGTCACAATTAGTCTGTTATTGGCTAAATTTTTATTGAAAAAAGGAAACCATGATTTATTTTTATTGTTAATGATCGGTATTATTTTAGGTACTTTTTTCAATAGTATTAGTACTTTTTTACAAGTTGTGATGGATCCTAATGAATATGATTTATTGCAAGGAAAGCTTTTTGCTAGTTTTGGGAATGTGAATAGTCAGTACTTACTTATCGCAGGAATGCTGATTTTAGGTGTTTCAGGTTATTTATGGTTCAAAAGTTATACGTTGGATGTTTTACATTTAGGAAACGAACAAGCTATAAGTTTAGGAATAAATATTTCTCGCTTTCAGTTTATTCTTTTGCTAGCTATTAGTGGTTTGATTGGGGTCTCCACAGCTTTAGTAGGACCTGTAACGTTTCTTGGATTTATTGTTGCGAACATGAGCTACCAACTGATGGGAACTTATAGTCATCGACAGCTATTTATTGGCGGTAGTTTATTAGCTATCTTTTTGTTGGTTTTTGGGCAATTTATGGTTGAACAGATTTTTCAATTGAACACGACGTTGAGTATTGTAATTGAATTTTTTGGTGGTATCTATTTTGTTGGAAAAATTATAAGTGAAAGGAAGCAGCAAGTATGATCGAAATAAAAAATGTATCCAAACGATATGGTGAAAAAATAGTTGTTTCAGAGGTACAACTTCCAATCACGGAGCAAAAACTCACTGCCTTTATTGGACCCAATGGCGCGGGTAAAAGTACGTTACTATCTATGATGAGTCGTTTAATCCCTAAAGATACAGGGGATATTTATTTAGACCACAATGAAGTGAAAACATGGAAACAAAATGAATTATCAAAAAAATTATCGATTTTAAAGCAAACGAATGGGATCAATTTAAAAATCACTGTACGAGAATTGGTCAATTTTGGTCGTTTTCCTTATAGTAAAGGAAGATTAAAGCCAGAAGACCATGAAAAAGTGGATGAAGCATTAAAAAATCTTGGACTTCTTGAGTTACAAGAATCGTACATCGATACCTTATCTGGGGGACAACTGCAACGAGTCTATATTGCAATGGTTTTGGCACAAGATACAGATTATATTTTATTGGATGAACCGTTAAACAATTTAGATATGAATTATGCAGTTCAAATGATGCAGACATTGCGTCGGTTAGTCGATGAGTTTGGAAAGACAGTCATTATTGTATTACACGATATTAATTTCGCGGCTAGCTATGCAGACGAGATCGTCGCGATGAAAAATGGTCGTTTGTTCCAACATGGTGAGACAGAGGAAATCATTCAAGCGGAAGTATTGAATGAATTGTATGATATGACCATCCGAATTTGTGAAGTAGATGGAAAACGTTTTTGTATGTATTTTAATTAAAACTTATTGGGGGAAGAAAATGAAGAAGAAATTTATAGCGATAGCTACAGTATCTCTAGCGGCATTATTTACTTTAGGAGCTTGTGGTGCAACTAGTAACACCAACGACTCAGCAGCAAAAGAATCTAGCGCAACAGAAGCGAAAACAATTACAGTTACAGATTCTAATGGCTCAATTGAGGTACCTAAAAATCCTAGGAAAGTTGTTGTCTTCGATAATGGTTCTCTAGATACGATTGATGCTTTGGGTGAAGGCGAGACAGTTGTCGGGGCACCAACGAAAAATCTGCCAGAATACCTTTCAGACTACAAAAAAGTTGAATCAGCAGGTGGAATCAAAGAACCAGATTTAGAAAAAATCAACGAATTACAACCAGATTTGATCATCATATCTGGTCGTCAACAAGATTATCAAGAAAAATTAAGCAAAATTGCACCGACGATGTATTTAGCTGTTGATGCAAAAGATACTTGGAATTCAACTAAACAAAATATCGAAACTTTAGCAGAGGTATTTGATAAGCAAGAAGAAGCAGATAAGAAAATCGCTGACTTGGAAAAAGAAATTACTGCAGTAAAAGAAAAAGCTACCGCAAGTGATGAAACTGCTTTAGTTACGTTAGTAAACGAAGGCCAATTATCCGCATACGGAAATGGTTCTCGTTTTGGAATCATTCATGATACCTTTGGTTTTAAACAAGCAGATGATAAAATCGAAGCTTCAACCCATGGACAAAGCGTTTCGTATGAATATATTTTAGAAAAAAATCCTGATATTTTATTTGTGATTGATCGGACCAAAGCAATCGGTGGAGATGCTTCTAATGATAATGTTGCTGAAAATGAGTTGGTAAAACAAACAATCGCTGGTAAAAACGGTAAAGTCATTTCATTACAACCAGATATTTGGTATCTAAGCGGCGGTGGATTAGAATCAACTCATTTGATGATTGAAGATGTCAATAAAGCATTTACTGAATAACTATCAGACCAGAACTTCAAAAACCTATCTAATCTAATTTTAATAGTAAGAAAATGACAACAGAAAAAAGTATCCTTATATTGACTATTTTTCTATATCTATGCTACAATTTCTGTAATACATTATCTATTAAAATAAAATGTGAAGAGAAGGAAAGTATTTTTTCAGCTAGCTTAAAGAGAGTCTTGATTGGTGAGAAGAGACAGTGAATCGGGAAAAGAAAATGGCCTTTGAACAGATTGATCGAATAAATTAAATCAATTCAGGTGCGCCTGTTACAGCGCCTCAGTATGATTCGTACTGAATGAGAGGACTTTTTATAAGTCAATGATTAAAGGTGGTACCGCGAAAGTGTAAGCTCTCGTCCTTTTCAGGACGAGGGTTTTTTGTTGTGAATCACTACGATTGCCGAAGGCAGAGTAGATGATGAACAATACTTGGCGAGCGAAGAGAGCGAAGTCACCCGAAGCGGAGTGGAATCACTACGATTGCCAAAGGCAGAGTAGATGCTGAACAATACTTGGCGAGCGAAGAGAGTGAAGTCACCCGAAGCGAAGCAGAATCACTACGATTGCCAAAGGCAGAGTAGATGCTGAACAATACTTGGCGAGCGAAGAGAGCGAAGTCACCCGAAGCGAAGCGGAACCACTACGATTGTCGAAAATCGTGAAAGAAATCTCATCACTAAAATCGAATCATGACAGATACTTGAAATCTAATTTATTTAAATTTGTTCAAAACTAGAACGTTTTTTGGTAGGAGTAGATTAGTGTATAAAAATTTTTAGGGGGAGAAATTGGATGAAGAAGAAATTATTTATCGTAAGTGCGCTAGTAGCGGGATTATTTTTGACTGCTTGTGGTGGGAATGACAAGAAAGAAGAAACGAAAAAAAGTGATGAGGGAGCTGTTGCTTCAAGTCAAAAAATCGAAATTAGTTCGCCAGCGCCAATCTCTACATTAGATACCACGCAAACAACTGATAAAAATACCTTTACAATGGTTCAACATTTATTTGAGAGCTTGTATCGTTTTGATGACGATAGTACACCAATTCCTGGCTTAGCTGAAAATGTAGAAATCAGTGAAGATGGTTTAACGTATAAATTCAAATTAAGAGACGATATCAAGTGGAGTAATGGAGAGCCAATTACTGCTAATGATTTTGTTTATTCATGGAAAAAATTAGTGACTCCTGAAACAATTGGACCGAATGCATATCTACTAGATAACGTAAAAAATAGTGCCGCAATTCGTAATGGGGAAAAAGATGTTTCTGAAATGGGCATCTCAGCACCTAGCGACACAGAATTTGTTGTTGAATTAGAGCAAGCACAACCTTCATTTCTAACGGTTGCTTCAATCGGTTGGTTAGCGCCGCAAAATAAAGCGTATGTTGAAGAGCAAGGAAAAGAGTATGCGCAAGATAGCGATCATTTAATTTATAGCGGACCATTTATTTTAACGGATTGGGATGCGGCTTCTGATAGTTGGACATTGAAGAAAAATCCAGAATACTATGATGCGGATGCTGTGAAATTAGAAGAAGTCAAAGTTAATACGATTAAAGATGAAAATACAGGCATTAACTTGTATCAAGCTGGCGATTTAGATTTGACTCGTATCAGTGGTCAATATGTACAACAACATAGCGATGATCCAGGGTATATCAGTCATTTAGATGTATCAAATATGTTTTTAGACTTTAATAAAGAAGAAGGCACTGCACCTGCAAATACCCATTTCCGTAAAGCAATCTCTTTAGCAATTGATAAGGAAGCTTTAACGAAAAATGTGATGAACGATGGCGCAGAACCTTTGAATGGGTTGATTCCAAAAAATCTTTATTCAAATCCTGAAACTTCTGAAGATTTTAGAAAATATAGTGGAGACTATGCAGTTTATGATGTAGAGAAAGCGCAAGAAGAATGGAAAAAAGCGCAAGCCGATTTAGGTGATAAAGTAAAAGTTTCTCTATTAGCTACGGATGATGAAAATGGTAAACGAATCGCTGAATATGTTCAAAGTCAATTGCAAGACAACTTAAAAGGATTAGAAGTAACAATTAATGCTCAACCAAAAAATAATCTTTTAGAAGCACGTACGAAGAAAAATTATGAAATCTCTCTTTCTGGTTGGACAGCAGGAAGTAGCGATTTAGATTCTTATTTCAATCTTTACAATGAAGGCTCTTCATATAATTATGGTGGTTTTAAAAATGATGAGTACAGCAAATTAGTCGATGCAGCGAAAACAACGGATGCCAATGACCCAAATAAACAATTTGAAGATTATAAAAAAGCTGAGGATATTTTATTAAATCAGGAAGCGGCTCAAGTACCATTGTATCAAAGTGCATCAAATTACTTAGTGAATCCAAAAGTGAATGATATTAGTTATCACCTGTATGGCGATTTCTTTAACTTAAGAAATGCTTATTTAGCAGAATAGGAGCAACAAAATGAATCAACTACTAGATCGATTTATTCGTTATGCAAAAGTAACTACTCGTTCGGATGCGGCTAGTTCGACTGTGCCCACGACACCAGGTCAAATCGAGTTAGCTAAAATGATTGAAAATGACTTGCGAAAAATAGGTCTTTCAGCGATTAACTTTAATGAAGCCAATTGTTTTTTAACTGCCATATTACCAGCGAATACGGCTAAAAAAATTCCAGCAATCGGATTTATCGCCCATTTGGATACGGCAGATTATAATGCTGAAAACATTCAGCCGCAAATTTTTACTGAATACGATGGGAAAGATGTTGTGTTGAATGAGCAGTTAGAAATCGTTATGCGAGTAAGTGAATTTCCGAATCTGAATGATTATGTAGGCGAAACTTTGATCACTACAGATGGAACGACACTGCTTGGCGCAGATGATAAAGCAGGCATCGTGGAAATTTTAGCAGCAATCGATTATTTATTGGCACATCCAGAAATCGAACATGGAGATATCCATGTGGCGTTTGGGCCAGATGAAGAAATCGGTCGTGGAGCGGATTTATTTGATGCCCCGAATTTTCCTGTTGCATTTGCCTATACGATTGATAGTGGTCGGGTAGGACATTTTGAATATGAAACATTCAATGCAGCGCAAGCGGTAATTACAATTGATGGAATCAGTGTCCATCCGGGAACGGCGTATGGTTCAATGATTAATGCAATCAAATTAGGTGAGCAATTGGATCAGTTATTACCATCAGAAGAAGTGCCAGAGAAAACAAGAGGGCATGAAGGATTCTATTTGCTGACAAAATTTACTGGTAGTATTGATCGGGCAGAATTAGTTTATATTGTTCGAGATCATGATAAAAAGCAGTTTTTAGCTAGAAAACAATTTTTAGCAGAAAAAGTAGCCGAAGTGAATGCGACTTTAGATAAAGAACGTCTGGCAATCACATTTTTAGATCAGTATTATAATATGAAAGAAATCATTGAAAAAGATATGCGTTGTGTAGAACTTGCGATTCAAGCAATGAAAAACTTGGCAATTGAGCCAATTGTTGAGCCGTTTCGGGGTGGAACGGATGGTTCTAAGATTTCATTTATGGGGATTCCGACGCCTAATTTATTTACAGGTGGCGAAAATTTCCATGGACAATATGAATTTATTACACTTGAATCTATGGAAAAAGCTGCTAAAACAATCGTTGAAATCATTAAAGAAAATGCACGTACCTCAGACTCAGAAAAATGATTTTTATTGTATGATTAATGTTTAAGCTAACTAAAGACGAGTTAGAAACAGCCCACGTCAGGGTTTGATTCTAACTCGTTTTTTGTTATTTAATAAAGTAAGTAATTTGTTTTTTAGGGATAAACTAATTGTTCTCGTTTTTATCAATAATAGAAAGATCATTTGAAAAAGAAATTAATTTTAAAAGATAAGAAAACTGCTATACTAAAAATTAAATGAATTGGGAAACACCGTTGTATCAACGTGACACGATTCGTACCAATTCATTTTAAGTAATGGTACAGATAGTGGCTTTTCTTTCGATAAGAGTACAAACATAATAGTAGCAGGAGGTGATATCATGAATATTGGTGACAAGATTAAAGAATGTCGTTTAAAGAAAAATTGGACACAAGAGCAATTAGCAAAGTTATTAAATGTTTCTCGTTCAGCCGTATCTGGTTGGGAAGTTGGGCGAAATTATCCCGATTTAGATACAATTGTTTCAATCAGCGATTTGTTTGATATCTCTCTGGATAAATTATTGAGGGAGGATAAACAAATGACAAAAGAAGTATCAAAAAAAATTCGAATGAACAAGTATTATAAAATTATAATAGGGATTATTGCAGTTATTTTTATTCTGTACATTGGGTATAATCAGAAATTACGAATGGATGAAGGAAAATATCGAGAAAATCTCGCTCATTTTGGTTGGTCATTAGATGCTGACCAAAATGATGGAAATGGCTATAAATTAACAGAAGGAAGGACAATTTATTGGACATATATTTTACCAACAGGTTCAGTTGGTTTTCCCTTAGAAGAACAAAATGTAAATATAATAACTAGAAAAGAATCATTGGTTATTGATGTTCATGATAGGGGAAATATTGAACTTGTTATTTCAAAATCGAATGATCCTACCGTTTTATATTCTGGAAAGGTTGAAGTCAATAACGAAGTTGAAATTACTCAAATGGACGCTGATTGGTCAACAGAAAAACAAGCATTTATGAAGGGTTATATTGAGCAAAATAAAAAGGAGTATCAAATACTTATTGATAAAACGATTGAAAAGATAAAGGAGATTGTTACAAAGAGATAGAGTCGTTTCTATTTATTGTGGTGAAAAATAGAACCAAAAACTAAAAGGCAGTCGGCACAAATTAAGTGTCGACTGCCTTTTAAATTAATTATTCTGCTGCTTCCATTGGAAAGTCAATGGTATACGTATGTGTTGTTTCTTTATCGTTTTCATCTTTTGCTTTGAAGGTTACTTTGATTTGGTTGATGTCGCTTAATTTGTTTTCATCTTTTACTTTAAAGTGGATGTAGCCATCTTTATGTTCATCGTGTGTTAAGATTTCATCATCCCAGTAATTTAAGAAGAATTCAGCATTTACTTCTTTGCCATCTTTCAATACTAATTCAGCTTTATCAGGTGTAATATGTTTGTCAGAACTATCTTCATTCATTAATTGGTATTTTAAGGAAACTAACTCTTTATAGGTAGTATCATCATCATCTTTAAAATCGGCAACATTAACGATTTTCGCATGTTCCACATCTAATGTAATATTGTCCCAATCAGAGTTTTTGTATTCTGTATCATAGGAAACGATATCCTTGATTTTAGGATTTGCGCCATCTCTTACTAAAACTTTAAAGAAACCGTCATCCTTCAGGTCAGTCGTAGATTCAACAATAGCATCTCCTGAATCATCTGTGTAGACTGTTTCGCTATTTGATTCGTTTACAATCTCACCAGATTCTTCTGTATGACTACAAGCTCCTAAAGTAAATAATGTTCCTAACGCAAGAATTGAAACGCCTAAGTATCTTTTTTTCATGATAAATTCCTCCAAAAATTTTTATTTATAGTTTTTTATTTAGTCGAGTCTTGTCTGAAGACACTTTAGAAACTAGAAATCTTCAGACAGTTTCAAATTAATTTAAGTGTTTTTTAGCTGTTTCTAAGTCTTCTTGAACAGAATCGTAGCCGAATCGTTCAATCGTTCCATTTAATTTGTCAACGATCATTGTATCTAATAAAGCAGTGTCTGTTTCATCCATGTATAAGAGTAAACCTAGTTCATTTTGTGTTAATTCTTTTGCTACGGAATCAAAAATTGTATTTGTTTTTTTATTTTTAATATAATTAGTTCCTAAGCCGGCTAAATCGCCAACAACCCAACCGCATAATACGCCTAATGGACCGCCTAAGATTCCAACGACCATCCCGATGATCCCGCCAGTTGCAATCCGATTCCCACTTTCATAATCTAAGCCATCTTTAATTACATAACTTGTTCCATCTTCTGATTTTTGAAGAATTGCTGCTTGTTTGAGTTCAAGTGTATTGCTTTTAGAAATTTGTTTTAGTTGTGATAGTGCTTCGTAAGTTTTTGCTTGGTCTTCAAATGTTATTAATGCTACTTTTTTCATGATAAATCCTTCTTTCTTGTTGTTTTTTTATTTAAATTTAATTACATACTTTATAAATTGGATTTCTAGAAATTGGAAATTCTTTGACTTCTGTTTCGGCTAATAATTCATCTGTTAAGGTAACTTTTGCAATTTCATTACTTGCGTAGTCAGTATAATAGAAGGTTTTGCTTTCATTACAAGAAATACTTACATATTGTGAATAGTCACTATTACCTGTTTTTTCAAGGACGATCCCTTTAGGAATTCTGACAGAGGCTAAAATATGAAAAACATTCATAACACCTTCATCTTCATTTGCTGCTTCTTTAATATACTCTTTCAAAAACGCTGCTCGAACAAATCGTTCAGGAGGTGTGTAGCCTCCAGGTAAGCCTGAAGTTCCTGTTCCTTGTGAGAATGGAGTAGCTTCGAAATCACCAAACTTGGCTGAATCATATTGCATTGGGCGAACACTTAAGTAATTGCGTAAATTTTGGATGTGCCATTCTAATTGTGGCGTATTGGTCATCACATTTACTGGATTTTCTTTGAATGATAATGTCTTTTCAGTTGGTTCGATTACAACACTTTTACCTGATTCATCGGTAATAATCCAATGTAATGGTGTGATGATTCCTAGCTCAGGAGCTGGCGCAGCAACTAAATTGATTGTATTCAGTTCTTGACCAATTTCTTCAATTGTAGAAAAATTACCTAACAAATGTAGAATAAATTCATGTGGTGCAAAGTTTTGACAAGCAGGATCGACTTCTTTTTGATAAACAGCTTCGCCAGGAAGATATAATTCTGCAACTGATAAACCTTTTTCATTTACTCCGCCAGCTACAAAATAGCTACCTTCTAAATTTTTTCCAGCACCTGTAAAACCATATTTGTTTTGATAAGATTTTTGATCACTTACAGATTGCCATTGATACGCTCTTGGGATAAATACAGGGCAACTATTTAATGGATAAGAAAAATCCATTGTTCTCGCTAATAGATGTTTACCATCTTTTGTTTCTGTGAAAATACTTGTACACATGATATACACGTCCTTTAATTTTTTTATGTTTTATATTGTTGTTTTGTTGATAAGCTTAGTATATAGGGTATTTACTTCTATAAATTTTGAATTCTGTCGAAAAAAGCGACACTTTATTTTTCTAAGGTATTTAAATTATGTTTATTGATTACACCGCCGATTAATTTGATAAAGCCGAACATCAAGAAATAATAACTAACTAAGGCTGGAACGCTAATGATTGTTGTTTCATTGGCAATCAATAAAATCAAGCCAATTAATCCACCAAGCAGATCCACAACCAAAGAAACATAGTAGTAAGGCATGGAAATTCTTTTTGCTAAATCTAGCATAAAAAATGAAATCACTGCGTCACTGATAAACCAGACACCAAACAACATCGCTAAAGAAGGGAGATCCAATGAGATATCAACCACTAAAATCAAGCCGACAATCAGGTCAACAACACCTAAAACAATCGCTGATGTTTGTTTATGATACGTTCGCTTTGAAATCTTGTCTCGATTCATAATTTCAAAAAAACCTTTAATTAGGGAAAAGACACCAATTAATTGGACAGCTTCCACAATGTTTTCTTCTGTATACCTCATCGCTAAAACAGCCATGAGGAGATACAGAATTCCTGTTAAAACTTGTAGAAAACGATAGGATTTAAAAAATTTTGTTGTGTTATTCATCTTTTTTACCTTCTTTCGCA